>NZ_NBCN01000006.1:0-366595 GCF_002099185.1 Streptomyces sp. CB03238 | reverse complement strand
CGGGCTCGCAGCCCCCGCCCGCCCGCATCGCCCGCGCCCGCAGCGCGCCCCGCCACGGCGCTCGCGCCCGTGCGCGGCCGGCGCGCCCGCCCGCAGCCCCTGCCCGCCCGCAGCCCCCGCCCGCCCGCAGCCCCCGCCCGCCCGCAGCCCCCGCCCGCCCGGAGCGCGCGCGGCCGCGCGCCGGCCACCCTCGTGTAACTGTCCCGTCACGCAGAAGATTGTGTGGTAATCGGGGGAACCGCCCTCTTCCTTCAGCCCTCTCACACATTGCCGGTTTGGAAGGTATGTCCGGCAACGAGCGAGCGCGGATGGGGACGATATGCGCGGGATCAGTCGAAGGGGCCTGCTGGGAGCCGGAGTTGGCGCCGCGGCCGCGATGGGGATCGGTGGCTGCGGGTTCGGCGGCGGCTCGGACAAGCCCGGGAGCGGGCCCGGTAAGGGTGGGCAGGAAGGTACGGCCCCCGGCAAGGTGGAGGGGCGTCTCATAGGGGACGGTTCCACGTCCGACACCGGGAAGCAGCCCAACCAGCCCGACAAGCCCGTCCCCTTGGAGCCCGGACAGACCCCGCCGCAGTTCGTGATCTTCTCCTGGGACGGCGCCGGAGAGGTCGGCAACGGCCTCTTCCCGCGCTTTCTCGAACTCGCCAAGAACCACGACGCGGGCATGACCTTCTTCCTCTCCGGGCTCTACCTCCTGCCCGAATCGAAGAAGACCCTCTACCGCCCGCCGAACAACCGCACCGGCGCCTCCGACATCGGTTACCTCACCGACGACCACATCAAGCAGACGCTGAAGTACGTCCGCCAGGCCTGGCTCGACGGGCACGAGATAGGCACCCACTTCAACGGCCACTTCTGCGCCGGCTCCGGCTCGGTCGAGAAGTGGACCCCGGCCGACTGGCGGAGCGAAATCGACCAGGCGGTGAAATTCGTCACCGAATGGAAGACCAACAGCGGCTGGACCGACCTCGACCCACTGCCCTTCGACTACCGCAAGGAACTCGTCGGCGCCCGCACCCCCTGCCTCCTCGGCCAGGACAACCTCCTGCCCACCGCCAAGAAGCTCGGCTGGCGCTACGACGCCAGCTCGCCCGGCGGCCACCAGAAGTGGCCCGTCAAGCGCCAGGGCATCTGGGACCTGCCGCTCCAGCAGATCCCCTTCCCCGGCCGCTCCTTCGAGGTCCTGTCCATGGACTACAACATGCTCGCCAACCAGTCGCAGAACACCACCAAGGGCATGCCGTCGCGCTATCCCGAATGGAAGAAGCAGGCCACCGAGGCCTACCTCGCCGGATTCACCCGCGCCTACGAATCGAATCGCGCGCCCTTCTACATCGGCAACCACTTCGAGCAGTGGAACGGCGGCATCTACATGGACGCCGTCGAAGAAGCCCTCAAGGGCATGGCCGGGAAGAAAGACGTAAGGCTGGTGTCGTTCAAGCAGTTCGTCGACTGGCTGGACGTCCAGGACCCCAAGATCCTCGACAAGCTCCGTACGCTCGAGGTCGGCCAATCGCCGGCGGGCGGCTGGAACACCTTCCTTAAGCCCGCCTGACATCGGGCTTTACGGGCACGCAGGGGGGCGCGCAAGATCCCCGAAACGTACATGCGAAACTTTTCACATGAGCCTTAGCCGCGCCCCCCGAGGCCTCCTGCTCACCGCCGGCGCCGCCCTTGCGGCCGCGCTCACGCTCACCGCGTGCAGCGGCGACTCCAACGGCACGTCCGGCGGTGGCGGCAACACCAACTTCGTCACCAACACCGGCGGTATCGACACCGTCGCCAAGGGCGAGCGCACGGCTCCCAACACGCTCGCGGGCACGACGCTCGACGGCAAGCCCCTCGACGTCGCCGACCTCAAGGGCAAGGTCGTCGTGCTGAACGCCTGGGGCTCCTGGTGCGGCCCCTGCCGTGCCGAGGCGAAGCACTTCACCAAGGTCGCCACCGACCTCAAGTCCGAGGGCGTGGAGTTCGTCGGCATCAACACCCGCGACCCCAACAAGCAGCCCGCCCTCGCCTTCGAGAAGGACTTCGCGGTCCCCTACCCGAGCCTGTACGACCCGGCCGGCGAGCTGATCCTCAACGGCTTCCCCAAGGGCACGCTCAACCCGCAGGGCATCCCCTCCACCGTCGTCCTCGACCGTGACGGAAAGATCGCGGCACGCGCGCTCATGCCGCTCAACGAAACCAAGCTGCGCAAGATGATCGACCCGATCGCGGCCGAGAAGGCCTCGGGGAACTAGCCGATGTACAACGAGACGGTCTCCAGCGGGGCCCTCCTGCTCGCCCTGCCCATCGCGGTGCTCGGCGGGCTGGTCTCCTTCTTCTCGCCCTGCGTCCTGCCGCTCGTGCCCGGCTACCTCAGTTACGTGACCGGCGTCACCGGCACCGACCTGGCCGAGGCGCGGCGGGGCCGGATGGCCGCCGGCGCGGCCCTCTTCGTCCTCGGCTTCTCCGCCGTCTTCGTCTCCGGCGGCGCCCTCTTCGGCTACTTCGGCTGGACCCTCCAGGAACACCGCGAGACGCTCACCACCGTCCTCGGCGTCCTGATGGTCCTGATGGGCGTCTTCTTCCTGGGACTCATGCCGTGGTTCACCCAGCGGGAGTTCCGCTTCCACAAGCGGCCGGTGACCGGGCTGGCCGGAGCGCCGCTGCTGGGCGCCCTGTTCGGCATCGGCTGGACGCCGTGCATCGGCCCGACGCTCGCGTCCGTCCAGGCCCTCGCCGCCAACGAGGCCAGCGCGGGCCGCGGGGCGCTGCTGACCCTCGCGTACTGCGTCGGCCTCGGCCTGCCGTTCGTGCTCGCCGCGGTCGCGTTCCGCAAGGCGCTCGGCGCCTTCTCCTGGGTGAAGCGGCACTATGCGTGGGTGATGCGGATCGGCGGCGGCATGATGATCCTGACCGGGCTGCTGCTGCTCACAGGCGCGTGGGACACCCTCGTACAGCAGATGCAGGGCTGGTCCAACGGTTTCCAGGTGGGGATCTAGTTCCATGAGCAAGACAGAAACGACCGAGCGGGACGAGGCGGCGGCCGGCGCGCAGCTGTCCACCGCGCCCAAGGAAGAGCTCATCCAGGCCGGTGGTCCGGCGCTCGGCGTCATTGGCTGGATCCGCTGGTTCTGGCGCCAGCTGACCTCCATGCGGGTCGCGCTGATCCTGCTCTTCCTGCTGTCGCTGGGCGCGATCCCCGGCTCGCTCATCCCGCAGAACAGCGTCGACGAGCTGAAGGTCCGCTCCTTCAAGGAAGCCCACGAGACGCTCACGCCGATCTACGAGAAGCTGCAGCTCTTCGACGTCTACAGCTCGGTGTGGTTCTCCGCGATCTACATCCTGCTGTTCGTCTCCCTCATCGGCTGCATCGTCCCGCGCACCTGGCAGTTCACGGGCCAGCTGCGAGGCCGCCCGCCGGCCGCCCCCAAGCGCCTGACCCGCCTGCCCGCGTACACCACCTGGCGCACCGAGGCCGCGCCCGAGGAGGTGCGCCAGGCGGCGCTGGCCATGCTCAGGAAGCGCCGCTTCCGGGCCCATACGGCGGGTGACGCCGTCGCGGCCGAGAAGGGGTACCTGCGCGAGGTCGGCAACCTGCTTTTCCACCTCGCGCTGATCGTGATGCTGGTGGCGTTCGCCGTGGGCCAGCTCTTCAAGTCCGAGGGCGGCAAGCTGATCGTCGAGGGCGACGGCTTCTCCAACACGCTCACCCAGTACGACGACTTCACGTCCGGCTCCCTGTTCTCCACCGACGAGCTGGCGCCGTTCACCTTCACCCTGAACCAGTTCACCGGTACGTACGAGACGAGCGGCCCGCAGCGCGGCACCCCCCGCACCTTCGAGGCGGACGTCACGTACTCCAAGGCCGGCAGTGAGAAGAAGCGGAGCGTCATCCGGGTCAACGAGCCGCTGGAGGTCGACGGCTCGAAGGTGTACCTGATCTCCCACGGGTACGCGCCCGTCGTCACCGTCAAGGACGGCAAGGGCAAGGTCGTCTTCCACGGCGCCGTCCCGCTCCTGCCGATCGACAGCAACGTCACCTCCACCGGCGTGATCAAGGTGATGGACGGCTACCGCGACAAGAACGGCAAGAAGGACCAGCTGGGCTTCCCGGCCTTCTTCGTGCCGACGTACGCGGGCAAGGGGCAGGGCCAGATGTTCAGCAAGTTCCCCGGGCTGGCCTTCCCGGTGCTCAACCTGAGCGCGTACCGCGGCGACCTGCGTGTCGACAGCGGACTGCCGCAGAACGTGTACCAGCTCAACACCAGCAAGATGACGCCGTTCAAGGACGCGAACGGTGACATCTTCAAGAAGACGCTGGTACCGGGCGAGACGATGACCCTCCCCGGCGGAGCGGGCTCGATCACCTTCGAGAAGGAGATCAAGGAGTGGGCCAGCTTCCAGATCTCCCAGCAGCCCGGCAACGGCCTCGCCCTCACCGGCGCGATCGTCGCGATCGCCGGGCTGGTCGGCTCGCTGTTCATCCAGCGCCGCCGGATCTGGATCCGGGCCGTACGGGGGGACGACGGCGTGACCGTCGTCGAGATGGCGGGGCTGGGGCGGAGCGAGTCCGCGAAGCTCCCCGAGGAGCTGGCCGACCTGGCGGTCACGCTCCATTCCGTGGCGCCGACCGCGCCCGAAGCCGAAGCCGAAGAAGCAGCTGCTGAAGGGGCTGAGAAGTGAATCTCGCCGCCGCGACGAACGAGAGCCTGGCGGAGATGAGCAATGTGCTCATCTACTCCTCCATGGCCGTCTACACCCTGGCCTTCCTGGCGCACATCGCCGAGTGGGTCCTCGGCAGCCGCAGCAAGGTCGGCCGTACGGCGGCGGCCCTGACCGCCCGTCCCGCCGCCGTGCAGGTGCGGGTGGGAGGGCAGCGGGGCGGCGGCACCGCCGTCCTCGACAAGCCGACGGTCGTCACCCGCTCCGCCGGCGGTGCGCGTGACGTACCGGACGGCCCCGGCGCGGCCGGCGGGGACGAGAAGGGCGACCTGTACGGGCGTATCGCCGTCTCGCTGACCACCCTCGCCTTCCTCGTCCAGGCGGCCGGCGTGGTCACCCGCGCGCTGTCCGTGCAGCGGGCCCCCTGGGGCAACATGTACGAGTTCTCCACCACCTTCTCCACGGTGGTGGTCGGCGCGTACCTCGGCTTCCTCGTCGCCAAGAAGAACGTCCGCTGGATGGGGCTGCCGCTGGTCACCACCGTCCTGCTGGACCTGGGCATCGCCACGACCTGGCTGTACACCGAGAGTGACCAGCTCGTCCCGGCCCTGCACTCGTACTGGCTGTGGATCCACGTCTCCACGGCGATCTTCTGCGGCGCGGTCTTCTACCTGGGCGCGGTCGCCACGCTGCTGTACCTCTTCCGGGACTCCTACGAGAACAAGCTCGCGGGCGGCGGTACGCCCAGCGGCTTCGCCCGTTCGGTGCTGGAGCGGCTGCCGGCGGCCGCGAGCCTGGACAAGTTCGCCTACCGCGTCAACGCGGCGATCTTCCCGCTGTGGACCTTCACGATCATCGCGGGCGCGATCTGGGCCGGTGACGCGTGGGGCCGCTACTGGGGCTGGGACGCCAAGGAGGTCTGGTCGTTCATCACGTGGGTCGCGTACGCCGCGTACCTGCACGCGCGGGCCACGGCCGGCTGGAAGGGCCGCAAGGCGGCGTACGTCGCGCTGATCGCCTTCGCCTGCTGGCTGTTCAACTACTACGGCGTCAACATGTTCGTGAACAGCCTGCACTCGTACGCGGGCGTGTGAGGTAGCGGGGCGCGGGGGTCCGCGCGACGCTGGATACATGGCCGATCAGATCCCTCCCGGTACCAGCACGAGTCACCGCGACACCCACACCGTGCGGTTCGTGGTCCCCCTGGCCCACCCCGAGGAGCGCGTCTGGCTCGCCCTGACCACCCCCGGCGGGCTACGGGGGTGGCTCGCCGAGGCCGAGGTCCTGCAGGCCCGGCTCGGCGGGGCGGTCACCCTGCGCTGGCTCACCACGCAGCCGGCGACCGTCGTGTCCGGGACGGTCACCGCGTGGGACGTGGAACGGATCGTCGAGTACACGGTCGAGGTGCACGGACGGATGCGGTTCCACATCGAGCCGGGCGGCCCGCCCGGGTCGACCGTGCTGCGGTTCACCAACGAGTTCCGGGGGACGGACGAGCTGCGGCTGGACTGCCTGGCCGGCTGGCACGACCACTTCACGTACCTCGCCGACTTCCTCGACGGCCGCGCGGCGGACTGGCCGGCCTGGTCCCGGGAGCGCTGGCAGGAGCTGCGCGACCAGTACGAGGCCCGCGACTTCGGCGCGACGTGACGCCGCGTGCCCGTCGCGCCCTACGGTGTGCGCGGTGGCAGGCAGTCGCGCGTCGGGGGCTTGCCTTCCGGCCAGGCGATCTCCACGAACCGCGGGTCCCCGCGGGTCAGCTCCACCACCGGGACCGCCTTGTTGTGCGGGTTGCCGGAGTTGTTCAGGCAGATCCAGCCACTCGCGCCGTTCACCCGCAGGGGGCCCTGCACCTGGGGCCACTGCTTGCCCACGTCCTCGAACGGGGGCAGCGTCCGCCCCTTCGGCGTCGCCATCCGGATGGCTTGGACGGCCGCCGCCATCGCGTCGTACGCGATGATCGCCTGCCCGTCGGTGAGCTCCACCGGCTGCAACGGGGGGCGCGGCGTGGGCTTCGACGCCTTCGGGGACAGGCGCGCGGCCTCCATCGCCTTCTCGAAGTCCGCGTACGCGCCCGTGGTCCCGCCCGTCGCCGGATTCGTCCTGCCCTTCACCGCCCGCCAGGCGTCGGGGTGGGCGAGCGCGGCGTAGCGGACGGTCAGGCCGGCGTCGAGGGACTCCTTCTTGAGCCGCTCGTCCGCGCCCAGGTACGAGCCCTCGTCGCCGGTCAGCACCGTGAAGGTGCGGTGCGTGCAGCCGCGTTCCCCCAGCGCGTTGACGAAGTGGCGCAGCTGGGTGTGGCGCCCGGCGAAGAACACCGTCTCGGCGCGGGAGGCGCAGATGATGTGCGTGATGTTCTGGAAGGTGTTGGGCGTGGGGTCGTCGTCCCCCGGGTTCTTCGGCGAGGTGAACAGCTGCGGCGGGTACGGGGACGTGCCCAGCAGCTCCGAGAAGGCGTCCTTGAGCGTGTCCGTGTAGTTGTCCCCGGTGCGGGTGTCATGGACGAGGAACGCCTTCGCCGAGTCCACCTTGGCGAAGCCGGCCAGCGCGTCCGCCAGATCCTTGTTGGTGGGGACGACCCGCGCGAGGCCCGGGAACGGATGGTCGCCGGGGCGGGGATGGCCGTTGGCTATGTCGTCGGCGGTGATGGTGGTCCCCACGACCGCGATGTTCGCGCGCGTCAGCTCGGTCACGGCCTCTTTGACCGGCGCGCTGCTGGTGGCTATGCCCGAGACCGCGCGCAGGTGGTGCGGGGCGCCGGTCATGCCCGTGAGCTGCTCGACCGCCGTACGCCAGTGGGCGTTGCCGTCACCGGTGTTGGCCAGGACCAGCCGGATCCTGGGCAGCCTGCCGTTGTCGTCGTGATTGGCCTTGTACTGGCGGGCGAACGAGCCCCGCACCTCGTGGACCACCTTGGTCCGCATCTCGGCGCTCGTGGACGTCAGGGGCAGGAGCACGGCGACCGTCACGTACTGGCCCGCCGTCAGCGTGTCGTTCTCCTGGTCGATGGCGGCGGCGGCCTCCGTCAGCGCCGCGACCCCGAAGTCGTGGCCGTCACCGGAGACCCCGACGCACTCGTCGCTGCCCGCCGGGCGCGCGACGCCGGGGGCGCAGGAACGGTCGTCCGGGGAGGTCAGCCGGTCGACGGCGTACACCGCGCCCCAGGCCAGCAGCGCCAGCACCAGCACACTCGTGACGATCTTCTGCCGGGTGGTGTAGAAGACCCGGTAGCGGAGGGGATGGGGCACGTCAGACTCCGTCCTCCCGTCCCGGCGGCACCGTCGGGCCCCGCCAGGCACGGATGTCCCTCGGCCAGTGGGTGGCCGCTTCCCACAGCGGACTGGTGCCCGTCACATGCCGGCCGGACAGCTGCCGCAGCTCGTGCACCAGCTTGTCGACCACGTCGTCGTCCGGCAGGGCGAGCGGGTCGGTCAGCAGCCACACCGCGTGCAGCAGCCGCCGCAGCCCCAGGTGCAGGGCCGTCGCGTCGGCGTCCAGCCCGTCGGGCAGCGGGCCGCCCGGGTCCTCGCCGAGCGCCACCGCGCGGCGCGGATCGAGGCCGGTGCGGCCCTGCTCGCGGGGGTACGGGGCGGTGGCGATGAGCCGCAGCCGGTCCAGCCAGTCCAGGACGTCCGGACCGGGGAACGCCAGCCGCAGCTCGGTCACCGCCTCCTCGGACCGGCCGAGCGCCAGGTCCTGCCGGAGACGGTACGGGGTCGGGTCGGGGCCGTAGTGGCGGTGCAGCGTCTCGTGGACGGCGCGCCACGCGGCGTACGCGGGTGCGTCGGCGTCGTGGAACCGCAGCCGGTGCAGCAGCAGGGCGCGCAGCAGCGGGTCCGCCACGAAGTGCCCGCCCGCCTCGGGCCAGCCGTCCGCCCGCAGCGCGTCCCGCACCAGCAGCGCCATGTCGCCCTCCACCGACGCGCCGCGCAGCCGGGTGCGGGCCAGCACGCGGGCCGACTCCTCGCCGTGGGCGGCGGCCAGCACGGCGGCCACGTCCGGGCGCAGCCCGGGCGGCAGCAGCCCGGCGAGCAGGGTGTCCGCGACCGGTACGGCGGCGGTGTCCTCGCGCAGCTCCACCGTCAGGTCCAGCAGCGCACCCGGCGTGAGCCCGCCGCGCCCGGCCGCCGGCACCCCGCCCACCGCCCGCCCGAGCAGCGCCACCGCCAGCGGCCGGCCGCCCGTCAGCCGGTGGACCGCCCGCGACAGGTCGGCAGGGGTGCGCCCCGCCGGGTCGTACCGGTCGAACACGGCCCGGGTGTGCGCCGCGCTCAGCGGCGTCAGCTCCACGGCGAGGATGCCCGACGTGATGTCCGCGCCCCGCTCCCAGCCCGACGTGTGCGCGACCTCCGGCAGCCGCTTGCGGGTCGCCCGGCGCAGCCCCTCGTGGTCGCGGTCCCGGGACGCGGCGACGACGACGAGCTGGTCGCGGCTCCCGGCGCCGCGGTCCCGCAGGACCGGCTCGACCAGCCGCCGCCCGAGCGGCAGGTGGGCGTTGTCCAGCAGGACGAGCGGGCGGCCGCGCCGGGTCCCGCGCCGGGTGAGGCCCACGTACGCCCGGCGTACGTCCTCCACGAGCGCCCCGACCAGGAAGGCCTCGGCCTCCTCCCGGCGCCGACCGCCCTGCTCGAAATCGACGGCCAGCTGGTGCAGCCCCAGCTCGCCCCGCCTGCCCGCGTTGCGGTACGCGCCGTACCAGGCCTTGGACTTGCGCTGGTAGCGGCCGAACACCTCCTCAAGGACGGTCTCCACCGTCGCCTCGGCCAGCAGCCCGGCGAGCGGCGCCGTCGACTCGGCGGCCGTCGCGGCCAGCTTGGCCAGCACCTTGGAGACCCACGTACCGGCCGCGCCCTTGGCCTCGTCGACGGTCGCCAGGACCGGCCCGAGGCGCTGGAGGTCGCGCCGCGCCCGGTCGTCGTCCTCCTGCGTCCAGCCGGTGACCGCGACCGCCGCGAGGCCCAGCGCGAGGCGCGGGAACTCCACCGGCTTGGCCGTGAGCACCCTCGGCGACAACTGCACGGCCAGCTCCGCCAGCGCGCCCGTCAGCGGGTTCCAGCCGGGCCCGTGGTCGAGGGGCGGCTCGATGTGCGCGCAGTCCAGCAGCGCGAGCGGGGTGCCGCCCCGGTAGGCGTTGCGGAGCTGCTTGAGCAGCGCGGTCTTGCCCATGCCCCGGCCGCCGGTGAAGACCGTGACGGGCGGATCGTCGCCGTGCTCGTACCCGGCGGGGGTGAAGCTGTACGGAGTGAGTCCGGTCAGCCGGGCGGCCAGACCGTACGCGTCCAGGACCGCCTCGCGGCCGTACAGCTCTCTGTCCACCGCCACCCCCCGTGACTCAGCGTCAGGCTCAGGTTACTTTCGAACCGTTGGCCGCGTGAGGGGTCGGGCGAACCGTCATTCAGTCGTGATGGCGTCCAGTTGCCCGCGCAGGTACGTGTGCGAGTCGGTGCCCCGTACGTCCGTCCCGGGGTCGCATTCATAGAAGTACACCAGCGACATCAGCTCCTCGGAGGGCACGTCGGCGGGCGGCGGCAGCACCCGGTGGCGGCCCGAGCGCCAGCGGCCGTCCGTCCAGCGGGCCATCAGGTCCCCGATGTTGATGGTGAAGGCGTCCGGGTCGTACGGGGCGTCCTCCCAGCCGCCCTCGTCCGTGAACACCTGGAGCCCGCCTCTGCCCGCCTGCCGGTCCAGCACGGTCACCGTCCCGAAGTCGGTGTGCGGCCCGATCCGGAACTGGCCCTCCTCCGGACCCCCGAGCACGTCCCGCCCCGGATACCAGTTGATGTTGAAGCCCCAGGTGGGGTGAGCGGTGTGCCGCCTGAAGAACTCCTCGCCCTCGCCGAGCGCCACGCCCAGCAGCTCCAGGAGCAGGTCGGACAGGTCCCGCATCCGCGTCAGGTACTCCTCCACCAGCGGCCTCAGCCCCGGCACCTCGGCCGGCCAGGTGTTGGGCAGGAACCACTCCGCGTCCACCGCCGGGTCGCCGGTCGGCTCGTGGGACGCGAACGACAGCGACTCCTTCAGGTCCGGCGGGCTCGCCGTCCCCTCCGCGTACGCGTTGGCCTCCGCGCCCGGCCCGAGCCAGCCGCGCCCGCCGACCTTCACGGCGTACGGCTCCTTCACCCGCGTATCCAGGTGGAAGAACCGCCGTGCCTCCTCCCGGATCGCCGCCCGCAGCCCCGGCTCCACCCCGTGCCCGGTCACCAGCAGGAACCCGGCGGTGCGCAGCGCCCGGTCGACCGTCCGCGCGGTCGCGGCACGGGCGGCGGGGTCGCCGGACAGCCACGGCGCCAGGTCGATGGTGGGAATCCGTCGTTGTTCACTCATCGCCGATGTCCTCGTTCCAGAGCGCCGGGTGTTCCTCGATGAATTCGCGCATCATGGCGACACACGCCGGGTCGTCCAGCAGCACGACCTCCACGCCGTGCTCCGCGAGCCAGTCGTGGCCGCCGTGGAACGTCTCCGCCTCGCCGATCACCACCCGCGAGATCCCGAACTGCCGCACGAGCCCGCTGCAGTACCAGCAGGGCGACAGCGTGGTCACCATGGTCGTCCCCCGGTACGACCGCTGCCGCCCGGCCGCCCGGAACGCGGCCGTCTCGGCGTGCATGGACGGATCACCGTCCTGTACGCGGCGGTTGCGCCCCCGCCCCAGGAGCGTGCCGTCCGCCCCGTACAGGGCGGCCCCGATGGGGATCCCGCCCTCCGCGAGCCCGGCGCGAGCCTCGGCGACGGCCGTCTCCAGCCACCGCCGTGCCTGCTGCTGATGGTCCATGACAGCCACTCTTCCCCATCGGCCGGGCCGATGACCCCATCGGCGGGACGCCCCACTGGCTCGTGGACCGGCCACCGGTCCCGCTCGTAGCGTCACTGCCATGAGAAACGAAACCAAGGGCACGGTCGAGCTGACCCTCGCCATGGTGCTGTCCGGCACCCTGGGCATCTTCGTCGTCGAGTCGGGGGCGTCCCCGTTCAACGTGGTCTTCTTCCGCTGCCTCTTCGGGGCCCTGGCGCTGGGCGCGTACGCCCTCGTCCGCGGCTACTTCACCGACCACGGGTTCACCGCGAAGAAGCTCGGCCTCGCCGCGCTCGGCGGTGTGTTCATCGTCTTCAACTGGGCGTTTCTCTTCGAGGCGTACGAGGCGACCTCGATCTCCTTCGCGACCGTCGTCTACCACACCCAGCCCTTCTACGTGGTGCTGCTCGGCGCGCTGATCCTCCGGGAGCGGCTCACGGCCGCCAGGCTCGGCTGGCTGGTGGTGGCGTTCGCCGGGCTGATCCTGGTCTCCGGCATCCGGCCGGGGGACACCGGCTCGCTCAAGGGGCTCGGGCTGGCGCTGCTGGCCGCCGTGTTCTACGCCATCTCGACCGTCGTCACGAAGCGGGTCACCGGCGTTCGGCCGCACCTGGTCGCCCTCGTCCAGGTCCTGGTCGGCATCCCGCTGCTGCTGCCGTTCGCGGACTTCGCCCAGGTCTCGGGCCTGGGCGCGGGCTGGGCGTGGCTGGCCGGACTGGGCCTGGTCCACACCGGCCTGATGTACGTCCTGATGTACGCGGCGTACCAGAAGCTGCCCACGGCCAAGATCGCCGTGCTGGCCTTCACCTACCCGGCCGTCGCGATGCTCGCCGACTGGGCGGTGTACGGCCACCACATCGGGCTCGTACAGGCGCTGGGCCTGCCGCTGATCGTGCTGGCGAGCCTGAAGGTCACGCTTCCGTCTGCTCGCGCACGAGCCGCCGTGCCTGCTCCACGAACAGCCGCACCTGCGCCGGAAGCCGTTTCCCGCGCCGCCACGCGAGTTGCGTGAACAGCGTGAACGGCGGCTCCCAGGCCAGCTCCACCAGCGTCCCCGCCGCCAGCTCCCGCGCCACCGTCACGCGCGGGAGCAGCGCCACGCCCAGACCGGCCGCCACCCCGCTCTTCGTCGCCTCGATGGTGCCGAACTCCATGAAGGGCGGCGGCGTGCCGGTCCGCTCCCGCAGCTCCTCCTCGAACAGGTCGCGGTACGGGCAGCCCGGCTCCGTCCCCACGAGCTGCACGGCCGCCAGGTCGCCGGTGGACAGGGCCGGCCGGTCGGACAGGGGGTGCGCGGGCGCGGCGACCAGGACCAGCGGCTCGGCCGTGAGCACCTCGCTCTCCAGCCCCGCGTGCTCGGTCTCGCGCTCCATCAGGAAGCCGATGTCGTACGTGCCCTGCCGCAGCGCCTGCCGCGTCTCGTCGCCCAGCGTGGGCCGCAGCGACAGCCGCACCTTCGGGTAGCGGTGGTGGAACAGCTCCAGCAGCGCGGGCAGCCGGTAGGACGTCAGCGACTCCATGGTGCCGATGTTGACCGTCCCGGCCGGCTCCTCCGCCGCGGCGACCGCCGCCCTCGCCTCGTCGGCGAGCTCGATCATCTGCCGGGCGTACGGCAGCAGCCGCTCACCCGCCTCCGTCAGCCGGATACGGCTGCCGAGCCGGTCGAACAGCTCGGTGCCGAGCGAGGACTCCAGCGACCGGATCTGGCTGGTCACGCTCGACTGGGCGTACTTCAGCTCGGCGGCGGCCTGCGTGAAGCTGAGGACGCCGGCGACCTTCTCGAACGTGACCAGGAGCCGTATCTCCACGGGGTCAGGGCTTCTCGGGGCCGGAGCCGGGGGCGGGGCCGGTGCCAGGGCCGGTGTCGCCGCCGTCCTGCTGCCCGTCCTCGCCCTCGTCCTTCTCCTTGAGCTCGTCCTCGCGGCGGCGCAGGTCGGCCTCCCAGTCCTTCGGGAGCGACTCGTCCTTCTTGTTCTCCTCACGGATGGACTTCAGGAACTCCGGGTTGTCGTCCGGCGCCACCCACTCCGTGCGGTGGTTGCGGTGCCACTCGGACGGGGTGCGACCGCCGGCCGGGGCGTGGCGCAGTTTGCCGGCGGCGAGCCAGACGATCGGGCCGACGATCCAGAAGAGCAGGATGATGAAGATCCAGGCCACCTTGGGGAGGTGCTTGGCCTCGTCCTCGGGGGTGTTCAGGCAGTCGATGAACGCGTAGATCGTCAGCGCCAGCGGCAGGATGTACAGCAGTGCCCTGAGCATGTGGGACAGCCCCCTGGAAGCATTGGCGGGCCGCGTTTCGTCAGCCCCGGTGACAAGGCCAGCGTAACCGGTGGCCGATACTGGGCCCCATGGCTTACGACGATCTCCGCTCGCTGCTCAGGGCCCTGGACCGCGAAGGCGACCTCAAGCGCATCAAGGCCGAAGTCGACCCGTATCTGGAGGTCGGGGAGATCGTCGACCGGGTCCAGAAGTCCGGCGGCCCCGCTCTGCTCTTCGAGAACGTACGCGGGTCCTCGATGCCGCTCGCGATGAACGTGTTCGGGACGGACCGCCGGCTGCTGAAGGCGCTGGGCCTGTCGTCGTACGACGAGATCAGCGCGAAGATCGGCGGGCTGCTGAAGCCGGAGCTGCCGCACGGCTTCGTGGGCGTGCGCGAGGCGTTCGGCAAGCTGGGCGCGATGACCCACGTACCGCCGAAGAAGGTCAAGGACGCGCCGGTCCAGGAGGTCGTGCTGCGGGGCGACGAGGTGGACCTGGACCAGCTTCCGGCGCTGTTCACCTGGCCCAAGGACGGCGGGTCGTTCTTCAACCTGGGCCTGACCCACACCAAGCACCCCGAGAACGGCATCCGCAACCTCGGGCTGTACCGGCTCCAGCGCCACGACAGGCGCACCATCGGCATGCACTGGCAGATCCACAAGGACAGCCGCAACCACTACCAGGTCGCCGCCCGGCGCGGGGAGCGACTGCCGGTCGCGATCGCGTTCGGGGCGCCGCCGGCCGTGACGTACGCCTCGACGGCTCCGCTGCCGGAGGACATCGACGAGTACCTGTTCGCGGGCTTCCTGCAGGGCAAGCGAATCGAGATGGTCGACTGCAAGACGGTGCCGCTCCAGGTGCCGGCGCAGGCGGAGGTCGTCCTGGAGGGCTGGCTGGAGCCGGGCGAGATGCTCCCCGAGGGGCCGTTCGGCGACCACACGGGCTTCTACACCCCGCAGGAGCCGTTCCCCGCGCTGAAGATCGACTGTGTGACGATGCGGAAGCGTCCGCTGCTCCAGTCGATCGTGGTGGGCCGCCCGCCGACGGAGGACGGCCCGCTGGGCCGGGCGACGGAACGCTTCTTCCTCCCCCTCCTCAAGATCATCGTCCCGGACATCGTGGACTACCACCTGCCGGAGTCGGGCGGCTTCCACAACTGCGCGATCGTCTCGATCGAGAAGAAGTACCCGAAGCACGCGCAGAAGGTCATGCACGCCATCTGGGGCGCGCACATGATGTCGCTGACCAAGCTGATCGTGATCGTCGACGCCGACTGCGACGTCCGCAACATGCACGAGGTCTCCTGGCGGGCCCTCGGCAACACCGACTACGCCCGCGACCTCACGGTCGTCGAGGGCCCGGTCGACCACCTGGACCACGCCTCATACCAGCAGTTCTGGGGCGGCAAGGCAGGCATCGACGCCACGAAGAAGTGGCCCGAGGAGGGCTACACGCGCGACGGCGGCTGGCCCGACATGGTCGAGTCCGACCCGGCGACGGCGGCACTGGTGGACCGCCGCTGGAAGGAGTACGGCCTGTGAGCCCCGCCCTTGAAGGCCCGGCCCTGTTCATCGGCACCGACACGGCCTATGTGGCCCTGGTGCGCCCCGCGCTCGACCCGGCCGACCCGGACGTCCGGCTGGCCGCCGAGGAGGCGGGCGTCCCGCCGGAGGAGTTCGCCGGTCCCGGAGACATCTGGGCGGTCCTCTTCGAGAACGACGGCGAGGGTGACGGCTTCGAGCTGCCCGGTGTGCGTGACGCGGAGCCCGCCGGTTTCGCCGAGCGGCTGCGCGCCGAGCTCACCACGGCGTCCGGCCCGTTCACCGTCGACGGCGGCGCCGTGCTGCGCCTGGACGCCCGCCCGGCCGGCGCGGACGCGTACGCCTTCACGGCGCGCATCACCCCGCCCGACGACCCCGAGGCGGAGCTGACCGTGGAGACGGGCCCGCTGCCCGTCGCCGCGCTGCTGGCAGACCTCGACGCGTTCCTCGGGAGCCTCGCATGACGACGACCACCGCGCCGCAGCCGGCCGGCCGGATCAAGGCCTTCCTGCGGCTGGTGATGATCGAGCACTCGGTCTTCGCGCTGCCCTTCGCGTACATCGCCGCGCTCACCGCGATGTTCCGGACCGACGGCACCGTCCACTGGCTGGAGCTGCTGCTGGTCACCGTGGCGATGGTGGGCCTGCGCACCTTCGCGATGGCCTGCAACCGGATCATCGACCGCGAGATCGACGCCCGTAACCCGCGCACCGCCGGGCGGGAGCTGGTCACCGGCGCGGTGTCCGTCCGGTCCGCCTGGACGGGCGCGCTGGTGGCGCTGGTCGTCTTCCTGGGCGCGGCCGCCCTGCTGAACCCGCTGTGCCTGGCGCTGGCGCCGGTCGCGGTCGTCCCGATGGTGGTCTACCCGTACGGCAAGCGGTTCACGAACTTCCCGCACGCCATCCTGGGCCTCGCCCAGGCCATGGGCCCGGTCGGCGCGTGGATCGCGGTCACCGGGGCCTGGTCGTGGGAGGCGGTGATCCTGGGCCTCGCCGTGGGCGTCTGGATCGGCGGCTTCGACCTGATCTTCGCCTGCCAGGACGTCCAGGCCGACCGTGCCCACGGCGTGAAGTCCGTCCCCGCCCGCTTCGGCATCCCGGCGGCCCTGTACGGGGCCCGGGGCGCCCATGTGGTGACCACCGCGCTGCTGCTCTGGTACGCCCTGGCCACCGACGCGGGCCCCTTCTTCTGGGCGGGCCTGCTGATCGTCGCCGTCGCCTTCGTCTACGAGCACACCATCGTGCGCCCGCACGACCTGTCGCGATTGAACCGGGCGTTCTTCACGGTCAACGGCTTCATCGGGATTGCCCTGTTCGTGTGCGCTTTGCTCGATCTTCTCGTTCGAGGCCTGACCCCGTAGCTACCGTGCGGCCTACCATCGAGTGCAGGAAGGGAGGCCGACGTGACCATCTCGGAGAGCGACCGCCTGCACTCGCAGCTCAGCCGGTTCGAGGACATGTTCCCGGGCTACCGGACGGAGATTGTCGAGGGCGCCATCGTGATGAGTCCGGTCAAGCCGCACCACAACGAGACGATCTGGGAGGTGCGGAACCGGCTGCAAGCCCAGCTCCCATCGGAGTGGTGGTTCATCAGTGACGTCGCAGTGCCCTTCGATGACGACAACGAGTTCTGCCCCGACCTCGCCGTGATCCCGAAGGCCGAGAGGGACAAGAACCTCAGCGCCTACCCGCCCGACCTCGTCGAACTGGCCATCGAGGTCGTCTCGCCGAGCAGCGTGCGCAACGACTACGAGGTCAAGGACCGCGCGTACGCGCGGCGCGGTATCCCGCACTACCTGATCTTCGACCCGTACAAGGCGCACTGCCTGACGCTGTGGAACCCGGGTCCCGACGGCTATCGCGGGCGGGACGTGATCCCGTACGGCGACACGGTGACCGTGGAATCCGGCCTCGGCAAGCTCACCGTCGACACCACCGACCTGCCCGTGGACCCCGGCGTCAGCCGGCCGTGACCCCGGCCGCCGCACCGCGCGGACGGCGGCGGCGGAACACGAAGGCCGCCGCCACGCCCGCCAGCAGGCCGAACAGGTGGCCCTGCCAGCTGACGCCCGACTGGGTGGGCGATACGCCCAGCAGGATGGTGCTGCCCCAGATGGCGCCGATGAGCAGGCCCACGACGATGTCCATCGGCTTGCGGTCCACGAAGCCGCGCACCAGCAGGTAGCCGAAGAGGCCGAAGATCAGGCCCGACGCGCCCGCCGTGACGCTGTACGCGGGGGACACCAGCCAGACGCCCAGGCCGTCCACGATCACGATGAGCGCGGCGACCGCCAGGAAGCGCCGGATGCCGCCGAGTGCGGCCAGGAAGCCGAACACCAGCAGCGGGACGCTGTTCGCCGCCACGTGGCCGAAGCCGAAGTGCAGGAACGCGGCCGGGACGAGGTCGCGCAGCTCGACGACCTCGCGTGGCGAGATGCCGTACGCGTCGAGGGCGTGGCCGCTCGCCAGGTCGACGGCTTCCAGCAGCCACAGCAGGGCCACCCACCCGAGCATCAGCACGGCGGCCGCCTTCACCCGGTCGGCGCCGGTCCGGCCGGTGACCTCGCCCCTCGTCGTACCTGCCATGGCGGCCCCCTGTGGTGATGCGCGTCGGTGAGCGCGTCTCCCCCGGAAACGTCCGGGGCACCCCGCTCGGTTCCGTACCGGCCGGTTCCGTACCGGTCCGGCCGGATAGGCTCAGCGGCGTGGAGCCGGTAGAAGTGCAGCGTCGCCCGTGGGTCGTCGGGGTGTCGGGGGCGTCAGGGACCCCGTATGCCGCCGCCGTGCTGCGCGGGCTGCTCGCTGCCGGGGAGAGCGTCGACCTGGTGGTGTCCCGGGCGTCGCGGCTGACGCTGCTGGACGAGACCGGGATCGCGTTCCGGGACGCGCACTGGCGCGAGGACCTGACGGAGTGGCTGTCGCGGGGCGCGGACGGCAAGCCGGGGGCGTTCCCCGTGGACGTGTCGGACGTACGGCACTGGGTGGCGGGCGACCTCGCGGCCGGGCCGTCGTCCGGCTCGTACCCCGTCAAGGGGATGCTGATCGTGCCCGCGTCGACCGCGTGTGTGGCGGGGGTGGCGCTCGGCCTGTCCAAGGACCTGTTGCAGCGGGTGGCGAGCGTGACGCTGAAGGAGCGGCGCACGCTGGTGGTCGCGGTGCGGGAGACCCCGCTGAACGGCCAGACGCTCAAGCACCTGGTGGCCCTGGACGAGGCGGGCGCGGTGGTGCTGCCCGCCTCTCCGGCGTTCTACGCGGGTGCGACGCACATCCAGGACCTGGTGGACTTCGTCGCGGGGCGCGTGCTGGACGCGGCGGGGGTGCCGCACCAGCTGTACCGCCGCTGGAAGGGAGAGCTGGGTGGCGCCCGTGAGGACTAACGCTTCCCGGCGAGGCGACGCGACCGGGGCGCCGACACGCGGCCGACCCGGTGCGTCGTGTACACGATGAGGGTCAGCTCCTGACGATCGTCTTGATCACCACTCTGTGCGCCTTTGTTTCTACAATCAAACGTGCTGTGTTGCTGAACAATGGAAGGCTTCAGGTATATGGACGCCGTGGATAGGCAGCTCATCCAGGCCCTTCGTGAGAACGGCAGGGCCTCGTACGCCGAGCTCGGCCGGCTCGTCGGGCTCTCCGGGCCCTCCGTCACCGACCGCATCAACCGCCTGGAGGCGGCGGGCGTCATCACCGGCTACCGCGCCACGGTGGACTCCGCCTCCCTCGGCCTGGGCGTCACGGCGCTGATCGGCATCTCCCTCTCCGACGCCGCCGACCACGAGGACGTGGCGCGCCGGCTGCGGGACCTGGCCGAGATCGAGGACTGCTGGTTCATCGCCGGTGACGACTCGTTCATGCTCAAGGTGCGGGCGAGCGACGTGGACGGCCTGGAGAAGACCATCCGCCGGCTGTCGGGGACGAAGGGCGTGTCCCGTACGCGTACGACGATCGTGCTCTCCACGAAGTGGGAGAACCGGGTCGGCGATCTGCCGGAAGAGTAGGGGGCGTACGGTGGTGGAGCCCGATTGACACACGTATGGGAGGCGGCCTGCTATGGACGCGGGGCTCAAGCGCGAGCTGGAGGAGAAGGTCCGGTCCGGGGAGCGGCTGACCCGCGAGGACGGTATCGCCCTCTACGAGTCGGACGACCTGGCCTGGCTCGGCGGCCTCGCCCATGAGGTGCGTACGCGCAAGAACGGCGACGTCGTGCACTTCAACGTCAACCGGCACCTCAACATGACGAACGTGTGCACGGCGTCGTGCGCGTACTGCTCGTTCCAGCGCAAGCCGGGCGAGAAGGACGCGTACACCATGCGCATCGAGGAGGCCGTCCGCCTCGCCAAGGCGATGGAGAACGAGAACCTCACCGAGCTGCACATCGTCAACGGGCTCCACCCCAACCTGCCGTGGCGCTACTACCCCCGGTCGCTCAGCGAGCTGAAGAAGGCGCTGCCGAACGTCTCCCTCAAGGCCTTCACGGCGACCGAGATCCACCACTTCGAGACGATCTCCGGGCTGTCCGCCTCCGAGATCCTCGACGAGCTGATCGAGGCGGGTCTCGAATCGCTGACCGGCGGCGGCGCGGAGATCTTCGACTGGGAGGTCCGCCAGCACATCGTGGACCACCGCACCCACTGGGAGGACTGGTCCCGCATCCACCGCCTCGCGCACGAGAAGGGTCTGAAGACCCCCTGCACGATGCTGTACGGGCACATCGAGGAGCCCCGCCACCGCGTGGACCACGTGCTGCGGCTGCGTGAGCTGCAGGACGAGACCGGAGGCTTCCAGGTCTTCATCCCGCTGCGCTACCAGCACGACTTCGTGGACATGCAGGACGGCAAGGTCCGCAACCGGCTCCAGGCGCGGACGACCATGGCGACGGGCGCGGAGGCGCTGAAGACCTTCGCGGTCTCGCGGCTGCTGTTCGACAACGTCCAGCACGTCAAGGTCTTCTGGGTCATGCACGGCGTCCAGACGGCCCAGCTCGCGCTCCAGCACGGCGCGGACGACATGGACGGCTCGGTCGTCGAGTACAAGATCACGCACGACGCGGACAACTACGGCACGCCCAACAAGCTGGGCCGTGAGGACCTGCTCGAGCTGATCCGGGACGCCGGCTTCCGCCCGGTGGAGCGCAACACCCGGTACGAGATCATCCGCGAGTACCCGGGCCCGGACCCGGACCGCCGCGAGTCGCCGCAGCCCATGCGCGTGTGACCGCCGGTCGTGGGCACCCGAGGCGGAGCCTCGGTGGTTGCTGTGTGTGGATGGGTTTTCGTGGGCACTCGGGTGTGACCGCCCGTCGTGGGCACCTGAGGCGGAGCCTGGGTGGTTGCTGTGTGTGGATGGGTTTTCGTGGGCACCCGGGTGTGACCCCTGTCCGTACAGGTCTGGCCTGCCGCCCCGGGGGTACCCGGGGCGCATGGCCGGCCGTACCAGGACCGCCCCCGAGGACGCGTACACCGCCGAGCCCTTCGTGCCGGAGGGCGCCGGGATCGAGGCGCTGCGCGAGGCGGCCGCGGGGTGCCGGGGGTGTCCGCTGCACCGGGACGCGACCCAGACCGTGTTCGGCGCCGGGAACGTCCACGGGCGCGTGCTGCTGGTGGGTGAGCAGCCGGGCGACCAGGAGGACCGGCAGGGTGCGCCGTTCGTCGGGCCGGCGGGCAAGGTACTCACCCGGGCGCTGGACGAGGCGGGGATCGAGCCGGGTGACACGTACGTCACCAACGCCGTCAAGCACTTCAAGTTCGAGGTCGTCCCCGAACGCGGCAAGCGCCGTATCCACAAGGCGCCCAGCCTCCGCGAGATGACCGCCTGCCGACCGTGGCTGGAGGCCGAGCTGCGGCTCGTCGACCCCGAGCTGATCGTCGCCCTCGGCGCGACCGCCGGGAAGGCGCTGCTCGGCTCCTCCTTCCGGGTCACCAAGCAGCGCGGCATGCTCCTGCCGTTCCCCGGCCACGAGGAGCTCGGCGAGTGCCTGCTCGCGACCATCCACCCCTCCGCCGTACTGCGCGCCGACGACCGCGACGCGGTGTACGAGGGGCTGGTGTCCGACCTGCGGATAGTCGCCCGGGCCCTGCGCTGAGCCGTTTATCGTCGAACGCATGCCGTTGAACTTCGAACTGGACCCGCGGATCGACCCCGCCCTCCGTGACGGCGTCCTCACCCTGTGGACGGACGTCTCCAACGCGGGTGGTTCCGTCGGCTTCGTTCCGCCCGTCACCCCCGACGACATACGCCCGGAGTGGGTCAAGCACCTCACCGCCATCACCGAGGGCCGCACCCGCCTCCTCGTCGGCCGCGACGAGGACGGTGCCGTCGCCGCCACGGCGTTCCTCACGTACAACACGCACCGCCTGATGAAGCACTGGGTGTGGCTCTACACCGTGATGGTCCACCCCCGCCACCAGGGCAAGGGGTACGGGCGCGACCTCATGGCCGCCACGGAGGCGGCGGTACGCGGCCTCGGCGGCATCGAGGCGATCCGGCTCACCTGCCGCGGCGGCACCGGCGTCGACCGGTTCTACGCCTCGTGCGGCTACAAGGAGGTCGGGCGCATCCCGGACGCGATCCGCGTCGCGGACGGCGACGACCGCGACGACATCATCATGCTGCTCCCCCTGAACTGATCAATTCGCCACGTGCTTCACTAGTCAGGCAGGAACGCCGTACCAAGGAACACGAAGGAAGAAGGCCACGCCGTGTCCGCTGCTGCCCGCACGAGCGCCACGATCCGGTACACCCTGATGCGTCTCGGCATCTTCGCCGGCTGCTTCCTCGCCCTGTGGGGTCTGGTGTACGTGGGTGTGCTGCCGCGCGGCCTCGGGGACTCCAACCTCCTGTGGGTGCTGCTCCTGTCGATCGTGATCTCGGCGCCCCTCAGCTTCGTCCTGCTGCGCAAGCAGCGTGACGCGATGTCCGCGCAGATCGTCGAGAAGGTCGACAGCGCGAAGGCCCGCCTGGAGGCCAACCGGACCCGCGAGGACAGCGTCGCCCAGTGAGGTAGCTCACGCCTCCCACCCATATCGCGCACCCCCGTGCCGAAGCCGCGCTTCGCACGGGGGTGTTGGCGTTCCGGGTGACTCCCCGCACCCCAAAGAAGAGCTTTGAGGTTCTCAAAGTTCAAGTGTTAACGTGTTCGGCGTGAAGACAGCAGTGCGCCCCCGAACCGACGCCATGAGCACCCCGCTCGTGGCGCGCCTGCACGCGCGCCTGCACGTCGACCTCTGCCGCTGTATGTCCGCGGTCTGTTGCCGCGAAGTCTGACCCGGCATCATGCAGCGGCGCCGCCGGAAGGCGCGTGCGCCGCACCCTCGTCCCCGTATTCCCCGATACGTACCACTGGAGTGTGTCCGTGTCCGCGTCCGCGAGCACCGCGAACCCCGATACCCAGCCCACCCGCCGCCGCATACCCAAGGTGCCCTTCTGGGCCCAGATCGTCGCCGGTCTCGTCCTCGGTGTCGTCCTCGGCTGGATCACCCGCAGCTATGACGTGCAGTGGCTGCACACCACCCTCGACCAGGTCGGGCACATCTTCGTCCAGCTGCTGAAGCTGGCCGTCGCGCCGCTCGTCTTCTTCGCGATCCTGGTGTCCATCACCAACCTGCGGAAGGTCAACAACGCCGCCCGGCTGGCCGCCCGCACCCTGCTCTGGTTCATGATCACGTCGCTGATCGCCGTGGCCATCGGCCTGGCGATCGGCCTGCTCACCGACCCGGGCGCCGGCACCGGCCTCACCCCGAAGGACGGCCAGAAGCCCGAGAACGCCGGCTCCTGGCTCGACTTCCTCACCGGGATCATCCCGACGGACGTCATCACGCCGTTCACCGAGCTGAACGTCCTGCAGATCGTCTTCATGGCCGCCGTCGCCGGTATCGCCGCCCTGAAGCTCGGGGACAAGGCCCAGCCGATCCTCACCCTCAGCGAGGCGGTCCTGGAGCTGCTCCAGAAGGCCCTGTGGTGGGTCATCCGCCTCGCCCCGATCGGCACCGTCGGCCTCATCGGCTACGCCATCGCCGACTACGGCTGGGACCTCATCGGCAAGTACGCCACCTTCACCGCCGACGTCTACATCGGCTGCGCGCTGGTCCTGTTCGGCGTCTACCCGCTGCTCCTGGCGACCGTCGCCAAGGTCAACCCGGTCCAGTTCTTCAAGGGCGCCTGGCCCGCCATCCAGCTGGCCTTCGTCTCCCGCTCCTCCGTCGGCACCATGCCGGTCACGGTCAAGGTCACCGAGCGCCTCGGCGTGCCGAAGGAGTACACCTCCTTCGCCGTCCCGTTCGGCGCCACGACCAAGATGGACGGCTGCGCCGCGATCTACCCGGCGCTCGCCGCGATCTTCATCGCGCAGATCTTCGACGTCCAGCTGGGCATCCAGGACTACCTGATGATCGCCTTCGTCTCGGTCGTCGGCTCCGCCGCCACGGCCGGTCTGACGGGTGCCACGGTCATGCTGACCCTGACCCTCTCCGCCCTGGGCCTCCCGCTGGAGGGCGTGGGCCTGCTGATGGCGATCGACCCGATCCTGGACATGATGCGCACGGCCACGAACGTCGCCGGCCAGGCGCTCGTCCCGGTCGTGGTCGCCGCCCGCGAGAAGATCCTCGACCTCGACGCGTACAACTCCGCCTCGGCGTCCCCGGTGGACGACGACCACGACGTGCGTGAGGCCGAGCAGAAGGTGACCGTCCCGGTCACCGCCTGACGCCACGTCACCCGGCAGTGCCCCTGGTCCGAGGACCGGGGGCACTGCCGTTGCGCACGGGAGGGCCTCAGCCCGGCTGCTTGACGGGATGCGGCGGAACGGGGCCGAGAAGGTCCCTACCGGCGCTGCCGCCCCGACAGTGGGCGAGCCGTCGCACTGAACGATTCCCGCTGCGACGGGTGGTCGTGCCGTCGGGGCAGCAGGAGCGGGGTCGCCAGGAGGAGGACGCCGGCGACCGCGATCGCGGTGCGGGGGCCGGTGAGGGCGGCCAGCAGGCCCCACAGCCCGGTCATGGCCGCGGTGGTGGCCTTGCTGGTGACCGACCACGCGGACAGGGTGCGCACGACCCGGTCCGTCGGGGTGTGATCGAGCCGGTAGGTGGCGAACACCGGGTTGAACACGCCCATGCAGGTGATCAGCCCCAACTCGACGGCCATGACCAGCACCAGCCCGGCGGTGCCGGGGCCGACGAAGGCCAACCCCAGCGACCAGCACGCCCGCAGCGCCCCGGCGGTGACCAGGACCCTGTGCCGGCCGGCCCGCGCGACGAGCCCGGGAGCCAGCCGTGCCCCGATCAGGCCGCCGACGCAGGGCACCGCGAAGGCGAGGCCGTACTGCCAGGGCGGGAACCCGAGGCCGGCGAGCATGAGGACGGCGAGCAGCGGAGAGGTCGCCATGATCAGGCCGCTCACCAGGACCGTGTTGAAGAACAGCCGGCGCAGCGCCGGGTCGGCGAGGATGTACCGCCACCCGTCGAGCAGGTCGCCGGCCCGGAGGCGTGGGGGTGCACCGGTGCGTACGGGGCGCGGCTCCTTGCCGCCGATGGCGCGGATGCCCAGCGCCGAGAGCGCGTAGCTGACCGCGTCGGCCACCACCGTCATCACCGGGCCGAACAGCCCGATCGCGGCCGTACCGAGCGGAGGTCCGAGCACGGTGGCCGTCCAGGTCGTGGACTCGAACCGCCCGTTCGCGACGAGGAGGTCCTCGGGCGGTACGAGGGCCTTCAGGCAGGCGCCGGCGGCCGCGCTGAAGGTGATCCCGGCCGCGGCGACGACCACCGACACGACCAGGAGCTGGACGAAGGTCAGCCGGCCGAGCGCGAACGCGGCGGGGACACTCATCAGCGCCGCGAACCGGATCAGGTCCATCGCGACCATCACGGACCGCTTGCGGCGGAACTCCACCCATGGCCCGAGCGGCACCGCCACCGCCGCACCCACCGCCGCCCCCGCGGCGGCCAGTGCCGACACCTCCGCCGGGCCGGCGTGCAGGACGAGGATCGCGATCAGGGGGAACGCGTCGAAGGCGAGCCACGTACCGAACGTACTGACCGCGTACGCCGCCCATAACCACCGGAACCGCCGCCCCAGCGACCGCTTCGCACTCATGCCCGCGACAACCCTCCGTCGACTGCCGACATCAAAGCGGGCGGCGGGCCATCGATCAAACTGTCGACTCGCCGGACACGCCCCCACCGGCCGACGGGCCGGTGAGGGCGCTTCGCCGGTGTCAGAGGCCGGCGGTCTGGACGAGGCGGTTGGGGGAGGACGGGCTCACGGCGAGGATGTACTTGACCGACCGGTCGGTGAGCCAGGCGTAGACCTGCGCGGGGGTCGCAGAGGGGTAGCGGGACTTGAGGAGGGTGGCCACGCCCGCCACGTGGGGGCTGGCCATGGAGGTGCCGTTCAGGGCGACGCTGCCGCCGCCGAGTCTGGCCGAGACGATGGCGGCGCCGGGGGCGTACATGTCCAGGCAGGGGCCGTAGTTGGAGAAGTTGGTCTGCAGGTCCTGCTGGTTGGTCGCCCCGACGGTGAGGACCCGCTGCGCGCTCGCGGGGGAGACGTTGCACGCGTCGATCGCGTCGTTGCCGGCGGCGATCACCGGCAGGACGCCGCTGTCCGACAGCGCGGTGGCGGCCTGGTTGACGGCGTCGCTCCGCGGGCCGCCGAGGGAGCCGTTGAGGACCGCGGGCTGCTGGGCGTTCTTCGCCACCCAGTCGAGTCCGGCGATCATCCCGGAGTACGCGCCCTTGCCGTCACAGCCGAGGACGCGGACGCTCACCAGCCTCGCCGCCCGGGCGACACCATAGGTGGCCCCGCCGACGGTGCCCGCGACGTGCGTGCCGTGACCGTTGCAGTCCTGACCGTTCCTGCCGTCGCCCATCGCGTCGTAGCCGGGCACCGCGCGGCCGCCGAACTCGGTGTGCCCGTAGTCGATGCCGGTGTCGAGAACGTACGCCGTGGCTCCCGCGCCGGTGCTGTAGACGTTGAACTGCCCGTTCAGCGGGAGGTACGGCTGGTCGATGCGGTCCAGGCCCCAACTGGCGGCGACCGCGCGGGGAGCGGCCACGGGGCCGACGGTGACGACCGCGTCCTGCTCGACGGCCTGGACGTCCGGGAGGCCGCGTACGGCCGTCAACTGGGAGGCGTCCAGCTTGGCCGCGAAGCCGCGCAGCACGCTCGTGTACTCGTGGAGCGGGGTGATGCCGAGCCGCTGGGCGACCTTCGCCGAGGCGGTGCCGGGCTTCAGGGTGACGATGTACTGGTCCGGGACGGGCGCCGCGGTGGTGCGCAGCGGGGCGGGATCGTCGTCGGCCGCGGTGGCGGTGGTCGGGGCGGCGGTGAGGGGGAGCAGCAGCAGCAGCGCGACGCACGCGCGGCGGGCGGACAGCCTCATTCAGTACTCCGTTCGGGAGCTTCTGACAAAGAGCGACGCCTGTAGCGAAGCAGGCCGCCGGCATTCCGGAATATCACCTACTGGAGTGACATGAATACTTTCGGTAGTGAACGGCGCATGTGTCCCCCCGCTCGGTGCGCGGCACGCGCCCTTACGGCGGGCCGTAGGCTTACCGATCACCGAGGAGTAGGAGGGCGGGTGTCGTGACGGGTGCGAAGGCCAAGCGCATGCCGCGGGCCGTGCGCGAGCAGCAGATGCTGGACGCGGCCGTGCGCACGTTCGGGCAGCGCGGGTACCGGGCGGCGTCGATGGACGAGATCGCCGAACTGGCGGGCGTGTCCAAGCCGTTGGTCTACCTGTACCTGAACT
Source organism: Streptomyces sp. CB03238 (assembly GCF_002099185.1). Classification (NCBI taxonomy): domain Bacteria; kingdom Bacillati; phylum Actinomycetota; class Actinomycetes; order Kitasatosporales; family Streptomycetaceae; genus Streptomyces; species Streptomyces sp. CB03238. The sequence continues at coordinate 339,607 of NZ_NBCN01000006.1, read as the reverse complement.
CCAAGGAGGAGCTCTTCACCGCCTGCATCCGGCGCGAGGCCGCCGCCCTCATCGCCGCCGTACGTGACGCGGTGCAGCGGGACGCTTCCGGTCCCGGCATGCCGGCCGACCGGCAACTGTGGGCGGGGCTGACCGCGTTCTTCACGCACACCGCCGAGAACCCCGACGGCTGGGCGGTGCTCCACCAGCAGGCGCGCACGCACGGCGAGCCGTTCGCCGCGGAAGCCGCCGCCATGCGGGACGAGATCGCCGCGTTCGTCACCGGCCTGATAGGTGAGGCGGCCCGGGACGCGCACCAGGACCCCGCCTTCGGCGACCGGGACGTGTCCGGGCTCGCCCAGGCGCTGGTCGGCGCGGCCGAGTCACTGGCGCAGTGGGCGAACGAGACGCCCGGGGTGTCCGCCAAGGAGGCGGCCGCGACCCTGATGAACTTCGCCTGGACGGGCCTGGGCCACCTCATGGACGGGCAGCGCTGGTCACCCTCCCGGTGAGGTGGACCGCCCGGCCGGTGCGCAGCTGGAACGCCGCACCTTCGGCGGCGTACGTGACGGTGGTGGGCAGCGGCACGGGCGCCCTGAACTCCGTACGGACGTGAACCGTGGGCGGCAGGTCCTGTTCGGCCAGGCAGCGGGCGAACGTCCACATGCCGTGGGCGATGGCCCGGGGGAAGCCGAAGGCGCGGGCGGTGAGCGGGTGCAGGTGGATCGGGTTGCGGTCGCCGGACACGGCGCCGTACCGGCGGCCCAGGCCGGGGGCGAGGCGCCATTCGGCGCGGGCGGGGAGGGGGCGCGGCGGGGCGGCCTCCTTTCGGCTCGTGTCGGCCGTCCGGTGCCGGGCCAGGTAGCCGCTGCGGGACTCCCAGACCGGCTCGCCCGCCACCCGCGCCTCCGTGACGACGGTCGCCTCCGTTCCGCGCCGGTGCGGGGCCAGCGCGGCGACGTGCACGGTGAGGTCCAGGCGCTCGGCGGGGAGCAGGGCGCGGTGCCGGGTGACCTCGATCCAGGTGTGGACCAGCCCCAGGAGCGGCAGCGGGAAGTCCCGCGCGGCCAGCAGCCGCATGGCGAGAGGAAACCCCAGGACATGCGGGTACGGCAGCGGAACCGGGCCCGACTCGGCGAACCCGCACACGCGCGCGTACGCCCCGAGGCGCGTCGGGTCGATCCGTACGTCCGCTTCGACGAGCCGCCGGCCGGGCGCGACCGCGCCGGGGCCGGGCCGCTTGAACGGTGAGCGGAGGGCGCCGAGAGCGAGGGTGAGGGGAAGGTTCATGGCCCTCACGCGCCCAGCAGCGACTGGCCGCACACCCGGACCACCTGGCCGTTGACCGGCCTGGACGCGGGGTTGGCCAGCCAGGCCGTGGTCTCGGCGACGTCCACCGGGAGGCCGCCCTGCGACAGGGAGTTCATCCGGCGGCCCGCCTCGCGGATCAGGAACGGCACCGCGGCCGTCATACGGGTCTCGATGAAACCGGGCGCCACCGCGTTGACCGTGACGCCGTGGTCCGCCGCCGCGCGGGGCGCCAGGGAGCGGACCAGGCCGATGATCCCGGCCTTGCTCGCCGCGTAGTTGGTCTGGCCGGTGTTGCCCGCGATCCCCGCGATGGACGCCGTCGCGACGATCGCCCCGCCCCGGCGTACGGCACCCGCCTTGAGCAGGGCGTCGGTCGTGTCCAGGACGGCCGTGAGGTTGACGGCGACGACGGAACTCCAGCGCTCGGCGGGCATGTTCGCCAGGCGCCGGTCCCGCGTGATGCCCGCGTTGTGGATCAGGGCGTCCAGCCCGTCCGGTGCGGCCGCCGCGATGCGGTCCGCCGCGTCGGGGGCGGTGATGTCGAGGGGGAGGGCGGTGGCGCCGCCGATCCGGTCGGCGGTACGGACGAGGTCGGCCTCCGCCCCCGGTACGTCCAGGCACACCACCCGCGCCCCGTCGCGGGCCAGCGTCGCCGCGACGGCCGCGCCGATGCCGCGCGCGGCGCCGGTGACGAGGGCGGTACGGCCGGCGAGGGGCCGCGCCCAGTCGTCCGGGGCGTCACACGGTACGTCGGCGACGTCGACCACCTGGCCGTCCACGTACGCCGACGCGGGCGACAGCAGGAACCGCAGGGTCGACTCGGCGGGCGGAACGGCCGTCAGCCGCACCAGGTTGACCGTGATGCCACGGCCGACCTCCTTGGCCAGTGAGCGTACGAACCCCTCCAACGCCTGCTGCGCCGCCGCCTGGTGATGGTCCGCCTCCGACAGCGGCGCGCCCAGCACCACGATCCGCCCGCTCGTCCTGACCGACCGTACGACCGGGTGCAGCGCCCCGTGGACCTCGGCGAGCGCGGCGGGGGAGGCGACGGCGGTGGCGTCCAGCACGACGGCGGCCGGGCCACCGGGGCCCTGGGCGCCGATACGGGCCAGCACCCCGGCCAGGGTGCCCGTGTGGACGGACGCCCCGGCGGCGAGGTGCAGCAACGGCCCGTCCAGGCCGGGGTTTTCGGGCGACCGGCGGCGCAGGGTGACCGGTTGCGGGAGGCCGAGGCGCCGGGCGAGGAAACGGCCGGGTGCTGTGGCGGTGACGTGCAGATAGCGGTCGGCCATTGTCCTGACTCCCTGCTCGGCCCTAGATTTACTCCAGAGTAAGGTTACTCAGAGGTCAGGACCTGGTCGAGAACTCGCGCCCGACGAAGGAGCCGCACGTGACACTCGCCCCGACCCAGCCACCGCACGAAGTCTCCGTACCGCCCCTCGTCCCGCCCGTGACGAGCGGTTCCCTCGCCGACATCCCCTTCGACAACGCCCGTGAGGCGCCCACGGACCCGGTCCTCAGCCGCAAGGCCGACGACGGCACCTGGTCCGACGTGACGGCCGCCGACTTCGCCGCCGACGTCCTCGCCGTGGCCAAGGGGCTCGTCGCCGAGGGTCTCCGCCCCGGCGACCGGCTGGCCATCATGGCCCGTACGACGTACGAGTGGACGCTCCTCGACTTCGCCGCGTGGGCCGCCGGCCTGATCACCGTCCCCGTCTACCCGACGTCCTCCGCCTTCCAGGCCCGCTGGATCCTCCAGGACTCCGGCGCGGCGGCGTGCGCCGTCGAGAACACGGACCAGGCCCGGCTCATCAGCAACGAACGCAAGCAGATACCGGGCCTGGAGCACCTGTGGGCCTTCGACACGGGCGCGATCGCCACGCTACGGGAGGCGGGCCGCCGCATACCGGACGAGGTCATCACCGCCCGCCGCTCCAATCTGTCCCCCGACTCGATCGCCACCCTCATCTACACCTCCGGCACCACCGGCCGCCCCAAGGGCTGCGTCCTCACGCACGCCAACTTCTTCGCCGAGGTCGACAACGCGGTCGAACTCCTCCACCCGGTCTTCAAGTCCGTCAGCAAGGACCCGGCCTCCACCCTGCTCTTCCTGCCCCTGTCCCACGTCTTCGGCCGGATGGTCGCCATCGGCTGCCTCCGCGCCCGGGTACGCCTCGGCCACGCGCCGTCCATCCAGACCGAGGACCTGCTCGCGGACCTGGCCGGGTTCCGGCCGACGTTCCTGCTGGCCATCCCGTACGTCCTGGAAAAGGTCTTCAACACCGGCCGCGCCACCGCCGAGAAGATGGGCCGCGCCTCCTCCTTCGACCGGGCGGCGTCCATCGCACGGCGGTACGGCGAGGCGATGGAGGCCGCCCAGCACGGCACCGGCACCGGCCCCTCACTCGGCCTGCGGGCCGCCCGCGCCCTGTACGACCCGCTGGTCTACCGCCGCATCCGGGCGGCCCTCGGCGGCCGCGTACGGTACGCCATCTGCGGCGGCTCCCCGCTGGGGCGGCGCCTGGCGTCGTTCTACGCGGGCGCGGGCATCGACGTGTTCGAGGGGTACGGCCTGACGGAGACCACCGCCGCGTCCACCGTGACCCCGCCGCTCAAGCCCAAGCTGGGCACGGTGGGCCGCCCGCTGCCGGGCACGGCGGTACGGATCGCCGAGGACGGCGAGGTCCTGCTGCGGGGCGGCCACGTCTTCGCCGGCTACTGGGACGCGGAACGCGGCGAGGCGGTCCCGGCGGTCACTGACGGGTGGCTCGCCACGGGCGACCTGGGCGCGCTGGACGAGGACGGCTACCTCACCATCACGGGCCGCAAGAAGGACGTCATCATCACCTCGGGCGGCAAGAACGTCATCCCCGCCCCACTGGAGGACTGGCTCCGCGCCCACCCCCTGGTCGGCCAGTGCATGGTCGTCGGCGACAACCGCCCGTACGTCACGGCCCTGATCACCCTGGAACCGGACGGCCTGGCGCACTGGCGCCGGATGAAGAAGAAGGACGACGTGCCACTGCGGGACCTCGTGACGGACGAGGACCTCCTGACCGCCCTCCAGCGAGCCGTCGACGAGGCCAACCGCCTGGTCTCCCGCGCCGAGTCCATCCGCCGCTTCCGCGTCCTGACGACCGACTTCACGGAGCAGAGCGGCCACCTGACCCCGTCCCTGAAGCTCAAACGGGCCGCCATAGCGCGGGACTACGCGGCGGACATAGAGGTGCTGTACGCGAGGTGACCATCGCCGAGCTCAGTGCGAACCCCCTCCGGGGGCCTGGGCCCCGACGGAACCCGTGATGTCCCGGTCCGTGGGGTCCTCCCGCTCCGGCTGGTTGGGCGCCCGGGTGAAGTCGTGCGAGGAGTTGTCCGAGGACTGCCCGCCCCAGTGCGGCAGCGGCCGGTCGCAGCCCGGTTCGGCGCGGTTGCCCATCGGCATGAGGGCGTACGCCGTGCCCAGCACCGGCACCAGCGCGTAGCCACCGTTGGAGCACACGGGCAGTACGAGGAACCGCTGGGCGTTGGCCTTCTTCGCCGCGTCGGGGTCCTTCGGGTCCACCCGGTCGGTGAAGCGCATGCCGTCGCGGATGTTGTCCGGGTTGACGGAGAGGTACTTGTCCTCCCGCTTGTTCTGGAAGGTGTAGACGGCGTTGTTCTTGTAGTAGCCGTCCAGCTGGACCACCCACAGGTGGCGCTTGTTGTCGATGTTCTCGACCGGGTCCGTCTCGATCTGGAGGTCACCGTTGTGGGTGAGGTATCCGCCGGTGACCCGGTGGATGATCATCATTTCCTTGCCGTGCCGCACCGACGAGACGAACGTGTCGAGTGTGTTCGGGAACATGCCTCTTCCCTTCGCTCCAGAGGTGGTCGTGTCCACCTCAACAACCGTTCGATCCCCGCCATACGGGCATAGGAAGCGGCAATATGCGGGCAGCACGGTGCATTCGTCATGACAGCGAATGAATATGACCATACGAAAAGCGCGTGCCGTGCTCCCGTCGCCCGCCGGGCGCCGCCTGGTGCCGCCGTGGCGTCACCCGAACGCGTGGGCCGCCTTGCCGCCCGCCCGTACCGGCCGTCGCATGGACAGAGACATCGAGTCCGGCGCGAAAGGCTGCCATGTTCGTTCGTACGACCTATGCGACAGGTGATCCGGCGAAGCTCGACCAGGCCGTGCAGGCCCTGACCGGGGAAGGCCGCGAGCAACTGGCCAAGGAGCCCGGCTACCGGGGCGCGGGCCTGTTCGTGGACCGCGAGGTCGGCAAGCTGCTGACCGGCACGTGGTGGGAGGACGAGGAGGCCCTCAGGGCGAGCGCCGACCGCATGGGCGAGCTGCGCGCCCGGGTGCTGTCGGGGTTCGCCGCGACCATGACGGTCGACAACTGGGAGGCCGCGGTCGTCTCGCGCCCCGAGTCGGTCGGCGAGGGCGCCCGCTTCCGGCTGACCCGGCTGGAGTTCGCCCCCACCGACGCGGACGCCCTGATCGACACCTTCGAGAACGGCGTCCTGCCCAAGCTCCAGACCATGCGGGGCTTCCTGGGCGGAACGCTCTTCCTCGACCGTGCCGCCGGCCGGGGCACGGTCGGCGCGATCTACGCCGACCGGGACAGCCTGGCCGCCTCCCGGGGCCCCGTCGCCGCGCTGCGCGGCGAAGCCGCGAGCAAGGCGCGGACGACCGTCCGGTCGGTGGAGGAGTTCGAGGTCGTCATGATCGACGTCCGGCCCCCGTCCTGACGGCTGCGCCGGGGACCATCAAACCCCGATCACGGTGACGCCGATGCCACAGAGCATCCCGAGATCCTCAGGGTCGGAGGTAAGAACGGTCACCGGGCCGGGCGAGGCCAGTGCGGTGGCGGCCACAATGGCGTCCAGTGCGTACTCGTGGCCGTGCAGCCCGGCCGATGCGAGAAGCTTGCTCGCCCGGCGCGTGATGGGCTCTGTGGGCGGGATGATGTTCACGCGTGAGATGGCGTGGTCGAATTGGGCCTGGTGGATCTTCGGGTCGCGTGCTTCGACGAGCGTGACGGAGCTGGTGATCACACGGACGTCCTCGGCGTCGGCCGCGACCAGCCATTCCGTGAGCTCAGGGTTGCGTCGTACGAGTTTGGACAGTCCTTCGCAATCCAGGACGAGCGTTCCGCTCATGCGGCGTCGGCCGGATCGGCCTTGCTGCCGCGCAGGATTGCCCGCTTCACCTCAACGGCTCCCTGACCGACCGGTCCGTGCTCGGCTTCCGCCTCCTCGATCAGCTCGCGGAGGCGTTCCCGCTCCAGCTGCCGCTGAATGAGCGCTTCGACGTACGCGGACATGCCGCGCTTGCCGGTGCGTTCCTTGAGCGCCGCGATCGTGCCTTCGTGCAATGACACGGACACGGGCCGTACGGGGCCCTCGCCTGGAGCGGGTGCGGTATCCACGCCGATACCTTAACAAAACAATTGTTATCCGGGCTGCGACTCAGACTACGCCGAGGAACGCCGACCACGCGCCGGGTGTGACGGCGAGCTGGGGACCGGCGGGGTTCTTGGAGTCGCGAACGCGGATGGTGCCGGGGGTGGCGGCGACTTCGACGCAGTTGGGTCCGTCGTTGGTGCTGTGGCTGCTCTTGGTCCAGGCGACTTCGACGCAGTCGGGGCCGTCGTTGGTGCTGTAACTGCTCTTGTGCCACTCCGGTGTGGTCCCGGCAGAGGGCATGAGGCTCATGTTTCTCCCCGAATCTTCTCGATGAAGGCCAGAGACTCCCGAGGGGTGAGAGCCTGGGCCCGGATCATGCCATAGCGCATCTCAAGAACCTGGACTTCCCTCGGGTCGGAGATCAGGCGGCTCGTGAGCTGCACCTCGTCGTGTCCCACTGCGGTGCCGTCCTTGAGCTTGAGCACACGCAGCGAACCGGCCAGGCCCGCGTGCTCCTCCGCCTCCGTAGGCATAACCTGGATCTCGACGTGCCTCAACGTGGCCAGTTCCAACAGGCGTTCGAGCTGGTGTCGCAGAACCATTCTGCCCCCGATGGGGCGTCGTAGTGTCGCCTCTTCCTGGACGAATGTCAGCAGTGGCGCCGGGCTCAGCTGAATGATGTCCTGCCGCGCCATCCGTGCGCCCACCTGCCGTTCGACCTCCTCCTCTCCGTATGCCGGTCGCCTCAGCCTGTACAGGGCGCGTGCATAGTCCTCGGTCTGCAACAGGCCGTGCACCACGGTGTTCGTGTACGCACCCATCTCGACCGTGTTCGCCTCCAACTTCGCCAGGTCCCGGACCTTCTTCGGGTACCGCGCCTCCGCAACGTCCTTCTTCATCGCGGCGATCCTGCCGCCCGCGTCCAGGACCTCGTCCGCCCGCTCCAGGTACTCGGGCCTTGGGATGCGCTTGCCGGCCTCGACCTTGTAGACGAGGTTCTCGCCGTAGCCGATGGCGTTGCCGAACTCGGCCGGTTTGAGGCCCGCCGCCTCGCGCCACAGCTTCAGTTGCCGGCCCACCGCCGTGATGACGGCCCGGGAGTCGTCGTCTTCCAGGCCCAGTTCCTCGTCGCTCATTCCTCCGCGCCCCGCTTCCCCTGTCCGCGTACGCGCCTGGACCGGGCTGGACAGCGCCAGGACAGTCACCGCCGGTACAGGCTTCATCACTGTTCAGGGTAGGCACGCCCCGCCACTCTGAGTGACGTGAATCACGAAATGACTCTCACTCGCCACTTCAGCGTCCAGCTGTCGTCCACCCGCCGGGGCGCCCGGCTGGCCCGGTTGCTCGCGGTCGAGCAACTTCGTTCCTGGGGGCTGCCGTTCGACGCGGCGGCGCAGGTCGTCGCCGAACTGGCAGCCAACGCCGTCGTCCATGGGCGTGTGCCCGGGCGGGACTTCCGGCTGGCGCTCATCGTGGCCGAGGGCACCCTCCGTATCGAGGTGACGGATACGCGGGGTGATCGTATGCCTGTCGTACGGAAGCCGTCCGGCGCCGAATCCGGGCGTGGCCTGCTGCTCGTCGAGGTCCTTGCCGATCGGTGGGGCGTGACCCCCGGCCCGGTGCCCCGCAAGACGGTGTGGGCCGAGCTGGGCGGGGTGTGAGGTCAGACGCTCAGCGCCCACAGCGACAGGCCCGACGAAACCGGGAAGGCAAGGGCGCCCAGCACGGCCAAGCGGGCGGGGAGGGACAGGCGGCGCATGCAGGGGGCGTAGTACAGCAGCGTGAGTGCGCCTCCGGCGACGACGGCCACCAGCGCCGCCCCGAGCAGCAACGGCGGGAACTCCCCGTCGGACAGCGCAAAGAGGCCCACGATCAGCATGGTGATCGCCAGAGGGGTGAGCGAGAGGACCGTCACCGTCCAGATCACGGCGGCGAGGACGACGGACGGCGTCGTTCCCCGGGGAGCCGGTGCGGTGCGCATGGGTGGGGGCCTTTCTTGCCGGGTACGTCGTGGACGGCACCAGTCTGTGGTGGACGGCCGTGGCCCCACATGAGCGGAAGTACTCAGAACGGCATCAGACCGGAACCGCATCTACCGGCGGCCCTGGCATCCGGCGCGTTCACCGAGGTGTCGGTCACGGGCTCCCCGCGCGCCCTCCGCCGCAGGGCCCCGGGAATCCCCGCCCTGGTCATGCCGGCCGTGTGGGCCGCCCTCTCTCCGAGTGTGGCGGGCTCCGGCGCCCCCTCAAGGGCGCTTCGCGTCGGCTTCGCCGATGGGCTTCGCCCACCCTTGACCGGCCGCCTCCGCCCGCCCTTTTCACACTCGGAGGGCGGCCCAGGGGAACGGGTCCACGGGGGGCGCCCCTTGGCCCGTGCCGTTCGTGGCCGGGAGGCGGGTGCTGGAGGGGGCGCGGCAGTGGAATGGGGCGGTGGCGGCTGGGCTAAGCGGCTGCGGCCCGTCTCTGGGTTGCGGTACAGGACCTCGCTCCGGTGGGTGGTGGGTGCGCCGCAGTGGTGTGGGGCTTCTGGGCTCGGCTCGGCGACTGCGGACGGGTGAGGGGCTGAGGTTCAGGCAGGTGGCTGGGGTGGGGTGGTGGCTGGGCCTGGGTGTCGCCCTGACGAAGGGGAGCCCGGCCGCCCGGTGGCCGGGGCGAAAGCGTCGGCGCGGCAGGGAGGTCCCACCCGTCTCTTTGGTCGCACCAGTAGGGGAGTTGTGGGCGGTGTGGGACACCTTCCCGTCGTGGTGTCCGGGGTCGGGGTGTCCCATCCCGCCCACAACTCCGGCAAGGCGATACGGCTGTGGCTGGAGGGAGCGGAGGGGTTGTCCTGTGGGTCAGATGAGGTGTCCGGGAGCCCCGGGACTGCCTGCGGGCCCCGCAGAGCCGCAGCGGGGCCGAGGGCACCGGTGACCGGAGGCCGCCGGACTCCTCAAGGCGAGGGGACTGGGCCCCGCACCGGATGCCTGACTCGCCCGACGCGACACGACGACCGGCGCCTGGTGTCATGCGGGCGCGGCGTGCGGGGGCTCGAAGTCCCCCTGGCCCCGCCTGCCTCACCAGGGCGCCTCACCGGCCCCCACCGTCACACCGGCACCAGCGCTGGGGAGTTGTGGGCGGTGTAGGACACCTCCCGGCGATGAGCATCCGGGCACGGGTGTCCTATCCCGCCCACAACTCCGGTGGTCTGATACGGGTGTGACTGGAGGGGCCGTCCCTTCCTGGACTTCCCCGGGCAGGAGAGCAGCGGGTGTGCCCCGGCGGCTGGGGTCGGGCGCTGGCCGGGAGGCCGTGGCCCCAGGTCCGAGCCGAAGGCCAGATCGGGCCGGGAGCTTCACCGTGCCGCCGCCCGGCGCCCCGGCAGTGCCCCCGGCCGGGCGGGCTTCGCCCTGGCCCAGCCCCGCACCCACCCGAGCCACTTGCCGGAACCCCGACCCCTCACCCGTCCGCAGTCGCCGAGCCGAGCCCGTTGCCCCATGCCACTGGGGCGCACCCACCACCGGCAGGAGCGAGGTCTTGTACCGCAACCCAGAGACGGGCCGCAGCCGCTTAGCCCACCAGCCACCGCCCCATTCCACTGCCGCGCCTGCCCCGGCCCGGCCGCCTCGGCCACGAGCGCCGGCAAAGCAGTGCGCCCCCCGGATGCCTGCTCCCCGGGGCCGCCCTCCGAGAGAAAACGCGCGGGTGGAGGCGGCCTGTCAAGGGTGGCCGTAGGCCATCGGCGAAGCCGACGCGAAGCGCCCTTGACAGGGTGCCGGAGCCCGCGACTCTCGGAAGGGAGGGCGGCCCGGAACGGCAACCGTGAACAGAAGGCCCACCCCCGGGGCGTGGGCCGTGACCGAGATACCGGCTCAGAAGACCACCCGCGCCGCCATGACCACCGCCTGGGCGTCCGGGTCGCCCTGGCATTCGAGGGTGCCGCGCGGGGGGCGGCCCGAGAGGTGGCGCATCATCGTCACGGCGTCCGCCTCGACGGCCACGGCGGGGGTGCCACGGCCGAGCATCCAGCGGCCGCCGGCCGGGCCGGAGAGGTCCAGGAAGGTCGGGGGGCCGGTCCAGCGGAGGGCGAGGTCCAGCAGGACCTGACCGACGACCTCCCGGTCGTGTTCGCGCAGGACCAGCTCGTGGCCGGTGGCGTCGCAGACGTCCACGCGGTGCATCCAGGTGTCGCGGGTGAGCAGGACCCTGGCCAGGTAGTCCATGGAGTCCTCGGGCAGCTCCTTCGACTCGGGGAAGAGCGGGCTCAGGCGCATCCGCCGCCGTACGGCGACCGGCATGCGCTCCACCGCGCGCACGCCCTGCGGGCCGAACCGGGTCAGCAGCCCGACCAGGACGTGGGGCGGTACGGAGCGGCGGGCGTCGACCTGGCACTGGTTGTGCGCGGCCAGGGGCATCAGCTGCGGGTGGCGCCGGCGGCCGCGCAGCGTCCGGCCGACGAGCAGCCAGGGCCGGGCGAGCTCCTCGTACTGCCCCACCACATGGGCGGTGAGGTCCCGCACGGTCCAGCCCTCGCACGCCGTGGCGCGCGGCCAGTCGGCGGGGGCGAGCCCGCCCAGCGCGGCGAGCATCGCGTGGACTTCGGCGGCGTTCACCGCCCGCGCCCGCACCGGGTGCGTACGGGGGATGTCGAGGGCGGCAGCCCGTGTGGTGGCGACCATGGTGTGCCTCCGTACTCCCCGAGACACCTCCCCGAGACACGACTCACGCTACGCCCGTCGCGATGAGTTTTCCCGCCGCTCGCGGTCCACCCTGCACATACGACCGACGCGAGGAGTTCCACCATGACGACCAAGGTCTACACCGGCGCCAGCATGTCCCTCGACGGCTACATCTCGGGGCCGGACGAGACGGGCTTCGACAAGCTGTTCGCGTGGTACGAGGGCGGTGAGGTGACGGTGGAGACCACACATCCGGAGCTCACCCTCCACCTCACCGAGGTGAGCGCCACGCACTGGCACCGGCTCGTCCAGGAGACCGGGGCGCTGGTCGTCGGGCGCAAGCTGTTCGACCTGACCGGCGGGTGGGGCGGCAACCACCCGATGGGGGTGCCCGTCGTGGTCGTCACCCACTCCGTTCCGGACGGCTGGCCCCGTGAGGGGGCACCGTTCCACTTCGTCACCGAGGGAGTGGAGCAGGCCGTCGCGCTTGCCCGGCGACTCGCGGGGGACGGCAAGCACGTCGGGGTCAACGCCGGCACGATCGCCCAGCAGTGCCTGGACGCCGGGCTGCTCGACGAGGTCGGCATCGACCTGGTGCCGGTGCTGCTCGGCGGCGGGACGCCGTTCTTCCGGGACCTGAAGGGCGCGCCGTACGAGCTGGAAGGGCCGGTCTCGATCGCCGAGGGCAAGGGCGTCACGCACCTGCGCTACCGGGTGCGGTACGCGTAAAACGTTTGTGCGGGGCCCGGCGTACGGCGATCGTTGGGCGGTGCTGACCGAGAAACGGGCGACGCTGAGCCGCCCCATGGTGCTGCTCCTCGCCGTGGCCTGCGGCGTGGCCGTAGGCAACATCTACTTCCCCCAGGCGATCAGCCCGCTCGTCGCCGCCGGCCTGCACGTCACGCCGGACACTGCCGCGCTGATCGTGACGGCGGCGCAGTTCGGGTACGCGGCCGGGATCTTCCTCCTCGTACCGCTCGGGGACCGCTTCCCGCACCGTCCGCTGATCGTCACGCTCCTGTCGGTCACCGGCGTGAGCCTGCTCGCCGCGGGTGCCGCGCCCGGGCTGTCGCCGCTCGTCGCGGTGAGCGCGCTGGTCGGCGTGACGACCGTGGTCGCGCCGCTCGTCGCGCCCATGGCGGCGGGCCTGGTGGCCGACGACCGGCGCGGGGCCGTCACCGGCACGCTGCTGGCCGGGTCCATCGGCGGCATGCTGCTGTCCCGCGCCGTCGGCGGGACGCTCGGCGAATGGCTCGGCTGGCGGGCGCCGTACGTGCTCGCGGCGGCCGCCTCGCTGCTCATGGCGGCCGTCCTGGCCCGTACGCTGCCGCCGCCGACCGCCACGGCGGGCGACGCGCAGCCGTACCGGGCGCTGCTCGCCGCCCCGCTGCGGCTGCTGCGCGCCGAGCCCGAGCTGCGCCGCTCGTGCTTCTACCAGGCGACGGTCTTCGGCGCGTTCACCGCCGTCTGGACGGGTGCCGCGCTGCTGCTGACGGGCCCGGTGTACGGGCTGGGCGCCCAGGCGGTCGGCGTCCTCGCGGTCGTGAACGTCGGCACCATGCTCGCCACCCCGGCGGTGGGCCGGGTGGTCGACCGCCGGGGCCCCGACGCGGTGAACCTCGTCTGCTTCATCGCGGTCGTCGCCTCCGCCGCCGTCCTCGCGCTCGGCGGCCTCGGCGGGGCGGCCGGCCTGACGGCCCTGGTGCTGGGCACGCTGCTGCTGGACGTGGCCATGCAGGCCGGCATGATCGCCAACCAGGTACGCATCTGGGCGCTGCGCGCCGGCGTACGCAGCCGCCTCAACTCCGCGTACATGATGTGCGCGTTCCTCGGCGGCGGCCTCGGTTCATGGGCCGCCACGCGCGCGTACACCCGCTTCGGCTGGCCCGGCGTGTGCACGCTGATCGCCGCCCTCGCCTCACTCGCCCTCGCCCGCCACCTGCTCCGCCCCGGGACCACCCGGACCACCCGGAAGGCCTGACCCATGCGCATACCCCGGCCCGCCGCCCGCGTCGCCGTCCTCGCCCCCGACGGGGCGGTGTTCCTCTTCCGCTACGACAACGAAGAGGTGGGCGTCCACTGGGCCTTGCCCGGCGGCGGCCTGGAGCCGGGTGAGACCCCGCGCGAGGGCGCCCTGCGCGAGCTGCGCGAGGAGACGGGCTGGTACGACGTGGAGCCCGGGCCGCTGCTGTGCACCTGGGAGCACGACTTCACCCGGGCCGGTGTCCCCGTCCGCCAGCACGAGCACATCTACCTGGCCCACAGCCCGCGCCGGGACCCGGCCGACGACGCGGCCGCCGCGCGCGCCGCCGACACGATCCTCACCTGGCGCTGGTGGACCCCCAGGACCTGGCCGCCCCCGACGCCGAGCCGGTCTGGCCACCCCGGCTCCCGGCCCTGCCAGGGGCGCCGGAGGCCTAGCGGCGGGACCGCCACTGCCGTACCAGCTCTTCCGCGTCGAACGGCGTGAGCCGCAGCGGGGGGCCCGCCGGGGGGCGGCGGAGGGCTTCGGCGATCTTCTCGTTGATGTCGGCGACGATCCGCCGCACCGCCGCCTCGCTCGCCGCCCGCCCCGCCGCCTCCCGCGCGTCCTCCGCCTCCTTGCGGAGGGCGAGCGCGGGCGGCAGGACGGGGGCGATGCCCTCGCGGTGCATCTTGCCCTTGACCCACCACAGTTCGTCGTACGGGGCGGTGTCGTCGGGCAGCGGCTTGCCGAAGCCGGACAGGTTCCGGAACTCACCGCGTTCGGTCGCCTCGCGGATCTGCTTGTCGACCCATGACTCGACGTCCACGCCGGGCGGTTTGCGTTCGGTCATACGATCCAGGCTAGACGGTCAGCAGTTGCCGGACGCGGGCTTCCCGGCGAACCGGTCCGCCAGCCAGTCGGCCGCCCTCGGGGACTCGGTGATGACACCCGAGATGTGCTCGCCGACCACGATGGTCCGCCAGTTCACGTCGGCGCCCTTGGCGCACCAGTCCTTACGCAGCCCCGACCCCAGCGAGTACGGGATCAGCTCGTCGGCGAGCGCGTGGTACAGGTACACCGGGTGGCCGGGCGCCTTCGTACCGAGGTCCGACTCGGCGAGCCGGGCCTGCCACTCGGGCGTCTCCAGCGGGTTCTTCACCGTCAGGTCGGAGATCCGCTTGAAGGAGCCGACGACCGTGTCGACGGCCACGCAGTTGTTCCGGAAGAAGCCGATCAGCGCCTTGCCGGCCTGGTTCAGGTACGAGTCGAGCTTCAGCTCCGGGTACGCCGCGTCCTGCCCGGCCGCCGCCATGAACAGCAGGCCCGAGCCGTACGAGCCGTCGTGCACGGGCGCGAGGCTCGCCAGCCGCGCCGGTACGCCGCCGGTCGCCGTGCCCTTCACCTTCAGCTCGGGGGCGTACGAGGAGTGCAGCTCGGCCGCCCAGCTCGATGCCTGGCCGCCCTGCGAGTAGCCCATGATGCCGACCGGGGTGTCCGTACCGAGGCCCGCCTCCGGGAGGCGGATCGCCGCACGGGCCGCGTCCAGCATGGCGTGCCCGGCGGAGGGCCCGGCGGTGTACGTGTGGTCGCCGGGCGTGCCGAGGCCCTCGTAGTCGGTGACCACGACCGCCCAGCCCCGCCAGGTGAGCTGCTGGATCAGGTTGGCCTCCATGGTGGTGCCCTTCGGGAAGCCCGCGCTCGGCGCGCACGAGTCGCCGAGGCCGACCGTGCCGACGGCGTACGTGATCAGCGGGCGCGGCCCGGTGCGGCCGTCCTGCGGGACGATGACCGTGCCGGAGACGACGTTCGGGGCGCCGGTCGCCGAGGTCGAGCGGTAGTGGATCTTCCAGGCCTTGGTGGCGGTCGGCTGGCCGGGGAGGGGGTGGAAGGCGGAGGGCTCCGAGCTCACGAGGTCGCCGGGACGGGAAGTGGTCTCCTCCGCGAGGGCGGGGGTGGCGGAGGACAGGGCGAGTGCGGCCACACAGGCCAGCACCCTGGTACGTACACGCATGGGCGGCTCTCCCTACGTCCAATGGGGGGTGAGGAGACCGTAGTGACTCACGAGTAAGTACGGGGCTGACCGGAACGCTCAGCTTCACTGACCCCGGTACGCACCCGGAGTCGTCCCCGTCCACCGCCGGAACGCCCGGTGGAACGACGTGTCCTCCGAGAACCCCAGCCGCGCCGCCAGCTCCGCGATCGGCTCCCGCCCCTCCGCCAGCCCCGCGATCGCCGCGTCCCGCCGGACCGTGTCCTTCAGCCGCTGGTACGAGGTGCCCTCCCGCTGGAGCCGCCGCCGCAGCGTCGCCGGGCTCACCGCCAGCCGCGCCGCGACCTCGACGAGCGTCGGCAGCCGGGGCGAGGCCCGCAGCGCCCGGGCGAGCGCGCTGTGCACCTGCTCGGCCACGGTCGTGCCGTACGCCCGGCGGCTGAGCAGCTCGAAGGGTGAGCGGCGCAGCATCACCGCCAGGTCGTCCTCGTCCCGTACGAGCGGGGCGGCCAGCCAGTGGGCGGCGAACGCGGCCTCCGTCGCCCCGGCCCCGAAGCGGACCGGGCAGCCGAAGAGGGGCCCGTACTCGTCGCGGTGCGGGGGCGGCGGGTAGGCGAAGTGGGCCCGCAGCAGCGGGATGCGACGGCCGACGAGCCAGCTGCACAGCCGGTGCCAGATGATCATCAGGCACTCGTCCACGAACGGGTCCGGCAGCGCGCCGCGGACGGTCAGGACGGCCTCCGCCTCCCCGCGCCGCAGCGCCAGGTCCGGCCCGCCCGGGAACAGCCGGTAGAACGCCGTGCCGCGCTCGACAGCCGCCCCCAGGTCACGGCAGCCGAGCGAGGCGTAGCACATCATCGCGAACGTCCCGGGGCGGCTCGGGGCCGGTCCCAGGCCCAGGAACTCGTCGCCCGTCGCCCGGTACAGCGCCCGGAACAGCAGCGCGAACTGCGACGGGGTGACCCGCGCCCGGTCGTCCCCCGGCAGCAGCGGCGGGATGCCGGCGGCCTGGAGGAGCGGCACGGTGTCGAGCCCGTGCCGCCGCGCGCCGCGCAGCAGGGCCCGCACGTGGTGCACGGTGATGGTCCGCTTGGCCGTGGACGCCATGTTCAGGGACGGTAGCGGGATTGAGCGCGGAGGTCAGCGGGGCTGACGTTTCCCGTCATGCCGCGCGCCCGCCGGGGTCCCTACCGTCACGCCATGACCCTGAAACGGCCTGACACGCTGGCGGTGTTCACCGAATGGGCGGGCGAGCGGTACGGGGACCTGCCCGCGCTGCGCCACAAACGGGACGACGGGGCGTGGACCCCGGTCTCGTACGAACGGCTCCGGGCGACCGTACGGGAGACGGGCCAGGGCCTCATCGCCCTGGGCGTGGCCCCCGGCGACCGGGTGGCGATCCTGTCCGAGACGCGGGTGGAGTGGACGTACGCCCACTTCGCCGTGCTCGCGGCCGGCGCGGTCGTCGTGCCGGTCTACCCGACGGCGGGGGAGGAGGAGCTGGCCTGGGTGCTCGGCGACTCGGGGGCGTCGGTGGTCCTCGTGGAGGACGCGGCGCAGGGGGCTCGGGTCGCGGGGGTACGGGGGCGGCTGCCCGCGCTGCGGCACGTGGTGGAGCTCACGGGGCTCCACGGCACGGGAAGCCCCGACGCGCTGCTCGCCCGCGCCGCCGCCGTCCGCCCCGCCGACGGCGCGGCGATCGTGTACACGTCCGGCACCACGGGCCCGCCCAAGGGCGTCCGCCTCACCCACGGCAACCTGGGCGCCGTCCAGGACGCCACGCTGCCGCTCATCGAGGGCGGCCCCGGCGACCGCACGTACCTCTACCTCCCCCTCGCGCACCTGCTCGCCCAGCTGATCCAGTTCTCTACCCTGCTGTACGGCGGCGAGCTGTGCTACTTCGGCGGGCGGATCGAGAACGTGGTCACCGAGCTGGCCGAGGCGCAGCCCACGCACCTGCCGTCCGTGCCGCGCCTCTTCGAGAAGGTGCACTCCATGGCGCAGGCGTTCGGCGCGACGCCCGAGCAGGTACGGGAGGCGCTCGGCGGCCGGCTGCGGTGGGCGCTGACGGGGGCGGCGCCCATCGCGCCGGAGACGCTGGAGTTCCTGGCGGAGTGCGGGGTCCAGGTCTTCGAGGGGTACGGCATGACCGAGTCGGGCGGCGTGATCTCGCTGAACCACCCCGGCGCGGTGCGGTACGGGACGGTCGGGCGGCCCGTCGCGGGGTGCGAGGTGCGGATCGCCGGGGACGGGGAGGTGCTGGCGCGGGGCCCGATGGTGGCGGCGGGGGAGGTCGCGGACGACGGGTGGCTGCACACGGGGGACCTGGGGGCGCTGGACGAGGACGGGTTCCTGACGATCACGGGCCGCAAGAAGGACCTGATCATCACGTCGTCGGGGAAGAACCTGAGCCCGGCGGAGGTGGAGCTGCTCATCGAGCGGGCGCCGGTCGTCTCGCACGCCGTCATGGCCGGCGACCGCCGCCCGTACCCGGTCGCGCTGATCACGGTGGACGCCGACGCCGTCCGGGGCCTGGACGCCGACGCCGTACGGGCCCTGGTCCAGGACGCGGTCGACGCGGCGAACGCACGGGTGTCGCGGCCGGCCCGCATCCGGGCGTTCACGGTGCTGGAGGAGGATTTCAGCGTCGCCGACGGGGTCCTGACACCGACGCTGAAGGTGCGGCGGAAAGCGGTGCTGGAGCGGTACGCGGCGGAAATCGACAAGCTGTACGCGCGATAGCGGAAAAGGCAGGAGCCCTTTCCGTGCGGCCGTGCGGCCGGACGGAAAAGGCTCCTTGGGTACTACTTACTCGGGTACTGAAAGTACTGAAAGTCGTGCGCGATCGCCGACCCGGGCAACTTAGGCCGGGGTGACGTTCTCCGCCTGCGGGCCCTTCGGGCCCTGGGTGACGTCGAAGTTCACGACCTGGTTCTCCTCGAGGGAGCGGAAACCAGACGCGTTGATCGCGGAGTAGTGGACGAAGACATCCGGGCCGCCGCCGTCCTGGGCGATGAAGCCGAAGCCCTTTTCAGCGTTGAACCACTTGACGGTTCCGGTAGCCATAAGCCCTCCCATGGGCCAAAGGGTTGCCCTGCTCCAGAACCTGCCAAACAAGTCTGAAAACTACAAAAGCCTGCGGGTCACATGCTCCGCAGGCTCTGTACTGCAAGGGAAACCAAACTGCAACTTGCGTTGAGCCTAGCACGCAGCGTGTGCGCATGGGTAGAGGGAAAGATCACGTCACCCGGATGTTTGACAGAGTTCATCCGTGCTGACGGCGGACCCGGCGATGCCCGCCGTACGAGACGGGTCTAGCCTCGCGTTGTGGACAATTCAACCGACGACCACCACCAGCTGCGGAGCCGGCCCCGCGTCGGACACATCCAGTTCCTGAACTGCCTCCCCCTCTACTGGGGCCTGGCCCGCACCGGAACGCTCCTCGACCTCGAGCTCACGAAGGACACCCCGGACAAGCTCAGCGAGCAGCTCGTACGCGGCGACCTCGACATCGCCCCCGTCACCCTCGTCGAGTACCTGCGCAACGCCGACCGGCTCGTCGCCTTCCCCGACCTGGCGGTCGGCTGCGACGGTCCCGTCATGTCCTGCGTGATCGTCTCGCAGCAGCCGCTGGAGGGACTGGACGGGGCGCGCGTCGCACTAGGCTCCACCTCGCGCACCTCCGTACGCCTGGCGCAGCTGCTGCTCGCCGAGCGGTACGGGGTGGCCCCCGACTACTACACCTGCCCGCCCGACCTCGGCGTGATGATGCAGGAGGCGGAGGCGGCGGTCCTGATCGGGGACGCCGCGCTGCGCGCCTCGCTGCACGATGCCCCGAGGCTGGGCCTCCAGGTCCACGACCTGGGGCAGATGTGGAAGGAGTGGACGGGGCTGCCGTTCGTCTTCGCGGTGTGGGCGGTCCGCAAGGACTACCTGGCGCGCGAGCCCCGTGTCGTGCGCCAGGTGCACGAGGCGTTCCTGGCCTCCCGCGACGTGTCGCTGGAGGAGGTGGCGAAGGTCGCCGAGCAGGCCGCGCGCTGGGAGGCGTTCGACGCGGTGGTGCTGGAGAAGTACTTCACGACGCTGGACTTCCGCTTCGGGACCGAGCAGCTCGCCGGGGTACGGGAGTTCGCTCGCCGGACGGGGCCGACGACCGGGTTCCCGGCGGACGTGACGGTCGAACTGCTGACTTAGGGAGCGGGTATGGGGGCCTGCATGTGCTCGCTGATCCACTGGATCGAGCCGTCTCCCATGCCCTTCACATAGGTCTTGGCGTTGTGCTCGCCGTCCGGGATCACCTGGAGGCGGCTCTTGACCGGCCCCTTGGTGTACCTCCTGATGAAGGACTGCACGTTGGCCACGCCGGATTCCTTGCTGCCGATCTGGAACGCCAGATACACCTCGCGGTCCTTGGAGTCCGGCTCGGCGCCCAGCAGTCGCGCCAGCTTCTCCGGGTTGTTCGCCTGCCGCTCCTTCTCGTGCCCGGCCCACAGGGGCGAGTCCGGGACCGTGTCCGGTCCGGAGGCGATGACGGCCTTGAACCTGTCCGGGTGCTTCAGTACGGACTTCAGGCCCACGAACGCGCCGGACGACGAGCCCATGAACGCCCAGCCGTCGCGCGAGGCGAAGGTGCGGAAATTCGCCCGGACGAAATCGGGAACGTCCTCCGTCATCCAGGTGCCCATCTTGGGCTGCCCCGGGATGTCGCTGCCGTCGTAGTAGTGCTCCTTGTCCGGGTTGAGGACCGGCATCACCACGACGAAGGGCAGGCTCTTGCCCCGCTTGGACCACTCGCTGATGCTGCTCTGCAGCTTGAGGTCGGTGCCCATCCAGTAGTTGTTCGGATAGCCGTTGCCGCCGGGCAGGGCGATCAGCACGGGGAAGCCGCTGTTCGCGTACGTCGGGTCGAAGTACTGCGGGGGCGCCCAGACCCAGACCTTGCCCGTGAAGCCGGACTTGGCGCCGTGGAGCGTCGTCACGCCGATCTTCGTGCCGTCGGGGAGCGTGTTGGCGGTGGTGAACTCCGCCTTGGGGCCGGTCGGCATCAGGGTCTTGGGGAGGGCCTTCCCCTTCGCGTCCGTTGCCCGGGGTGTGGGGGCCGACGCGCTCGGGCCGTCGAAGGAGACCGGAGCCCCTTCGCCGGAGCAGCCGGTGAGCAGGGCGAGGGAGCCGAGGGCGGCGGCGACGACGAGTCGTTTCATGGGAGGACTCCGGGTCTTTCGGGGCATTTACGGCCAGGTAGATGGCCGTGGACCCCAACCGGTTCCGTGTCGTCCGGTCTACGCTGCTGTACGCGTCGACGTACGGGGGGTAAGGGGCATGCAGCCGCTGGAAGTTGGCGATCCGGGGGTCATCGGTCCGTTCCGGCTGCTCGGCAGGCTCGGGGCGGGCGGCATGGGCCGGGTCTACCTCGCCCGCAGCGAGGGCGGCCGCACCGTCGCGGTGAAGGTGGTGCACCCGCACTTCGCGCTGGACGAGGAGTTCCGGGCACGGTTCCGGCGGGAGGTCGAGTCGGCGCGGCGGGTCGGCGGGGACGGAGCCTGGGGATGGACGGCTCCGGTGCTCGACGCGGACCCGGACGCACCGGTTCCGTGGGTCGCCACCGGGTACGTGAGCGGGCCCCCGCTCGCCCGGGCGGTCACCGAGCACGGACCGCTGCCGGAGCACACGGTACGGGTGCTGGGCGCCGGGCTCGCCGAGGCGCTGGCGGCGGTGCACGAGCTCGGGCTCGTCCACCGGGACGTCAAGCCCTCGAACGTACTGCTGGCCCTGGACGGGCCGCGCCTCATCGACTTCGGGATCGCCCGCGCCACGGACGGCACCGCGTCGCTCACCTCCACCGGCGTCTCGGTCGGCTCACCCGGCTACATGGCGCCCGAGCAGATCCTCGGCAAGGGCGTGAGCGGCGCCGCGGACGTTTTCTCGCTGGGCGCGGTCCTCGCGTACGCGGCGACCGGCGCGGCACCGTTCCCCGGCGACTCTTCGGCCGCCCTCCTCTACAAGGTGGTCCACGAGGAGCCGGAGCTGGGCGGCGCCCTCACCGGTGAGCTGCGGGACCTGGTCGCCGCGTGCCTGGCCAAGGACCCGGCCGCCCGCCCCGCGCCGGCCGAACTGGCCGGGCGGCTGGCCCCGGGCGGCGCGGCCGCGCTGGTGTCGGGCGGCTGGCTCCCGGGCCCCCTGGTGGAGCGGGTCAGCCGCGAAGCGGTACGGCTCCTGGACCTGGAGCCCGCGGCGGCGGACCCGTCGGGCTCGGGACCGGTGCCGTTCAGCAGCCCGGCGGTGGGGGCGTCGGGCGGTCCGGTGGTTTCCGGTGTCTTCGGCCCGCCCATCGACCTCGTACCGAGCGGCCCCGTACCGAGCGATCCCGTACCGACCGTGGACGCGGTGCCACCGCCCCGTAAGCCCGTGGCCCTCTCCGTCAGTACCACCTCCGAGCCGACGGCCGGCGGCCGGGGCCGCCGTCTCAGCTGCACGGTCGCCCTCGCGGTGGCGGGTGCCCTTGCGGCGGTGACCGTGGGCGGCGGGTTCCTCCTCGGCCTGTTCGACCGGGGCGGCGACGACACCAACGCGGCCTCGCCCAAGCCCACGACGAGCGCGAGCGGAAGTGCCCCGGACGGCGCGGGGGCGGTCCCCTCCTCCGTACCGAAGGAGTTCCTGGGCACCTGGAAGGGCCCGACCAGGGAAGCGAAGGGCGTGCCGCACGGCGACCTGACGGTGGTCATCACCCGGGGCCGTGAGGGCGACGACGTCATGCGCCTGACCACCACCCTCACGGTCCTGACCGTGACCGCCGAGTGCCATGCCGTCGGCCGGCTGACCTCGGCGGAGCCCGGCAAGCTCACCGTCACCGACCGCACCGACCCGAAGCGGCCGGGTTCGCCCGGCATGTGCACCGCCGGCTCCGCCACGCTGACATTCACCCTCAACAAGGACGGCACCCTCCACTACCAGTCCGACGAGGCCGCGGCCGGCCGGCCCTCCGGCACGCTCACCAAGCAGGGTGGGTGAGGGCTCCGGCCGGGGGCGCGAACCCCTGGCGTAGGCTGGTTCGGTCCGCGCAGAAGCCCTGCAAACCGCCGAAAGGTGTCACCCGGTGACCGAGAAGGCCGACCTTCAGTCCGTCCTCGACCGTGCCGCGGAGGGCGGGCGGATCACCCCCGAGGAGGCGCTCGACCTGTACCGGTCGGCCCCGCTGCACGCGCTCGGCGCGGCCGCGGACGCCGTACGGCGGCGGCGCTACGCGGGTACGGAGCACATCGCGACGTACATCATCGAGCGCAACATCAACTACACCAACGTGTGCGTCACGGCGTGCAAGTTCTGCGCCTTCTACGCCCCGCCCAAGGACACCGCCAAGGGCTGGACGCGCGACCTCGACGACATCCTGCGGCGCTGCGCCGAGACCGTCGAGCTGGGCGGCACGCAGATCATGTTCCAGGGCGGGCACCACCCGGACTACGGCGTGGAGTACTACGAGAAGCACTTCCGCGCCATTAAGCAGGCTTTCCCGCAGCTGGTCATCCACTCCCTCGGTGCCTCCGAGGTCGAGCACATGGCCCGCATCTCGGGCGTCTCCGTCGAGGAGGCGATCTCCCGCATCCACGCCGCCGGTCTCGACTCCTTCGCGGGCGCCGGCGCCGAGCTGCTGCCCGAGCGGCCGCGCAAGGCGATCGCGCCGCTCAAGGAGTCCGGCGAGCGCTGGCTGGAGATCATGGAGATCGCGCACCGGATGGGTGTGGAGTCCACGTCCACGATGCTCATGGGCACGGGCGAGACGAACGCCGAGCGCATCGAGCACATGCGCATGATCCGTGACGTCCAGGACCGCACCGGCGGTTTCCGCGCCTTCATCCCGTACACGTACCAGCCCGAGAACAACCACCTGAAGGGCCGCACCCAGGCCACGCTCTTCGAGTACCTGCGCGTGATCGCCATCGCGCGGCTCTTCTTCGACAACATCGCCCACATCCAGGGCTCGTGGCTCACCACGGGCAAGGAGATCGGGCAGCTGACCCTGCACTACGGCGCCGACGACCTGGGGTCGATCATGCTGGAGGAGAACGTCGTCTCGTCGGCGGGCGCGAAGCACCGCTCCAACCTGCGCGAGATGATCGACATGATCCGCACCGCCGACCGCGTACCGGCGCAGCGGACGACGACGTACGAGCACATCGTCGTCCACGACGACCCGGCGAACGACCCGGTCGACGAGCGTGTCGCCTCCCACATCTCCTCCACGGCGATCGAGGGCGGTACGGCCCACCCGGAGCTCACGCTGCTCCCCGCCACCTGAGCCGGCCGGTCGTGCTCACGATCCACGTCGCCGAGGCCTCGCCCGAGGCCGCGGTGCTCGTCGACGGCGCGTACGTCGCCGGGATCGGCCCGTACGAGGAACTGGCCGCCGCTCATCCCACGGCCCGGGTGCGGCGGTGGCCCGGCATCCTCACCCCCGGGTTGCTCAACCCGTACGGGCCCGAACTGCTGGAGCAGGCCTACCACCCCGACCCGCGCGAGGCGGACCGGTTCGGCACCGAGCCGATCACCGGCGAGCGGGCGCGGGCCCTCTTCCGCGCCGACCCGGCACGGCAGGGCGCCAGTGCCCGGCGCGGGGTGCAGCGGATGCTGGCGCACGGCACGGTCGCCGTCGCCGGTGAACTGCGCGGCCGGGCCGCCCTGGACGCGGTGCGCCGCGCCGGGCTCGCCGTCGCCGCTCACCGCCCGGCCGCCCTGCCGGGACCCCCGTCCTTCTCGCCGGTGCCGCTGGTGCTGCTGCCGGGGCTGACCGCCGGCGGACCGGCGCGGTTCGCGGTGCTCGGCGTACCCGACCGCGCCGCCCTCGTACGGCTCGGCGCCTCGACGTGCGTGGCCACCGTGCTGGGCGGCCGGCTGGTGTACCGGGGGCGTTGAGCCGGCCTCACGGTACGGCCGGCCGGCCCGGATAGCGGCCGCTCCCGCCGGCCGCCGGCGCGGTGCTCATCCGCCATGGACGCTGGTGCTCTCCGGCTGCACCGGATGCTCGTCCGCGTACCGCAGCAGCTCCCTGACGCGCTCGTCGCGCAGGACGTCGGCGAGCTGCCGTGCGGTCACCGGGGCCGAGACGCCGGACGGTGAGACCGTCAGGGCGACACGGCTCCTGCCGTAGCCGAGCACGACACTCGCCTCCAGCGTGCCGGGGGCGTCGACCGGCATCGTGTACGCCTGGACGCGCATGCCCCCGCCCAGGGTGAGGTGCTCGCACGTCATGCTCTTGGCCGGGATGTTCCGGCACTCCGGGAGCGGCTCCTTCCCCGCCGGGCGTACGGAGAACCGCAGGTGGAAGGTCCTGCCGCCCGACTCGATGCGGTAGGCCGACACCATGCCGTCGACCGGCCGTACCTCACCCACGGACGGGGGCAGCAGCTCGTCCAGGAGGGCGGCGGCCTGCTGCTGGAAGTCCGCCAGCCGGGTGCGCTCGGCGGGCGGCAGCTTCTTGGCGGGCTCCTGGCCGGGAGAGGGCGTCGCCGTCACGGGGGTGCGGTACGACGGTGACGCGGCGACCTCGGGCGGGGCGTCGGACGGTGCGGTGACCCCCGGCGGCGCGGCGGCCGGTGAGGCGGGCGCGGGGCCCGTCCCCGGCAGCAGCGCCAGCCCGAGCGCGGCCGCCGTCACCGTCCCGAAGACGCCCCCCGCGGCCGCCAGCCTGGTGCGGGCGCGCCGCCGATGGCCCTGGGCGGCCGCCGCCGGTGCCAGGTCGGGCAGCGGCGGAAGCTCCTGGGTCGTACGGTCCATGACATCTTTGAGCAGTTGTACGTCGTCCACTTCGGGCCTCAGCTTCCGGTGGGGTAATGGGTGGTGGCGTACACATGGGCCTCGCCCAGGCGGGTACGCAGCCGGGCGAGCGAGCGCGAGCACTGGCTCTTGACGGTGGACTCGCTGCACCGCAGCAGGGACGCCACGGTCTCCACGCTCAGGTCCTCCCAGTAGCGCAGCACGACCATCGCCCGTGCCCGGGGCGGGAGTTCGGCCAGTGCGGCGAGCAGCGTGACGCGCAGGTCGGAGGGTTCGGCGGCGTGCGGGCCGGGGCCTGCGGCCTTGGCGTACGCGACCAGGTCGCGCAGCCGGCGCCGCCGTTCGGCGAGGAAGGTGCGGGTGAGGACCGTCTTCGCGTATGCCTCGGGGTACTCGGCCGCGCTCACCCGACGCCAGTGCTGGAAGAGCTTCGCCAGCGTCGTCTGGGTGAGATCGCGGGCGGTCTCCGCGTTCCCGCACAGCAGGTACGCCGTGCGGTACAACCGTTGCTGGCAGGCACGGGCGAACTCCTCGAACCCGTCCCGTGAGCCATGTGGTGCCGGCATCGCCCTCCCCTTCGCCGTCCGCGCCTCTCGCGGCCGTCACCCCTCCCTGAGCGCCGGGCGGCCGGAAAGGTTGAAGAGGAGTTTGGAGGAGGAGTCGGGCCGGGCGGGCAGCGGCCCGTATCCGCCCGCGTCGGCCCGCCTGCCACAATGGGCGGGTGACGCGAGCAACTCTGGACAAGCAGCCGCACGAAGTCGCCTCGATGTTCGACGACGTCGCCGCGAACTACGACCTCACCAATGACGTGCTCTCGCTCGGCCAGGACCGGCGGTGGCGCAAGGAGGTCGCCAGGGCGGTCGACGCGCGGCCCGGCCAGAAGGTCCTCGACCTGGCGGCCGGCACCGGCACGTCATCGCTGCCGTTCGCGGAGGCGGGTGCGTACGTCGTGCCGTGCGACTTCTCGCTGGGCATGCTCCGCGAGGGCAAGAAGCGCCACCCGTGGCTGCCGCTGACGGCGGGCGACGCCACGAAGCTGCCGTTCCGGGACGGGGTCTTCGACGCGGTGACGATCTCCTTCGGGCTGCGCAACGTCCAGGACACGGACGCCGCGCTGCGCGAACTGTACCGGGTGACCAAGCCCGGCGGGCGGGTCGTGATCTGCGAGTTCTCCCACCCCACCTGGGCGCCGTTCCGGACCGTGTACGAGGAGTACCTGATGCGCGCGCTGCCGCCGGTCGCCCGCGCGGTCTCCTCCAACCCCGACGCGTACGTGTACCTCGCCGAGTCCATCCAGAGCTGGCCCGACCAGCCGACGCTGGCCGGGCTCCTGCAGAGGGCCGGCTGGTCGAAGGTGGCGTGGCGGAACCTGACCGGCGGGATCGTGGCCCTGCACCGGGGCACCAAGGCCGGTTAGAGCTCCAGGCGGAAGCAGTACCCCTCCTGCCCGCCGCTGTCAGGAATGGCGTACGTCTCCGCCCGCTCCATCCCGAGCCGCCGCGCCACCGCCACCGACCGCTCGTTGCGGGTGTTCACCATGGCGACCACCCGCTCCACCCCCGCCGCCCGCAGCCGCTCCAGCGTGGCGCGGGCGGCGGCCGTGGCGTACCCCTTGCCCCACGCGGACCGCGCCAGCCGCCAGCCGATCTCTATCTCGCCGACCGGCCCCCAGGTGCGCGGCCACGGCTGCGCGCCGGTGAAGCCGATGACCTCGCCGTCCTCGTCCAGCAGCGTCCACAGGCAGTAGCCGAGTTCGGCGTCGTGCCGGCGCTGCCGGGCGGTGATCTCGTGGTACGCCGACAGCTCCGCCGGGCCGCCCTGGAAGAACTCCATGACCTCCGGGTCGTCGAAGACCCGGTGCCAGGCGTACGCGTCCTCGTCCGTCGGCACGCGCAGCCGGACTACGGGCTGGACGGCGGCGGGGAGCAGCTCGGTCATCGGGTGGCCCTTCGGGTCGGTGATCGGTACGTCCCCATAGACTGCACACGTCCTGTGCCGTCCGGTACGCAATTTCGAGTATTCGGGAGACCCCGCCGTGACCGAGCAGCAGCCCCTCTCCGAACACACCGCGGATGTGATCGTCGTCGGGGCCGGTCCGGCCGGTTCGACGACCGCGTACCACCTCGCCAAGGCCGGCCTGGACGTCCTGCTCCTGGAGAAGACCGCGTTCCCGCGCGAGAAGGTCTGCGGTGACGGCCTCACCCCCCGCGCCACCAAGCAGCTCGTGGCGATGGGCATCGACATCTCCGAAGAGGCGGGCTGGCTGCGCAACAAGGGGCTGCGCATCATCGGTGGCGGGGTCCGCCTCCAGCTCGACTGGCCGGAGCTCGCCTCGTACCCGGACTACGGACTGGTCCGCAAGCGCGACGACTTCGACGAGCAGCTCGCCCGCCAGGCGCAGAAGGCGGGGGCGCGGCTGTACGAGCGGTGCAACGTCGGCGCCCCGATCGTCGACGACCGCACCGGCCGGATCACCGGCGTGCACGCCAAGCTGGGCGAGGACAAGACGCCGGTCACCTTCCACGCGCCGCTCGTCGTCGCCGCCGACGGCAACTCCACGCGCCTGTCCCTCGCCATGGGCCTGCACCGGCGCGAGGATCGGCCGATGGGCGTCGCGGTCCGCACGTACTTCACCTCTCCCCGCCACGAGGACGACTACCTGGAGTCCTGGCTGGAGCTGTGGGACCGGCGCGGACCGGGCGAGGACCGGCTGCTGCCCGGCTACGGCTGGATCTTCGGCATGGGCGACGGCACGTCCAACGTCGGCCTCGGCGTCCTCAACACCTCCGACTCCTTCAAGGAGCTGGACTGGCGCGAGGTGCTGAAGGCCTGGTGCGCCTCCATGCCGGAGGACTGGGGGTACGTCCCCGAGAACATGACCGGCCCGATCCGCGGCGCCGCCCTGCCCATGGCCTTCAACCGCCAGCCGCACTACACGCGCGGCCTGCTGCTGGTCGGTGACGCGGGCGGCCTGGTCAACCCGTTCAACGGCGAGGGCATCGCGTACGCCATGGAGTCCGGGCAGATCGCCGCCGACGTCATCGTCCAGGCCCACGCCCGCCGGACCCCGGCGCAGCGCGAACTGGCGCTGCACCGCTACCCGAAGATCCTCAAGGACACCTACGGCGGCTACTACACGCTGGGCCGCGCGTTCGTGAAGCTGATCGGCAACCCGAAGGTCATGAAGATCGCGACCCAGCGCGGCCTGACCCACCCGCTGCTGATGAAGTTCACGCTGAAGATGCTGGCGAACCTGACCGACCCGACGGGCGGCGACGCGATGGACCGCATCATCAACGGCCTGTCGAAGGTCGCCCCGCGTTCGTGATCTGAGCCGGGCTATGAGCCCAGGGGGAACTTCAGTGGCGTCTGCAGCGGCACATACGGACTGAACCCTTGCCCGACCGGAATGGACAGATCCGCTCCGCCGCACTGGTTCATCGGGCTTCCGACGGGGAGTCCGGCGATGTTGCCTCCGGCGCCGCCTCCCGCGTTGGTGGCGGCGCCCTGGGCGTGGGGGCCGCCGCTGTTGGCGCAGAGGGTGCCGAACGCAGGGGAGAGGAAGTCTCCGATACCGCCCGCGGTGGCCGTTCCCGCGGTGGTGGCCAAGGTGGCGATGGTCAGTGCGGCCAGGACGCCGGCGCGGCGTGCTGTGGGGTGCATGGATCCTCCTGGAGGCTTGGAGGCTTGGGGGCGCTGGGGTAACGACAAGCGTGTTCGGCGGTTACGGGGCGCCCGCTTGGTGGACGCGTTCCGTGGGCGCTGATCCGGGTACGGCACGATGAGCGCATGATCCGAGAAGCCCGTGGACCGATACGCACTGGTGGAGCCCTGCCCCTGACGGCGGTGACCGCCGGGACGGTCGCCATGGTGGTCTCGTACGCGGGGCCGCTCGCCCTCGTCCTGGCCGCCGCGTCGGCCGCCGGGTTGTCGGAGGCGCAGGCGTCGTCCTGGGTGTGGGCCGTGTCGATCGGCGCGGGCGTCACCTGCGTGGGCTTGAGCTGGTGGAGCCGCGCCCCGGTCATCACCGCGTTCTCCACGCCCGGCGCGGCGATCCTGGTCACCGCCCTGCCCCAGCACGGCTACGCCGAGGCCGTCGGCGCGTTCCTGGCGGCGGGCGTCGCGGCCACGGCGCTCACGGCGACCGGGGTGTTCGCGCGGGTGATGGCCCGCATCCCGGCGGGCGTGGTCGCGGCGATGCTCGCCGGGACGCTGTTCTCCTTCGGCACGGCCGTCTTCACCTCGCTGCGTACCGCTCCGCTGCTGGCCGGCGCGATGCTGCTGGCGTATCTGCTGGCGCGGCGCCTGGCACCGACGTACGCGGTGGTGTGGGCGCTCGTGGCCGGGCTGGCGGTGGCGGGGGTGACCGGGGGCCTGCGGGTCGATCTGCCCGGATTGGGGTTGGCTGTCCCCCATTTCACACTGCCTCAGTTCTCGGTCGGGGCGCTCGTCGGGATCGGCGTACCGCTGCTGGTGGCGACCCTGGCGGGGCAGTACGCGCCGGGCATCGCGGTGCTGAACGCCGCCGGGTACCGGCCGGACAGCCGGGTGGTGTGCGGGACGACGGGTCTGGTGTCGGTGCTGCTGGCGCCGTTCGGGTCGCACGCGGTCAACCCGGCGGCCATCACGGCGGCCATCTGCACCGGGCCGGACGCGCACCGGGACCCGGCCAAGCGCTGGATCGCCGGGGTGGCGTGCGGGGTGGGGTACCTGGTGGTCGGCTGCTTCGGCGCCACGCTGGTCGCGCTGTTCACCGGACTGCCGAAGGCGCTGGTCGCCACGCTCGCCGGGGTGGCGCTGCTCGGCTCGATCGCGGGCAGCCTGGCGCGTACGGTCGCCGACGAACGCGACCGGGAGGCCTCCGTCATCACGTTCCTGGCGACCGCGTCGGGCGTGACGATCGCCGGGATCGGCTCGCCGTTCTGGGGCCTGCTCGCGGGCGTCGCCGCGCATGTCCTGCTGGGCGGGCGGACGCCGAAGGGCCGTCGCTCCCTCCCCGAGCGGGGGAGCGACGGCCCTTCGAGCCGTGTGCGTACGCCTCAGAGCACGCGGACCGCGCCCGACGGCATGTCGTAGTCGAGGGAGCGCTCGACGACACCCGTGCTGGGGTTCTGCGCGCCGACGAACATGCCGCCGCCCACGTAGATCGCCACGTGGTACGAGTTGCTCCGGCTGCCCCAGTAGAGGATGTCGCCCGGCTGGAGGTTGTCCAGCGAGACGGAGGTGCCGCGGCTGGACTGGTCGCCGGAGACGCGCGGGAGCTCGATGCCGGCCTGGCGGTAGGCGGCCTGGACGAGCCCGGAGCAGTCCCAGGAGTTGGGGCCGGTGCTGCCCATGACGTACGCGTCGCCGACCTGGGCGCGGGCGAAGGCCACGATCGCCGCGGCGGACCCGGTCGCCTGGGAGGAGTCGTAGGAGGAGCCGCCGCCGTCGTTGTCGTCGGAGGAGCCGACGGACGCGGACAGCGTGGTGCGCTCGGAGGAGCGGGAGGCACGCTCGGCGGCCTCGGCCTTCGCCTCGGCCTTGCGCCGGGCCTCCTCGGCCTCCGCCTTGCGCTCCGCCTCGGCCTTGGCCTTCTTGGCCTCCTTCGCGGCCTTGGCGGCCGCGGCGTCCTCCTGAGCCTGCAGCTCCTCGTCGAGAGCCACCTGCTGGGTCGCCTCGGCGGAGGCGGCGACGGCGCTCGACAGGTCCGCGGACAGGTCCGCGTTGAGGGTGGGCATCTCGATGGTCTCGGTCACCGGCTCGGCATTCGCCGGCCCGGCAGCACCGGCCACCGCGATGGTGCTGAGGACGCCACCGGCAACTCCGGCTCGCAGCGAGAGCTTCGAAGCGCTGCGGCGGGGCTTCCGGTGGCTGGGTATGTGAGCGGTGTGGGACATGAGTACAACCGCTATCAGGGCTTCACGGTTCCCTTCAAGAAACGTGTGTTGCGCCACAGTTGCGCGCGGATTGGGTGAATCCGCTTCCGTGTGCCCCTTATTGACGCCGTAACGGACATTGTGGACTGTGGTGATCACGGCCGTGATCATGGGTTTTCCGTGAAACGCCCGAATTGCCGCGCGCTTACCACTCCTTCACTCCGGTGGCCAAGCCCGCTTTCGCCGGCCCGGTGGCGGCGTGACGCAGGTCACAGAATGGTCACCGTCGCGGATGCCCGGAAGATCGTGAAAGCGCGCACGTGTCCACTTCGGTCCTGGCGGGCCCCTCGGGCGAGTGAAGCGGGGCTCTCTATCACCCGAGTGAGTCCGGGGCGAATTTGCCTGTAGTGACCACCCCTTGATAGGGCGCAGCCCGTCTGACCAGCCGCAACCTCCTGGAATGTCACGGGTTGTAAGTGTCCGACCACACGCCGTATGAAAATCACTCCGCCCCGGAATTCGTGATCCTTCGTCGGGTGGTGGAGATCACAAAGGCGTTGCTGTACCCCGTGTCGCAGATCACAGATCGACGGGCATAGGATGCGAAGCAGTCGGGCTTGTGAACTGCCTCACATGTACACGATCTTCGCGAGGCGGCGAGACGGTGCCCGGTGCGGTCCATCGGTCAAGGACGACTGGAAGGAGCGAGGAGCGTGAATGCCTACGCGCCCATCCTCGTGCTCGGCGCCCTCGGGGCAGGGTTTGCGATCTTCTCCGTGGTCATGGCCACGCTTATCGGCCCAAAGAGGTACAACCGGGCGAAGCTTGAGGCATACGAGTGCGGTATCGAGCCGACGCCCACTCCGGCCGGAGGGGGCCGCTTCCCCATCAAGTACTACCTGACGGCGATGCTCTTCATCGTCTTCGACATCGAGATCGTCTTCCTCTACCCCTGGGCCGTCAGCTTCGACGCCCTGGGGCTTTTCGGGCTCGTGGAGATGCTGCTCTTCGTGCTCACCGTCTTCGTCGCCTACGCGTATGTATGGCGGCGCGGCGGCCTGGAATGGGACTGAGGGGCTGAGGGGCACCAATGGGACTCGAAGAGAAGCTGCCGAGCGGTTTTCTGCTGACGACCGTCGAACAGGCCGCGGGCTGGGTGCGCAAGGCGTCCGTCTTCCCCGCGACCTTCGGCCTCGCCTGCTGCGCCATCGAGATGATGACGACCGGCGCCGGGCGGTACGACCTGGCGCGCTTCGGTATGGAGGTCTTCCGCGGCTCACCGCGCCAGGCCGACCTGATGATCGTGGCGGGCCGGGTGAGCCAGAAGATGGCGCCCGTCCTGCGCCAGGTCTACGACCAGATGCCCAACCCCAAGTGGGTGATCTCGATGGGGGTTTGCGCCTCGTCGGGTGGGATGTTCAACAATTACGCGATTGTGCAGGGCGTCGACCACATTGTTCCCGTTGACATCTATTTGCCGGGCTGCCCGCCGCGTCCGGAGATGCTGATGGACGCGATCCTCAAGCTCCACCAGAAGATCCAGAGCTCCAAGCTCGGCGTCAACGCCCAGGAAGCGGCCCGCGAGGCGGAACAGGCCGCGCTCAAGGCGCTGCCCACGATCGAGATGAAGGGGCTGCTGAGGTGACCGATCAGCCGAATCCCGAGAAGGACCTCAGCGCGCAGAACCTGCCCGGGCAGCGCGGTGACAGCGGCGAGGAGGTGCGCGTCCAGCGCGGCATGTTCGGCGCGAACAACGGCGGCGACACCTCCGGCTACGGCGGCCTGGTCCGCTCCGTACGCCTGCCGGGGCCGGCCACCCGTCCGTACGGTGGCTGGTTCGACGAGGTCGCCGACGAGCTCGAAGGCGCCCTGGAGGAGCAGGGGCTCGTCCCCGAGAACGCCATCGAGAAGACGGTCGTCGACCGCGGCGAGCTGACCTTCCACATCGCCCGCGAGCACCTCGTGCGCGTCGCCCGCACCCTGCGCGACGACCCGGCCCTGCGCTTCGAGCTGTGTACGGGCGTCAGCGGCGTCCACTACCTGGGCGACAAGGGACGCGAGCTGCACGCGGTGTACCACCTGCGCTCGCTCACCCACGGCCGGCTGATCCGGCTGGAGGTCTCCGCCCCGGACACCGACCCGCACGTCCCGTCGCTCGTCGCGGTCTACCCGACCAACGACTGGCACGAGCGCGAGACGTACGACTTCTTCGGCCTGATCTTCGACGG
Organism: Streptomyces sp. CB03238; assembly: GCF_002099185.1. NCBI lineage: Bacteria > Bacillati > Actinomycetota > Actinomycetes > Kitasatosporales > Streptomycetaceae > Streptomyces > Streptomyces sp. CB03238. The sequence goes on along the minus strand of NZ_NBCN01000006.1, from coordinate 306,459 downwards.
CCACCCCGCCCTGACCCGGATCATGATGCCGGACGACTGGCAGGGCTACCCGCAGCGCAAGGACTACCCCCTCGGCGGCATCCCCGTCGAGTACAAGGGCGCCCAGATCCCGGCTCCGGACCAGCGGAGGTCGTACTCGTGACCACTCCATCTGCCAGCGCCCGCGAGACCACCGAGGGCACCGTCTACACGGTCACCGGCGGCGACTGGGACGAGGTCGTCCAGTCCGCGGCCAAGGCCGACGACGAGCGGATCGTCGTCAACATGGGTCCCCAGCACCCGTCCACCCACGGCGTGCTCCGGCTCATCCTGGAGATCGACGGCGAGACCGTCACCGAGGCCCGCTGCGGCATCGGCTACCTCCACACCGGCATCGAGAAGAACCTCGAATACCGGACCTGGACGCAGGGCACCACCTTCGTCACGCGCATGGATTACCTGACGCCGTTCTTCAACGAGGCGGCGTACTGCCTGGGCGTGGAGAAGCTCCTCGGCATCGAGGACCAGATCCCCGACCGGGCCACGGTCATCCGCGTCCTGCTGATGGAGCTCAACCGGCTCTCCTCCCACCTGGTGTGCATCGCCACCGGCGGCATGGAGCTGGGCGCCACCACGATCATGATCTACGGCTTCCGGGACCGCGAGATGATCCTGGACCTGTACGAACTGATCACCGGGCTGCGGATGAACCACGCGTTCATCCGCCCCGGCGGCCTCGCCCAGGACCTGCCGCCCGGCGCCATCGACCAGCTTCGCGAGTTCGTGAAGACGATGAAGAAGAACCTGCCGGAGTACGACAAGCTCGCCACCGGCAACCCCATCTTCAAGGCCCGCATGCAGGACATCGGCTACCTGGACCTGGCCGGCTGCATGGCCCTCGGCGCCACCGGCCCCATCCTGCGCTCCGCCGGCCTCCCGCACGACCTGCGCAAGACCGACCCGTACTGCGGCTACGAGACGTACGACTTCGACGTCCCGACCGCCGACACCTGCGACGCCTACGGCCGCTTCCTCATCCGGCTGGAGGAGATGCGCCAGTCGCTGCGGATCGTCGAGCAGTGCCTGGAGCGGCTGGCACCGGGCCCGGTGATGGTCGCCGACAAGAAGATCGCCTGGCCCGCGCAGCTGGCCCTCGGCCCGGACGGGCTCGGCAACTCCCTCGACCACATCAAGAAGATCATGGGCACCTCCATGGAGGCCCTGATCCACCACTTCAAGCTGGTGACGGAGGGCTTCCGGGTGCCGCCCGGCCAGACCTACACGGCGGTCGAGTCGCCCAAGGGCGAGCTGGGTGTCCATGTCGTGAGCGACGGCGGCACCCGCCCCTACCGGGTCCACTTCCGCGACCCGTCGTTCACCAACCTCCAGGCCATGGCGGCGATGTGCGAGGGCGGCCAGGTCGCCGACGTCATCGTCGCCGTCGCGTCCATCGACCCCGTGATGGGAGGCGTCGACCGGTAATGACAGACGTCAGCTTGGGGATGCCGCAGCTCCCCGCCCCCGATTACCCGGCCGATGTGCGCGCCCGGCTCGAAGCCGACGCCCGGGAGGTCATCGCCCGCTACCCCGACAGCCGGTCCGCGCTGCTGCCGCTGCTCCACCTGGTGCAGTCGGAGGAGGGGTACGTGACCCGGACCGGCATGCGGTTCTGCGCCGACATGCTGGGCCTCACCACCGCCGAGGTCACCGCCGTCGCGACCTTCTACACCATGTACCGGCGCAAGCCGAGCGGCGACTACCAGGTCGGGGTGTGCACCAACACCCTGTGCGCGGTCATGGGCGGCGACGCGATCTTCGAGGAGCTCCAGGAGCACCTCGGTGTCGGCAACAACGAGACGACGCCGGACGGCAAGGTCACCCTCGAACACATCGAGTGCAACGCGGCCTGCGACTTCGCGCCCGTGGTGATGGTCAACTGGGAGTTCTTCGACAACCAGACGCCCGAGTCCGCCAAGCGCCTCGTCGACGACCTGCGCGCGGGCCGCCCTGTCGAGCCGACCCGCGGCGCGCCCCTGTGCACGTACAAGGAGACCGCCCGCATCCTGGCCGGCTTCCCCGACGAGCGCCCCGGCGCGGTCGAGGCGACCGGCGGCGCAGGGCCCGCCTCCCTGATCGGCCTGAAGCTCGCCAAGGGCGAGGCCGTGCCGGGCGCCCGTGTGGTCCACCCGCGCGGTGAGGCTCCGCAGGACGAGCCCACACCCGGCTCGGGGCATCTCAGCTCGCACGACGCGCCGCAGCCGACGTCGGCCTCGGACCCCGAGCACCCGTCCGGCCCGGTCACCGAGGAGGGGGAGTGATGACGTTGGCACCCGAGATGACCAGCCCGGAGAAGCTGCTCGCACCGGTCCTGTCCGCGTTCTGGGACCAGCCGAACTCCTGGACGCTGGAGACCTACAAGCGGCACGAGGGGTACGAGGGGCTGAAGAAGGCCCTCGCCATGACGCCCGACGACCTCATCGCGTACGTCAAGGACTCCGGTCTGCGCGGCCGAGGCGGCGCGGGCTTCCCCACCGGGATGAAGTGGCAGTTCATCCCCCAGGGCGACGGCAAGCCGCACTATCTTGTTGTCAACGCCGACGAGTCGGAGCCCGGGACCTGCAAGGACATCCCGCTCCTCTTCGCCAACCCGCATTCCCTCATCGAGGGGATCGTGATCGCGTGCTACGCGATCAGGTCGAACCACGCCTTCATCTATCTGCGCGGCGAAGTCGTTCCCGTACTGCGCAGGCTGCACGAGGCCGTGCGTGAGGCGTACGCGGCGGGCTACCTCGGCACGGACATCCTCGGCAGCGGACTCGACCTCGAACTCACCGTGCACGCCGGCGCCGGCGCGTACATCTGCGGTGAGGAGACCGCGCTGCTCGACTCGCTCGAAGGCCGCCGCGGCCAGCCCCGGCTGCGTCCCCCCTTCCCCGCGGTCGCCGGTCTGTACGCGTGCCCCACTGTGGTGAACAACGTCGAGTCGATCGCCTCGGTTCCCGCGATCCTGAACCGGGGCAAGGACTGGTTCCGGTCGATGGGCAGTGAGAAGTCCCCCGGCTTCACGCTCTACTCGCTCAGCGGCCATGTCGCCTCGCCCGGCCAGTACGAGGCGCCGCTCGGCATCACCCTGCGGCAACTGCTCGACATGAGCGGCGGCATGCGGTCCGGCCACCGGCTGAAGTTCTGGACGCCCGGCGGCTCGTCGACCCCGATGTTCACCGACGAGCACCTCGACGTCCCCCTCGACTACGAGGGCGTCGGCGCGGCCGGCTCGATGCTCGGCACCAAGGCGCTGCAGTGCTTCGACGAGACGACGTGCGTGGTGCGGGCGGTCACCCGGTGGACCGAGTTCTACGCCCACGAGTCGTGCGGCAAGTGCACGCCCTGCCGTGAAGGAACGTACTGGCTGGTGCAGTTGCTGCGTGACATCGAGGCCGGCAAGGGCACGCTGAGCGACCTCGACAAGCTGAACGACATCGCCGACAACATCAACGGCAAGTCGTTCTGCGCCCTCGGTGACGGCGCCGCCTCGCCGATCTTCTCGTCGCTGACGTACTTCCGCGGGGAGTACGAGCAGCACATCACGGGCAAGGGCTGTCCCTTCGACCCGGCCAAGTCGACCGCCTGGGCGGACAACCACGTGGAGGTGACGGCGTGACCGTCATGGCATCCGGCCCCGCCGGGGGCGGCAGCGCGGCCGTCCCACCCGAGGACCTGGTCACTCTGACCATCGACGGGATCGAGATCTCCGTCCCCAAGGGGACGCTGGTCATCCGCGCCGCCGAACAGCTCGGCATCGAGATCCCCCGGTTCTGCGACCACCCGCTGCTCGACCCGGCCGGCGCCTGCCGGCAGTGCATCGTCGAGGTCGAGGGCCAGCGCAAACCGATGGCGTCCTGCACCATCACCTGCACCGACGGCATGGTCGTCAAGTCGCAGCTCACCTCGCCCGTCGCCGAGAAGGCCCAAGTGGGGGTGATGGAGCTGCTGCTCATCAACCACCCGCTGGACTGCCCGGTCTGCGACAAGGGCGGCGAGTGCCCGCTCCAGAACCAGGCCATGTCGCACGGCCAGGCCGAGTCCCGCTTCGAGGGGAAGAAGCGGACGTTCGCCAAGCCGGTGCCGATCTCCACGCAGGTGCTGCTCGACCGTGAGCGGTGCGTGCTGTGCGCCCGCTGCACCCGGTTCTCCAACCAGGTCGCGGGCGACCCGATGATCGAGCTGCTCGAACGCGGCGCGCTCCAGCAGGTCGGTACGGGGGAGGGTGACCCGTTCGAGTCGTACTTCTCCGGCAACACCATCCAGATCTGCCCGGTCGGCGCGCTGACGTCGGCGGCGTACCGGTTCCGCTCCCGTCCCTTCGACCTGGTGTCGTCGCCGAGCGTGTGCGAGCACTGCGCGGGCGGCTGCGCCACACGGACCGACCACCGGCGCGGCAAGGTGATGCGGCGGCTCGCGATGAACGACCCGGAGGTCAACGAGGAGTGGCTGTGCGACAAGGGACGGTTCGCGTTCCGGTACGCGCAGCAGCGTGACCGGCTCACGACACCGCTGGTGCGCAGCTCCGAGACGGGCGAGCTGGAGCCGGCGTCCTGGCCGGAGGCCCTGGAGGCGGCGGCACGCGGGCTGGTGAAGGGCCGCACGGGCGTCCTGACCGGCGGGCGGCTGACGGTGGAGGACGCGTACGCGTACGCCAAGTTCGCCCGGGTCGCCCTGGACACCAACGACATCGACTTCCGGGCCCGGGTGCACAGCAGCGAGGAGGCCGACTTCCTGGCCGCCCGGGTGGCGGGGCGGGGACGGGACCTGGACGGTGCCGGGGTCACGTACACCTCCCTGGAGAAGGCCCCGGCGGTGCTGCTCGTCGGGCTGGAGGCGGAGGAGGAGGCGCCGGGCGTCTTCCTGCGGCTGCGCAAGGCGTGGCGCAAGCGGGGCCAGCGGACGTACGCGCTGACCGCGTTCGCCACCCGGGGCCTTCAGAAGGCGGGCGGCACGCTGCTGCCGGCCGCGCCCGGGACGGAGGCCGAGTGGCTGGACGCGCTGGCCTCCGGGACGGGGCTGGACGCGGACGGGTCCGTGGCCGCGCAGGCGCTGCGGGAGCCCGGCGCGGTCATCGTGGTCGGTGAGCGGCTGGCGGGAGTGCCGGGCGCGCTGACCGCGGCTGTGCGCGCCGCGGCGGCGACGGGGGCGGAGCTGGTGTGGATCCCGCGCCGGGCCGGTGAGCGCGGCGCGGTGTGGGCGGGCGCGATCCCCTCGCTGCTGCCGGGCGGGCGGCCCGCGACCGATCCACGCGCGCGTGACGAGGTCGCCGCCGCCTGGGGCGTACGGGAGCTGCCGCACCGGTACGGGCGCGACACGGGCCAGATCGTGGAGGCCGCGGCCACCGGCGAGCTGGGCGCCCTGCTCGTCGCGGGCGTCGAGGTCGCCGACCTGCCGGATGTGGCACGCGCGCGTGAAGCCCTGGACGCGGCGTTCGTGGTGTCGCTGGAGCTGCGGCCCGGCGAGGTCACCGACCGGGCGGACGTGGTCCTGCCGGTGGCCGCGGTCGCCGAGAAGCCCGGCACCTTCCTCAACTGGGAGGGCAGGGTGCGGATGTTCGAGGCCGCGCTGAAGCCGGAGCACATGACGCGAACGCTCGCCCCGGCGGACGCGCGGGTGCTGCACATGCTGGCCGATGCCATGGACGTGCCTTTCGCCTTGCCGGACGTGAAGGCCGTACGCCGCGAGATGGACCGGCTCGGCGCGTGGGACGGGACACGGGCGGGCGACCCGGTGGAGACTGCCGTACCGCTGCCCCGCGCGGGCGAGGGCGAGGCGGTGCTGGCCGGCCACCGGATGCTGCTGGACCTGGGCCTCCTCCAGGAGGGCGACGAGGCCCTGGCGGGCACCCGCCACGCCTCGGTGGCCCGCCTGTCGGCGGCCACGGCCGCGGAGACGGGCGTCAAGGACGGCGACCCGCTGTCGGTGACCGGCCCGGCGGGCTCCGTCGAACTGCCGCTGAAGGTGACCGACATGCCCGACCGGGTGGTCTGGCTGCCGCTCAACTCCACCCCGGGCGGCGTCCTGTCGGCCATGGGCACGGCCCCCGGCCGGCTGGTCCGCCTTTCCCCGACGACCCCGAACTCCGCGGCCCCCACGGAGGTGGAGGCATGATCCCGTACACCCTGGCGGCGGAAGACCTGTCCATGTTCGGCCGCGACCCCTGGTGGCTCGTGGCGATCAAGGCGGTCTTCTGCTTCGCCTTCCTGATGATCACCGTGCTCTTCTCCATCGTGTGGGAGCGCAAGGTCGTCGCCTGGATGCAGCTGCGTATCGGCCCCAACCGGCACGGCCCCTGGGGCCTCCTCCAGTCCCTCGCGGACGGCATCAAACTGATGCTGAAGGAGGACGTGGTCGTCAAGCGGGCCGACAAGGTCGTCTACATCCTCGCCCCGATCGTCGCCGCCATCCCCGCGTTCATGGCGATCGCGGTGATCCCCTTCGGCCCGGCCGGCAACGAGGTGTCGATCTTCGGTCAGCGCACCACGATGCAGCTGACGGACCTGCCGATCGCGATGCTCTACATCCTCGCGGTCGCCTCCGTCGGCATCTACGGCATCGTGCTGGCCGGCTGGTCGTCCGGGTCGACGTACCCGCTCCTCGGCGGCCTGCGGTCGTGCGCGCAGATGATCAGTTACGAGATCGCGATGGGCGCCGCCTTCGCGTCCGTCTTCCTCTACTCCGGGTCCATGTCGACCTCGGCGATCGTCGAGGCACAGGCGGACCGCTGGTACATCATCCTGCTGCCGGTCTCCTTCATCATCTACATCGTCACGATGGTCGGAGAGACCAACCGCGCCCCGTTCGACATGCCCGAGTCCGAGGGCGACCTGGTCGGCGGATTCAACACCGAGTACAGCTCCATCAAGTTCGCGATGTTCATGCTCGCCGAGTACGTGAACATGGTGACCGTCTCGGCGGTGTCGGTGACGCTCTTCCTCGGCGGCTGGCGGGCCCCGTACCCGATCTCCGCCTTCTGGGAGGGCGCGAACCACGGCTGGTGGCCGATGCTCTGGTTCGTCGTCAAGGTCCAGCTGCTGCTGTTCTTCTTCATCTGGCTGCGCGGCACGCTGCCACGCGTCCGCTACGACCAGCTGATGAAGCTCGGCTGGAAGGTCCTCATTCCCGTCTCGGTCGTCTGGCTGATGCTGGTCGCCACCGTGCGGGCGCTGCGGAACGAGAACTACGACTTCCAGGAGATCGTGCTGTACGTCGCGGGCGCGGTCATCGCGGTGCTGCTGCTCTCCTTCGTCGTCGACATCTTCCGCGACAAGAAGGCCAAGCAGGAGGCGGAGGCGGCCGCTCCGCCCGCCGAGTTCGACCCGATGGCCGGCGGGTTCCCGGTACCGCCGCTGCCCGGTCAGACCCTGCCGCCGGTGCCCCGGCGACGGCCGCGCTCCGAGCGCGAGTTGATTGTCAGTGGTGGAAGCAATACTGACAGTGACGGAAAGGAGGTCGACGGTGTCTGACAGCAACTTCCAGAATCCGGTGGCCGGCTTCGGCGTGACCTTCAAGGCCATGTTCAAGAAGCGGCTGACCGAGCAGTACCCGGAGCAGCAGAAGACGACGGCGCCGCGCTTCCATGGCCGGCACCAGCTCAACCGGCACCCGGACGGCCTGGAGAAGTGCGTCGGCTGCGAGCTGTGCGCCTGGGCCTGCCCGGCCGACGCCATCTACGTGGAGGGCGCGGACAACACAGAAGAGGAGCGCTACTCGCCGGGTGAGCGGTACGGCCGCGTCTACCAGATCAACTACGCCCGCTGCATCCTGTGCGGACTGTGCATCGAGGCCTGCCCGACCCGGGCGCTGACGATGACGAACGAGTTCGAACTGGCCGACAGCTCCCGCGAGAACCTGATCTATACGAAGGAGCAGCTCCTCGCGGGCCTGGACGAGGGCATGGTCGACACGCCCCACGCCATCTTCCCGGGCATGACGGAGCAGGACTACTACCGGGGTCTGGTCACCGAGGCCGCGCCCGGCACGGTCCAGCAGGCGGACGTGAGCAAGGACCAGAAGCCGCAGGAGGGTGCCTCGGACTTCGGTGAGGGCGAGCCCGCCGCGAAGAAGGTGATCGGGGCATGAGCGCACTCGCCACCACGCTGGCCGCCTCCACCACGTCCACGGGTGAGGCCGTGCAGTTCTGGGTGCTCGGCACCATCGCCGTCGTCGGCGCGCTGGGCACGATCCTGATGAAGAAGGCGGTGCACAGTGCGCTGAGCCTGGCCGCGACGATGATCATCCTGGCGGTGTTCTACCTCGCCAACGGGGCGTACTTCCTGGGTGTCGTGCAGATCATCGTCTACACCGGCGCCATCATGATGCTCTTCCTCTTCGTCGTCATGCTCGTCGGCGTCACCGCCGCCGACTCGCTGAAGGAGACCATCAAGGGGCAGCGCTGGCTGGCCGCCGCCTGCGGGCTCGGCTTCGGCATCCTCCTCGTCGCCGGGCTGGGCAGGGCCTCGCTGGACACCTTCGACGGCCTCGGCACGGCGAACGCCGGGGGCAATGTGGAGGGCATCGCGGCGCTCCTGTTCACCACGTACGTCTTCGCCTTCGAGATCACCGGCGCGCTGCTGATCACCGCCGCCGTCGGCGCGATGGTGCTGACGCACCGCGAGCGCACCGAGCCGGCCCGTACCCAGCGGGAACTGTCCGAGCAGCGCGTACGGGAGGGCAAGCACCTGCCGCCGCTGCCCGCGCCCGGGGTCTACGCCCGGCACAACGCGGTGGACATCGCGGGCCTGCTGCCCGACGGCACGCCGTCCGAGCTCACCGTCAGCAAGACGCTGCGGGCGCGCGGCCAGATCCGCGATGTGTCGCGGCAGGCGCTGGAGGACCTCAAGGCGCTGGAGCAGCGCGCGGAGGAGCGCCTGGGGCGCGGCCACGAGGCCTCGGACCGTGAGGAGGAGAACGCGCAGTGAATCCGGTCAACTACCTGTACCTGGCCGCCCTGTTGTTCACGATCGGTGCGGCCGGGGTGCTGATCCGGCGGAACGCGATCGTGGTGTTCATGTGCGTCGAGCTGATGCTCAACGCCTGCAACCTCGCGCTCGTCGCCTTCTCCCGTATGCACGGCAATCTCGACGGCCAGATCATCGCCTTCTTCACGATGGTCGTCGCCGCCGCGGAGGTCGTGGTCGGGCTCGCGATCATCGTGTCGCTGTTCCGTTCCCGCCACTCGGCCTCGGTCGACGACGCCAGCCTGATGAAGCTGTAAGGGGTCGCTGAATCGTGGAGAATCTGATCGCGCTGCTCGTCGCGGCGCCTCTGCTGGGAGCGGCCGTCCTGCTGTGCGGCGGCCGTCGGCTGGACCGGGCCGGGCACTGGCTCGGCACCCTGCTCGCCGCCGCTTCCTTCGCCATCGGGGCGGTGCTCTTCTTCGACATGCTGGGCAAGGGCACCGAGGAACGGGCGCTGCACCAGCACCTGTTCAGCTGGGTGCCGGTGGAGAGCTTCCGGGCGGACATCGCCTTCCAGCTCGACCAGTTGTCGATGACGTTCGTCCTGCTCATCACCGGTGTCGGCACGCTCATCCATGTGTACTCGATCGGGTACATGGCGCACGACGAGCGCAGGCGCCGTTTCTTCGGCTACCTGAACCTGTTCCTCGCGGCGATGCTGCTGCTGGTCCTGGCCGACAACTACCTGCTGTTGTACTTCGGCTGGGAGGGCGTCGGCCTGGCGTCCTACCTGCTGATCGGTTTCTGGCAGCACAAGCCCAGCGCGGCCACCGCCGCGAAGAAGGCCTTCCTGGTCAACCGGGTCGGCGACATGGGCCTGTCCATCGCCATCATGCTGATGTTCACCACCTTCGGGACCTTCACCTTCGGGCCGGTGCTCTCGGCGACGGGCGAGACGTCCGAGGGGATGCTGACGGTCATCGGGCTGATGCTGCTGCTCGCCGCGTGCGGCAAGTCGGCGCAGGTGCCGCTGCAGTCCTGGCTCGGTGACGCGATGGAGGGCCCGACCCCGGTCTCGGCCCTGATCCACGCCGCCACGATGGTGACCGCCGGGGTGTACCTGATCACCCGCTCGGGCGCGATCTTCAACGCCGCGCCGGACGCGCAGCTGGCGGTCGTGGTGGTCGGCGCGGTCACGCTCCTCTTCGGTGCGATCGTCGGTTGTGCCAAGGACGACATCAAGAAGGCGCTGGCCGGTTCGACGATGTCGCAGATCGGCTACATGATCCTGGCGGCCGGGCTCGGCCCGATCGGGTACGCCTTCGCGATCATGCACCTGGTGACGCACGGCTTCTTCAAGGCCGGGCTGTTCCTCGGCGCCGGGTCGGTCATGCACGGCATGAACGACGAGGTCGACATGAGGAAGTACGGCGGGCTCCGGAAGTACATGCCGGTGACCTTCGTGACCTTCGGGCTCGGGTACCTGGCGATCATCGGTTTCCCCGGGCTCTCCGGGTTCTGGTCCAAGGACAAGATCATCGAGGCCGCCTTCGCCAAGGGCGGCACCGAGGGCTGGATCCTCGGCGGGGTCGCCCTGCTGGGCGCGGGCATCACCGCGTACTACATGACCCGCGTGATGATCATGACGTTCTTCGGCGAGAAGCGCTGGCAGCCCGCCCCCGACCCGGACACCGCCCCCAGCGTCGAGCCGGGCATCGAGGTCCACCCCGGCGAGATGCCGCACCCGCACGAGTCCCCGAAGTCCATGACGATCCCGATGATCCTGCTTGCCTTCGGGTCGGTCTTCGCGGGTGCGCTCTTCTCGCTGAACAGCGCGTTCGTCAACTGGCTGAAGCCCGTCACCGAGTTCGAGCACGGGCACCCGCCGATCAGCGCGGGCGCGGTCACCGCGTCCACGGTCGTCGTCCTGCTGATCGGCGTCGGCACCGCGTACGCGCAGTACGGCCGCCGGCCCGTGCCGGTCGTCGCCCCGCGCGGCTCACTGCTCACCCGCGCCGCCCGGCGCGACCTGCTCCAGGACGACTTCAACCACATCGTCCTGGTCCGCGGCGGAGAGCACCTCACCCGCTCGCTGGTCTACATGGACCACACCCTGGTCGACGGGGTGGTCAACGGCACCGCCGCCTCCGTCGGTGGACTGTCCGGCCGGCTGCGCCTGTTGCAGAACGGCTTCGCCCGCTCCTACGCGGTCTCGATGTTCGGAGGTACGGCGGTGCTGATCGCCGCGACCCTGCTGATGAGGGGAGTGTGAGCACCATGTCCGATGTCGTGAACGCGGGCTTTCCCCTCCTGACCGCGACGGCTGCCGTACCGGCCGTCGGCGCGATCCTCACCGCCGCCGTCCCGGCCGCGCGCCGCACGGCCGCCAAGTGGCTGGCGCTGCTGGTCTCCCTGGGCACGCTGGTCCTGGCCGCCCTCGTGGCCATCCGCTTCGAGCCCGGCGGCGACCGCTACCAGCTCACCGAATCGCACGCCTGGATCAAGGACTTCGGGGTGCGGTACGAGCTGGGCGTGGACGGCATCGGGGTGGCGCTCATCGCGCTCACCGCCCTGCTGATCCCGTTCATCATCCTGGCCGGCTGGCACGACGCCGACCCCCTGGAGACCAAGTCCAAGAGGTGGCGGCCCACGCAGGGCTTCTTCGCCCTGATCCTGATGGTCGAGGCGATGGTGATCCTCTCCTTCGAGGCCACCGACGTCTTCCTCTTCTACATCCTCTTCGAAGCCATGCTCATCCCGATGTACTTCCTCATCGGCGGCTTCGGGGACCGGGCCCACGCGGGCACCGACGAGAACGCGGCGGCCCAGCGGTCGTACGCCGCGGTCAAGTTCCTGCTCTACAACCTGGTCGGCGGGCTCATCATGCTGGCCGCCGTCATCGGGCTGTATGTCGTCGCCGGGAACTTCTCCTTGACGGAGATCGCCGCGGCGCGGGCGAGCGGCGAGCTGGAGATGGCGACCAACACGGAACGGCTGCTGTTCCTCGGGTTCTTCTTCGCCTTCGCGGTGAAGGCCCCGCTGTGGCCGCTGCACACCTGGCTGCCCAACGCGATGGGCGAGGCGACCGCGCCGGTCGCCGTGCTCATCACGGCGGTCGTCGACAAGGTCGGCACGTTCGCGATGCTGCGCTTCTGCCTCCAGCTCTTCCCGGAGGCGTCGAAGTGGGCCACGCCCGCGATCATCGTGCTGGCGCTGATCAGCATCGTGTACGGGGCGCTGCTCGCGGTCGGCCAGCGGGACATCAAGCGGCTGGTCGCGTATGCGTCGATCTCCCACTTCGGCTTCATCATCATGGGCATCTTCGCGATGACCAGCCAGGGCCAGTCCGGGGCCACCCTGTACATGGTCAACCACGGGATCTCGACGGCCGCGCTGATGCTGGTGGCCGGGTTCCTGATCTCGCGGCGCGGGTCGCGGCTCATCGCCGATTACGGCGGTGTGCAGAAAGTCGCACCGGTGCTCGCGGGGACGTTCCTGGTGGGCGGCCTGGCCACGCTGTCGCTGCCGGGCCTGGCGCCGTTCGTCAGCGAGTTCCTGGTCCTGGTCGGCACGTTCGCGCGGTATCCGGTGGCCGGGATCATCGCCACGTTCGGCATCGTGCTCGCCGCGCTCTACACGCTGGTGCTCTACCAGCGGACCATGACCGGGCCGGTGAAGGAGGAGGTGCGGGCGATGCCCGACCTCAAGGTGCGTGAACTGGCCGTGGTCGCCCCGCTGATCGCCCTGCTGCTCTTCCTGGGCGTCTACCCCAAGCCGCTGACCGAGATCGTCGACCCGGCCGTGCGGCACACCATGTCCGACGTACAGCAGAAGGACCCCCGGCCCGAGGTGGAGGCAGCCAAGTGAGTACATCCGCTGTCCACAGCCTGTGGACGACGGCCGCCGAGCCGGCCGCCGTCGACAAGATCGGGGCGCCGGTCATCGAGTACGCCCAGCTGGCACCCACGCTGATCGTGGTGGGCGCCGCCGTGGTCGGCATCCTGCTGGAGGCCCTCGTCCCGCGCCGCGCCCGCTACTACGCGCAGGTCTTCCTGACCGTCGTGGCACTCGCCGCCGCCTTCGCGGCGGTGGTCGCCCTCGCGGCCGGTGGCCATGCCACCACCAAGGCGGGCATCGCCGCGATGGGCGCCATCGCGGTCGACGGGCCCGCGCTGTTCCTGCAGGGCACCATCCTGCTGGCCTCGATCGTCGCCGTCTTCACCTTCGCCGAGCGGCGGCTCGACCCCGCCCACCACGGGCACCGGGTCGACTCGTTCGCCGCCGAAGCCGCCGCCGTACCCGGCAGCGACCACGAGAAGGCCGCCGCCAAGGCGGGGTTCACCACGACCGAGGTCTTCCCGCTGGTGCTGTTCGCCGTGGGCGGCATGCTCGTCTTCCCGGCGGCCAACGACCTGCTGACGCTCTTCATCGCGCTGGAGGTCTTCTCACTGCCGCTGTACCTGCTGTGCGCCGTCGCCCGCCGCAAGCGGCTGATGTCGCAGGAAGCAGCGGTCAAGTACTTCCTGCTGGGCGCCTTCTCGTCGGCGTTCCTGCTGTTCGGCATCGCGCTGCTGTACGGGTACGCCGGCTCCGTGTCGTACGCGCGGATCGCCGACGTGGTCGACGGGTCGGTCACCGGCGTCACCCCGGCGCTCGCCCAGACCATGGGCAACGACGTGCTGCTGCTCATCGGCTTCGCGATGGTGCTGATGGGGCTGCTGTTCAAGGTCGGCGCGGTGCCGTTCCACATGTGGACCCCGGACGTCTACCAGGGCGCCCCGACGCCGGTCACCGGCTTCATGGCGGCCGCCACGAAGGTCGCGGCGTTCGGCGCGATGCTGCGGCTGCTGTACGTGGTGGTGCCCGGGCTGACCTGGGACTGGAGGCCGGTCCTGTGGGCCGTCGCCATCGTCACCATGCTGGGCGGTGCGATCGTCGCGATCACCCAGACCGACGTCAAGCGGCTGCTCGCCTACTCGTCGATCGCCCACGCCGGGTTCATCCTCGCCGGTGTCATCGCGGCGACGCCCGACGGCGTCTCATCGGTGCTCTTCTACCTGGGCGCGTACTCGTTCGTGACGATCGGGGCGTTCGCGGTCGTCACGCTGGTGCGGGACGCGGGCGGTGAGGCGACGCACCTGTCCAAATGGGCCGGGCTCGGGCGGCGTTCACCGCTCGTCGCGGCCGTCTTCGCGGTGTTCCTGCTGGCCTTCGCCGGCATCCCGCTGACCTCCGGGTTCTCGGGCAAGTTCGCCGTCTTCAAGGCGGCGGCGGAGGGCGGCGCCGGGGCGCTGGTGGTGGTCGGTGTCATCTCGTCCGCCATCGCCGCGTTCTTCTACATCCGGGTCATCGTGCTGATGTTCTTCAGCGAACCGAAGCCGGAGGGGCCGACGGTCGCCGTACCGTCGCCGCTGACGATGACGACGATCGGGGTCGGCGTCGCCGTGACCCTCATGCTGGGAGTGGCGCCGCAGTACTTCCTCGATCTCGCGGGGCAGGCGGGGGTCTTCGTCCGCTGACGGAAACCGGCTGAGCGTACGGCGGGGTGCCATGGGGCGCCCCGCCGCACGCGTGTGTGCCGGCTACTCGCCCTCGGGGCAGCGCACGGTCGGGTTCCACTCCGTGAACATGCCTTTGGGGTTGTGCTTGTACAGCCAGACATGCAAGTCGTAGTGGACCGGTACACCCGGTTCGACGCCGGGCGACGGACCCAGGAAGGGCTGCCCGAACATGGTCGGGCGGTCGTCGTCCGTCGCGACCTTCTGGTCGCGGTCCTCGACGAAGAACTCGATGCCGGTCAGCCGCTTGCCGTTCTCGGTGTCCTCGTACATCAGCGCGGACGGCTTCGCCGGGTCGGTGGAGTTGTTACGGGCCTTGTTGACGTAGTGGTAGCCCATACCGCCCTCCGGCCGGGAGATGCAGCCGCGCATGGGCTTGTAGCCGTCGGCGACGGCACGCTCCACGGACTGGTACTTCACCGTCGCGCGGTACGCCTTCAGCAGGTCCGCCCGGACCGTGTCGTCGCCGGCGCCGGGCGCCGGGGCGGCCGGGGCGATGCCCAGGGCGAGGGAGGCGAGGGCCGTGAGGGCGAGCGCGGATATGAGCGGGCGGGGGTGCATGCGGCTGCTCCAGGGGTGGGGGAGTACGGGTGGGCTCCCCCCGCTGCCCACTGGTCAGCTTGGGGTGGGGTGCGCCGCGGCGCACGTCCGGCGGGCCGTTCGGCTGACGCTCGCGGGGCGGCGGCGGCGCGCGGCGTACGGCGTACGGCGTACGGCGCCGGAACGGTTCCCCGTCCGCGCCGTACGCCGTCCGCGGGTCAGGGGGCGGGAACGATCCGGCCCGTCACCTCACCGAGGCCCACCTTGGTGCCGTCCGGGCCCGGGGCCCAGGCCGTGAGCGTGACCTCGTCGCCGTCCTCCAGGAACGTCCGCTTGCCGTCGGACAGTTCGAGCGGCTCCTGGCCGTTCCAGGTGAGTTCGAGCAGCGAGCCGCGCTGGTGGACCTCCGGGCCGCTGACCGTGCCGGAGCCGAAGAGGTCGCCCGTACGCAGCGAGGCGCCGTTGACCGTCATATGAGCCAGCTGCTGCGCCGCCGTCCAGTACATGGTCGAGAACGGCGGCTCGGAGACGATCTCCCCGTTGATCCGTACGGTGATACGGAGGTCGAAGCCGCCCGGCTCCTCCTCGGAGCTGTCGTCCAGGTACGGCAGGAGGGCGAAGTCGCGGTCCGGCGGCGAGACGCGGGCGGCGTCCAGGGCCTCCAGCGGCGTCACCCAGGCCGACACGGAGGTCGCGAAGGACTTGCCGAGGAACGGGCCGAGCGGGACGTACTCCCACGCCTGGATGTCGCGCGCCGACCAGTCGTTGAGGAGGGTCAGGCCGAAGACGTGGTCGGGGAAGGCGGTCAGGGGGACTCGCTGGCCGAGGGCGGAGGGGGTGCCGACCAGGAAGCCGACCTCGGCCTCGATGTCGAGCTTCACCGACGGGCCGAAGACGGGCGCCGGGTCGGCGGGGGCCTTGCGCTGGCCCGAGGGGCGCACGATGTCGGTGCCGGAGACCACGACCGTGCCGGAGCGGCCGTGGTAGCCGATCGGCAGGTGCTTCCAGTTCGGCGTGAGCGGCTCGCCGTCCGGGCGGAAGATCCGGCCGACGTTGGTGGCGTGGTGCTCGGACGCGTAGAAGTCGACGTAGTCCGCCACCTCGTACGGCAGGTGGAGGGTCACGGCGGACAGGGGGTGCAGCAGCGGCTCTATGTCCGGGCGGTGGGCGGGAACGGTCACCCAGGCGGTGAGCGCCCGGCGGACGTCGCGCCAGGCGGTGCGGCCGGCCGCGAGCAGCGGGTTCAGGCTCGGCTGTGCCAGCAGCGCCGCGTACGGGGAGCCCAGCGCGTGCGCCGCCGCCCCCGCGTCCAGGACGTGGTCGCCGATGCGGACACCGAGCCGGCGGCGGCCGGGCTCGTCGGCGGTGCTGAAGACGCCGTACGGAAGGTTGTGCGGGCCGAAGGGGTCGCCTTCGGTCAGGTCGAGCGGGCTCTGCTCGGACTGCTCGGGCATCGGTGCTTGCCTCGCTTTCCACGTGTGTGGGGGACACGTTAGATCAGCCTGCCGTACGGGCAATGCGCTTCTCCCAGGTGCGGTGGAAGAGGACCTCGGAGCCTGCCGTGCAGATCACCTCGTCGGAGGTGAGGAAGTGCGTGGCGTCGCAGGCGATCTCGGAGCGGGTGTCGATGGTGACGTTCCAGGGCAGGTCGGGGCGATGCAGGCGGATCTTCCAGACCGAGCGGGTGCGGGGGGAGAGGGGGTCGCTCTCCTGGACGGTGTACGTCTCCAGGGACTCCTCGGTGAGTTCCAGGCCGTCCGGGTAGTGGCGCGTGCCGGCGGGGCGGGGGGTCGTTTCCAGGCGCCATTCGCCCTGGGCGACATCGCGGACGATCAGGCGCTCGGGGCGCCGGGTGTCGGTGTCGTCGAGGGTGGTGGGGACGGTGACGCCGAGGGGCTCGGACTGCTCGGGGTCCTCGAAGGTGACGGTGTCGGCGGTGCGGCTCCGGATGGGGAGCAGGAGCGCGCTGCCGTCGGGGTCGAGCGTGAAGCCGGCGGCGTGCGGGCGGGGCCAGATCCAGGGCCAGTACGCGGAGGAGACCGCGAGCCGGACGCGGTGGCCGGGCGGGAAGGTGTGGCCGGCGCCGTTCAGTTCGAAGACGTGCTCCTTGCCGGAGAGGGTGAGCGCGCCGCGCGTGACCAGGGTGGACGCGCCGTCCGGGGCGACGTCGCAGAGGCGGGCGACGACCTGGCCGGCGGGGGCGTCGGTGCGCAGCGCGAGGGTGACGCGGGGGCGGCCGAGGATCTCGACGGGGGCGCCGTCCGGCGGGACGGGGAAGTCGAAGCACGCCGAGTGGGCGTCCTCGGCGCGCTGGTCGGGCGGCAGGCCGGCGTCGTCGCCGGACGGGACCAGGCGGCCGGCGTCCAGGCCCGTGTGCTGCGGGGAGCGGACGAGGACGGGCGGGCCCTGGAGGGCGTACGTGACCGGCGTGACGTTCGCGGAGGGCCAGGTCCCGTCGCCGACCCAGCGGCCGGGGAACTCCGGGTGGCCGGCGGCGGGCGGGTGGGACGCGCTGATCCAGGAGCGCAGCAGCGGCTCGGACATGATGCCGGTGGGCTCGCCCTTGAGGTGGTGGTCCCACCAGCGCAGCGTCTCCTGGAGGAAGCCGATCGCCGGGCCGGGCAGCCCCCGGTCCGGGTACTGGTGCGACCAGGGCCCGATGATGCCCCGGACCCGGTCGCCCGGCAGGTGCTCGACCAGCCGGAGGACGGTGTCGCGGTACGGGTCGTGCCGACCGCCCACGGCGAGGACGGCCGCCCGGATGGCGCCGTAGTCCTCCCGGACGCCGCCCCGGCGCCAGTAGTCGTCGCGGGTCTGGTGGGCGAGCCAGGTGTGGACGAGCGGCTCCACCCCCTCCAGGCGCGTCAGCCACATGTCGCGCCAGGCGTCACCGACGTACAGAGGATCCGGCGGGCGCGCGGCGAAGGCGAGCATGGTGGCCGCCCGGGAGTGCATACCGGTGGCGAGGACCGAGCCGCCCAGGTAGTGGGCGTCGCCGTCGTACCGGTCGTCGGTGGAGCAGACGGCGACGACCGCCTTGAGCGGCTCGGGGGCGAGGGCGGCGATCCGGAGCGCGGTGGAGCCGTCCCGGCCGAGCCCGAACATCCCGACGCGGCCGTCGCACCACGGCCGGCCGGCGAGCCAGTCGATCACCTCGGCGCCGTCGGCGGGCTCGGCCTGCGCGTACGGGTCGCCCGGCAGCCCCTCGCTGTTGCCGTGGCCGCGCACGTCCACCCGTACCGAGGCGTAGCCGTGGCCCGCGTACCAGGGGTGGCGCTGCCAGTCGCGGGGCGCGGTCCAGTCGGTCAGCCGGTGGGGTGAGTATTCGAGGAGGGCCGGGACGGGGATGTCCGTGAGGGGGCGCCAGACGCGGGCGTAGAGCTTCGTGCCGTCCGCGAGGGGGATGCGGACGTCTTCATGGTCCGTCTCGTACGGGAAGGAGGTGCGGATCTTCATGGGGGACCTCGGGGCCCGTCTCGTCGTAAATAGGTAATTCGTGGCCATATAAGCTGTTCTTGAACATACCGGGGGAGGGTGGAAGGCGCCCACGGTGATCGAAAGGGGACCGGATACGCTGACTTGAGTGAATCCAGCGACACATCGACAATCCGTGTGATCGTCAGCAGACAGGAGACCCCCTCGTGACCGCAGTCGGGCCGTTCGGGCTGAGCGTGCGGGACCAGGCTCTTGAGGCCGATGTCCAGGCCGGATTGGCGGCCGTCGAGGCAGGGCTCCTCGATGCCACCAAGAGTGACGTGCCGTTCATCACGGAGGCGGCGCAGCACCTGGTACGGGCCGGCGGCAAGCGTTTCCGTCCGCTGCTGGTGATGCTCGCCGCCCAGTTCGGCGACCCCCACGCGCCCGGTGTCGTGCCCTCGGCCGTCGTCGTCGAGCTGACCCACCTGGCGACGCTCTACCACGACGACGTCATGGACGAGGCCGACGTACGCCGGGGGGTGGACAGCGCCAACGCCCGCTGGGGCAACTCGGTGGCGGTCCTGACGGGTGACTTTCTCTTCGCGCGCGCCTCGCACATCCTGGCGGACCTCGGCCCGGAGGCCGTCCGCATCCAGGCGGAGGCCTTCGAACGCCTGGTCACCGGGCAGATCCTGGAGACGGCCGGCCCGCGCGACGGGCGGGACCCGGTCGAGCACTACCTGGACGTCATCGCCGGCAAGACCGGCTCGCTGATCGCCGTCTCGGGGCGCTTCGGCGCGATGATGTCGGGCGCCGACGAGCGGACGGTGGACATCCTCACCCAGTACGGCGAGCGGCTCGGCGTCGCCTTCCAGCTCGCCGACGACGTCCTGGACATCGCCTCCGACTCCCACGAGTCGGGCAAGACACCGGGCACCGACCTGCGGGAGGGCATCCCCACGCTGCCGGTGCTGCACCTGCGCGCGCGGGCGGCTTCGGGCGGTGCCGCGGAGGACCTGGCGCTGGTCGAGCTGCTGGACAGCGACCTGACGGACGACGTGCGGCACGCGGACGCGCTGCGGCGGCTGCGCGTCCACCCGGCGCTGGAGCAGGCACGGCGGGACACCGTGCGGTACGCCGAGGAGGCGCGGGCGACGCTGGCACCGCTGCCGGACTGCTACGCGAAGGCCGCGCTGGAGGAGCTGTGCGACCTGGTGGTGCACCGCGCGGGTTAGGCGTCCCGGGGTAGGGGTGTCGGGGTTCGTGTCATCCCGTAGCAGTAGGGAAGTTGGGCCCGCGGGCTGACGCCCCGGGGGGTGCCGCCTTGGTCAGATGGATGCCAGACGTTGAGGCAGACGGCTCGCTGACCACGGAGGTAGGCACACATGGCACCGAACGACAGCGCCGGGCGCCGGAGGACGGCACGGTACGCGGTCCCGGTCGCGGTGGCGGGGGTGGCGGCGGCGACGATCGGGCTCGTCCCGGCGCTCGCGGCATCCGGGGACCCCGAACTGCCGGAGATCACAGCACAGCAACTGGTGGAGAAGATCGCCGCGTCGGACGTACAGCACCTGTCCGGCACGGTGAAGGTGACGACCGACCTCGGCCTGCCGTCCCTGGCGGGGCTGGGTGGCGCGGAAGGCGCCGAGGCCGGCAAGCTGATGGAGCTGGCGTCCGGCACACACACCCTGCGGGTGGCGGCGGACGGCCCCGACAAGCAGCGGCTGACCATCGTGGACGACGCCTCCGCCGAATACAGCCTGATACGCGACGGGAACGACGTATGGGCGTACGACGGCGCGTCGAAGGAGGCGGTCCACTCCACCGAGGGCGGCGCGGGCAGCGGGACCGCCCCGGAGCCCGAGCTTCCGGCCACGCCGAAGGACCTCGCGGACCAGGCGCTGAAGGCCGTCGACGGCACGACGTCGGTGACGGTCGAGGGTACGGCGCGGATCGCCGGGCGCGACGCGTACCAGCTGGTGATCAAGCCGAAGCAGAGCGGCTCGACGATCGGGTCGATCAAGGTCGCGGTGGACGCGGACAACGGCGTACCGCTGAAGTTCACGCTCACGCCGAGCGGGGGCGGCAAGGCGGTGATCGACGCCGGGTTCACGAAGGTGGACTTCGCCAAGCCGGCCGCGTCGACGTTCGACTTCGCGCCGCCGAAGGGCGTGAAGGTGACGGAGGAGCCGGCGGAGGCTCCTGAGCATGGCGGTTCGGCCGCGCCGGAAGGCCCCCAGGGTTTTGAGGGCCTGAACGTCATCGGCGAGGGCTGGACGTCGGTCGCCCAGCTCACCGGTCCGGCCGGCGGCGTACCGTCCGACCTCCCGTCCGACGCCCCGCCGGAGGCGCAGCAGTTCCTGGACGCCCTCGGCGACAAGGTGACCGGGAAGTTCGGCTCCGGCACCGTCTTCAAGACGCGTCTGGTCAACGCCCTGCTGACCGACGACGGCAAGGTCTACGTGGGCGCGGTGACCCCCGAGACCCTGGTCGACGCGGCCAACGGCAAGAAGTAGCGGTCGGGGGTGCCCTTCCCCGGAGGAGACCTCCGGGGAAGGGCATCGCCATCTGCTTCAGAACGTGAGGCGGAAGGCGTTGATGTAGCCCGTGTCCTGGGCCGCCACGTCCTGGACGCGCAGCTTCCACGCGCCGTTCGCCGCCTCGCCCGACGCGTCGACCGTGTAGGTGGTCTGGACGTTGTCGGCCGAGTCGTTGCCGCTGGAGTTCTTGAGCCGGTACGCCGTGCCGTCCGGCGCGAGCAGGTCGACGACCAGGTCGCCGCGCCACGTGTGGACGATGTCGACGCCCACCTTCAGCGCGGCCGGGGCGTTGCCGGTACGGCCGGAGACGGTGACCGTCGACGTCACGGCGGCGCCGTTGTCGGGGATGGCGACGTCGGCGGTGTTCTCGTACGTGTCGCCCGTCGGCGGCTCCGTCGTACCGGCGGACAGCGCCCAGATGGCGTGCGCGACCGCGTCACTGTTCCGGTCGAGCGCGGTGTCGTTGATGTTGGACGTGGTGTCGCACGAGGAGTGGTAGCAGCGGTCGAAGGCCTGGCCGGCCGTACCGCCCCACTTCTGCGCCTGGGCGCTGGTCTTCGTACGGCTCGCGCCGGTGAACAGGCCGCCGACCGGGATGCCGGCGTTCTTGAACGAGGCGTGGTCGGAGCGGCCGTCGCCCTCGGTCTCGATCTCGGTCGGGACGCCGAGGCCGGCGAAGTAGTCCTTGAAGGTCTTCTCGATGGTCGGGTCGTCGTCGTAGACGAAGTAGCCGGGGTTCGGCGAGCCGATCATGTCGAAGTTGAGGTAGCCCTTGACCTTGGAACGCTCGGTCGTCGGCAGGTTGTTGACGTAGTACTTGGAGCCGACCAGGCCGAGCTCCTCGGCGCCCCACCACGCGAAGCGGAGGTGCTTGGCGGGCTTGAGCTGGGCACGGGAGACGGCGAGCGCGGTCTCCAGGACGGCGGCGGAGCCGGAGCCGTTGTCGTTGATGCCGGCACCGGAGGAGACCGAGTCGAGGTGCGCGCCGGCCATGAGGACCTGGCTGGTGTCGCCGCCGGGCCAGTCGGCGATCAGGTTGTAGCCGGTGCTGCCGTTGTACGTGAACTGCTGGAGGGTGGTGGTGAATCCGGCCGCGTCCAGCTTGGCCTTCACGTAGTCGGCCGACGCCTTGTAGCCGGGGCGGCCGTGGGCGCGGTTGCCCCCGTTGGCGCCGGCTATGGACTGGAGCTGGGTGAGGTGCGCCTTGACGTTGGCGACGGGTATGTCGGGGGCGGCGGTGGGCGCTGCGGTGGGCGTCGCGGTGGCGGCTGGGGCGGTGGTTGCGAGGAGGGCGGCGAGGGTCAGAGCCGCGGCGGCTGCGGCGGTGCGTCTGGAGAGGTTCATGTGGGGGCTCCGGGGATTCCGTACGGGGATGGGACGGAACGTGCGAGACGCCCCGGGCCGTTGTCGGCGCGGGGCGTTGGAGCTACTGGTGCGATGTGCGTGCTGAATGTTCAACGCGAGTCTGACTCACCGTCAAGGGATGAATCCGGTCACGACCGTTCGCATATCGGATCGTTCTGCGTGCGGAGTGGTCACGGAACGGACATCGCGGAATGAGCACCGCCACGCGGCCGTTCGGCCACGGCCGTTCCCGCCGGGTCCCGTGGCGGGCATGCTGGCCCGTATGCGGCAGCACGTGCACGGCCCCCAGGAAGTGCCCGGCGTCTGGGAGCGCTTCGAGGCGTGGGGCACCGTCGACGTGCTGGTGGCGATGCTCGTGCTGTTCGCCGTCCTGGCCTTCGTAGTCTTCCTCGGCTCGCGCCGGACGCGCCGGCCCCGCAGGGGTCCGGGCGATGGTGAGCGGCCGTGAACCTCGACCCGTTCCTCGTGCTCGACGGGCTGCTGGTGTACTTCGCGCACATCGCGGTGAACTTCGCCTTCGTGATGCTGTGTCTGTGCGCGTTGGTGATCTGCGCCCTCACGTACTGGACGCGGAGGGTCCGGCCGACGCACCCCGACGACGAGGCCGAGGACGTCGGCCTGAGCGGCTTCCGCTGGGACGAGGACGACGAGCCGTAGGGCTACACGTTTACTGCACGCAGAACTCGTTGCCCTCCGGGTCCGCCATGAGCGTCCATTCACCGCCCGGCTCCTTGACCTGGCGCAGCACCGTCGCGCCCAGCGCCTCCAGCCGTGCCACCTCCGCCTCCCGCCGGCCGGGTCCGGGGTGCAGGTCGAGGTGGAGGCGGTTCTTCACGGTCTTCGGCTCCGGTACGCGCTGGAAGAGCAGCCGCCTGCCGAGTCCGGTGCCGGTCTCCTCGTCGTACGGGTCGTCCGGATGCCGGACGGCGATCAGATCCCGGAACGCGCGTCGGCCGTGCGCGTCGACGGTCATCGCGTCCGTCACGTACCCGAGTGCCATCAGCCGGTCGATGTGGGCGCTGTTGTCCTCGACCACGTAGCCCAGGGCATCGGCCCAGAAGTCGGCCTGGGGGTGCGGGTCGTTCGCGTCGATCACGAGCTTCCAGTGGAGCGGTGTCATGTAACCCCTTATATTGGTTACGTGCGTGATTCCGCAACAGGGTTGACCCTGCACCCGCCGGATGGCGGATCGTTCCGCTTCGATCCGGGGGCGCTGTGCCTGGAGCTGCTGCTCACCGGCGGTCCCGGCCCGCTCGCCCGGTTCGAGGTGCTGGACACGCCCGCCGGGCTCCTCGACTGGGTGGCGGCCAGCCGCCTCGCGCCGCCCGGCCTCAGGCTGCCGCCCGTCGGCGAGGCGGACCTCGCCGCGGTACGGGAGGTGCGTGACGCCCTGCACGGGCTCACCGCCGCCCGGGCGCACGACCGCGCCCTCGCGGCCGCCGATCTGGCCGTGGTGAACGCGGCGGCGGCCGGACCGCCGCTGGCCGTGCGCATGACGGCGGCCGGGCGGCGCGAGTGGGCGTCCGGCGCGAGCGTGGCCGGGCTGCTGTCGACGATCGCCCGGGACGCGATCGACCTGTTCACCGGCCCCTACGCGGCGGCCGGCCGGATCCGCGAGTGCGGCGCCCACAACTGCGCCCTGCTCTTCGTCGACACCTCCCGCCCCGGTCGGCGCCGCTGGTGCGCGATGGAACGGTGCGGCAACCGCCACAAGGTCCGCACCCACCGCGCCCGTACCCAGAGCGAAGGAGAAACGTGATGTCCACAGGACCGACGGGACTGACCCGCGACGCGGGCTGGGAGATCGGCGTCTCGAAGACCCTGCCGCTGCCGGCCGACACCGTCTGGGACTTCATCGCGAGCCCGGAAGGTGTCGCGCTCTGGCTCGGCGGCGTGAAGGGCGGGCTCCCGACGGAGAAGGGCGCGGCGTACGAGACGGTCGACGGCGTCACGGGCGAGGTGCGCGGCTACCGGCCCGGCGACCGCGTGCGCCTCACCCACGGCGGTACGACGGTCCAGGTCGCCGTTTCGGCGGCCGGCCCCGGAAAGGCCGTCCTCCACTTCCACCAGGAACGCCTCGCGAGCGCGGAGGAACGCGAGCAGCGCCGTACGCACTGGCAGGGCGTCATGCGCCGGGTGGTCGAGGCGCTGGTGCCCGACGCGCCGCGGGCCTAGACCCTGGGCGCGTCCGCGCGCGGCTGGTCCAGGGGCTGGTCCACCGGCCGCGCGACACCACCGGCCGCCCCGGCGGGTTCCGCCGCCCCGGCCGTTCCCGTCGCCCCGGCCGCCTCCGCCGCCAGGCGCAGTGCCGCCGCCTTCGCCCTCGTACGCCGCGACGTCCGCAGCGCGTCCCAGGTCAGGACCGTCAGGGCCAGCCAGACCAGCGAGAAGCCCGCCCACCGCTCGGGCGGCATCGCCTCGTGGAAGTAGACGACACCGAGCAGGAACTGGAACACCGGCGCCAGGTACTGCAGCAGCCCCAGCGTGGACAGCGGCACCCGGATCGCCGCCGCGCCGAAGCAGACCAGCGGCACGGCGGTGACCACGCCGGTCGCGGCGAGCAGCGCAGCGTGGCCCGCACCCTCCGTTCCGAAGTGGCCCGAGCCCTGGGAGCCCAGCCACAGCAGGAACGCGAGCGCCGGCAGGAACTGGACGGCCGTCTCCGCCGCCAGCGACTCCAGGCCTCCGATGTTGACCTTCTTCTTGACCAGGCCGTAGATGGCGAAGGAGAAGGCGAGGGTCAGGGAGATCCACGGCGGCCGCCCGTACCCCACGGCCAGGACCACCACCGCCGCGAAGCCGGTGCCGACCGCCGCCCACTGCGCGGGGCGCAGCCGCTCCTTCAGCAGCAGGACGCCCATGGCGATGGTGACCAGCGGGTTGATGAAGTAGCCGAGGGAGGCTTCCACCACCTGGCCGGAGTTCACGGCCCAGATGTACAGGCCCCAGTTGATCGTGATCACGGCGGCGGCGACCGTGATCAGGCCGAGCTTGCGCGGCTGCCCCAGCAGCTCACGTATCCAGCCCCAGCGGCGCAGCACGAGGAGCGCGACACCGACGACGGCCAGGGACCACACCATGCGGTGGGCCAGGATCTCGACGGCCCCGGCCGGCTTCAGCAGCGGCCAGAAGAGAGGCACGAGCCCCCACATGCCGTAGGCGCCCATGCCGCACAGGAGTCCTGCCCGCTGCTCGCCGCCGCTCTTCGCCGCCACTGGCCGCCGCCCTTCCGCCGCCCTGCCCTGTTCTGCACATGCCCTGCGGACGAAGGTAGCGCCGGACGAGGCGGCATGTCATGTCCGTACTGCCATACGGTCATGACGCATACGTCACAGCCGGTGGAGCGCCTCGGCCACCGTGTCGGCGAGCGGCGCCGGAGCCGAGGGCCGGCAGCACGAGGCCCGGGCCTCCTGATGTCAGGGAGACCCGGGCCTTCGGTTGCCGGCCGGCGGCGTGGTGGACGTCAGCCGATGACCGTCCAGGTGTCGTTGCCCGCCAGCAGGGCGGCGAGGTCACCCTTGCCGTACTGCTCTACCGCCGTGTCGAGCTGGTCGGCCATCTGCGTGTCGTAGACGGGTCGTTCGACGGCCCGGAAAACACCGATGGGCGTGTGGTGCAGCGTGTCCGGGTCGGCGAGCCGGGACAGGGCGAACGCCGTGGTGGGGCTCGCGCTGTGCGCGTCGTGGACGATGACCTGGCTTTCGTTCTCGGGCGTGACCGTGACGACCTTCAGGTCGCCGGTGGCCGCATCCCTGACGACACCCTTGCCGCCGTCCGGGCCGAAGCGGATCGGCTGCCCGTGCTCCAGGCGGATCACCGCCTCTTGCGCCTTCTCCTTGTCCTTCAGTACGTCGAAGGCTCCGTCGTTGAAGATGTTGCAGTTCTGGTAGATCTCCACCAGTGCCGTGCCGGGGTGGTCGGCCGCCTGCCGCAGTACCTCGGTGAGGTGCTTGCGGTCGGAGTCGACGGTCCGCGCTACGAAGGACGCCTCCGCGCCGATGGCGAGAGAGACCGGGTTGAACGGCGCGTCGAGCGAGCCCATCGGCGTCGACTTGGTGATCTTGCCGACCTCGGAGGTCGGCGAGTACTGCCCCTTGGTCAGACCGTAGATCCGGTTGTTGAACAGCAGGATCTTGAGGTTGACGTTGCGCCGCAGGGCGTGGATCAGGTGGTTGCCGCCGATGGACAGCGCGTCGCCGTCACCGGTGACGACCCAGACGGACAGGTCCGTGCGGGAGGAGGCCAGGCCGGTCGCGATCGCGGGGGCGCGGCCGTGGATCGAATGCATCCCGTAGGTGTTCATGTAGTACGGGAAACGGGAGGAGCAGCCGATACCGGAGACGAAGACGATGTTCTCCTTCGCCAGGCCAAGCTCGGGCATGAACCCCTGCACGGCGGCGAGGATCGCATAGTCACCGCAACCGGGGCACCAGCGCACTTCCTGGTCGGACTTGAAGTCCTTCATGGACTGCTTGGCCTCGGCCTTGGGCACCAGCTTCAGCGCCTCATTCATGGATGGCCTCCTTGAGAGCCTCTGCGAGCTGCTCGGCCTTGAACGGCATGCCGTTCACCTGGTTGTAGCTGTGCGCGTCCACCAGATATTTCGCCCGGATGAGAGTGGCGAGCTGGCCCAGGTTCATCTCCGGCACGACGACCTTGTCGTACCGCTTCAGCACATCCCCGAGGTTCCTGGGGAAGGGATTGAGGTGGCGCAGATGGGCCTGGGCGATGGACTCGCCTGCCGTGCGCAGCCGCCGCACGGCCGCCGTGATCGGCCCGTACGTCGAGCCCCAGCCCAGCACCAGGGTGCGGGCGGCGGCGCTCGGGTCGTCGACCTCGAGGTCGGGGACGTCGATGCCGTCGACCTTGGCCTGGCGGGTGCGGACCATGAAGTCGTGGTTGGCCGGGTCGTAGGAGATGTTGCCCGTGCCGTCCTGCTTCTCGATGCCGCCGATGCGGTGCTCGAGCCCCGGCGTGCCGGGCAGGGCCCATGGGCGAGCCAGGGTCCTGGGGTCGCGCTTGTACGGCCAGAAGACCTCGGTGCCGTCGTCCAGGGTGTGGTTCGGCCCGGTGGCGAACCGCACCCCCAGGTCGGGCAGCTCGTCCAGATCCGGGATGCGCCACGGCTCGGAGCCGTTGGCCAGGTAGCCGTCGGAGAGCAGGAAGACCGGGGTGCGGTAGGTGAGCGCGATACGCGCCGCCTCCAGCGCCGCGTCGAAGCAGTCCGCCGGCGTCCTCGGCGCCACCACGGGCACCGGGGCCTCGCCATTGCGCCCGTACATCGCCTGGAGGAGGTCCGCCTGCTCGGTCTTGGTCGGTAGGCCGGTCGACGGGCCGCCGCGCTGGATGTCGACGATCAGCAGCGGCAGCTCCAGCGAGACCGCGAGCCCGATCGTCTCGGACTTGAGCGCCACACCCGGTCCGGAGGTGGTGGTGACGGCCAGGGACCCGCCGAAGGCGGCGCCCAGCGCGGCACCGATACCGGCGATCTCGTCCTCCGCCTGGAACGTCCGCACGCCGAAGTTCTTGTGCTTGGACAGCTCGTGCAGGATGTCGGACGCCGGGGTGATCGGGTACGAGCCCAGATACAGCGGCAGGTCCGCCTGCCGGGACGCGGCGATCAGACCGTAGGACAGGGCGAGGTTCCCGGAGATGTTGCGGTAGGTGCCGGCCGGGAACGCCTTCGTGGCCGGGGCGACCTCGTAGGAGACGGCGAAGTCCTCGGTGGTCTCGCCGAAGTTCCAGCCCGCGCGGAACGCGGCCACATTCGCCTCGGCGATCTGCGGCTTCTTGGCGAACTTCTGCCGCAGGAACGTCTCCGTGCCCTCGGTGGGCCGGTGGTACATCCAGCTCAGCAGCCCGAGCGCGAACATGTTCTTGGAACGCTCGGCCTCCTTGCGGGACAGGCCGAAGTCCTTGAGCGCCTCGATCGTCAGCGTCGTCAGCGGTACCGGGTGGACCCGGTACCCGTCCAGCGAGCCGTCCTCCAGGGGCGAGGTCTCGTAGCCGACCTTCGCCATGGCCCGCTTGGCGAACTCGTCGGTGTTGACGATGACCTCGCTGCCGCGCGGCACATCACCGATGTTGGCCTTCAGCGCGGCGGGGTTCATCGCGACCAGCACGTTGGGCGCGTCGCCCGGCGTGAGGATGTCGTGGTCGGCGAAGTGCAGCTGGAACGACGAGACACCCGGCAGGGTGCCGGCGGGGGCCCGGATCTCGGCCGGGAAGTTCGGCAGGGTCGACAGGTCGTTCCCGAACGACGCCGTCTCCGACGTGAAACGGTCACCCGTCAGCTGCATACCGTCGCCCGAGTCACCCGCGAAACGGATGATCACACGGTCCAGGCGGCGTACTTCCTTCTCCACACCACGCTGTCCGGGGCCGCCACGCTGCTCCCCGACGACAGCCTCGCCGGCCTTGTTGGTCTCATCGGACCCGTCGGCCTGATCGGCTGGGCTACTGACCTGGCTGGTCACTGAACTGGACCTCCCTCGAGACAAGGGGCCTCCCCGCCGTCGGCGGGGGAACGCTCGGGAGACAGCCGGCCCACCGGCCGCCTCAAGGCCCACCCTACGTCCGTAAGGGTCGCCTTCCCTGGACCGCTCACCATGTGGACGCCCTTCTGAGACGTCCGTACGCCCGGACTCATCATGCTTTGTCTCCCCCCATGTACTCCGGTAACGACGCTCCCGACTCATCCTTTGGTTCTAGGCCGTGCAGCAGGTCCCGCGGTGGGCCGTGCCGGCCCCGAGGGCCCCGCACGTCAGCTGTTCAGGTAGGTCAGCACGGCGAGTACCCGTCGATGATCCCCGTCGCTCGGCGACAGTCCGAGCTTCAGGAAGATGTTGCTGACGTGCTTCTCCACCGCACCTTCGCTCACCATCAGCCGGCGCGCGATCGCCGAATTGGTCCTGCCCTCGGCCATCAGACCTAGGACCTCCCGCTCGCGCGGCGTCAGCCCCGCCAGCACGTCCTGCTTGCGGCTGCGGCCCAGCAACTGGGCCACGACCTCCGGGTCCAGCGCGGTGCCGCCCCGGGAGACCCCCACAACCGCCTCCACGAACTCCCGGACCTCGGCGACCCGGTCCTTCAGCAGGTATCCCACCCCACGGCTGTTGCCGGCCAGCAGCTCGGTGGCATACCGCTCCTCCACGTACTGCGACAGCACCAGCACCCCGAGGCCGGGGTGCCGCTTGCGCAGCTGGACCGCTGCCCGCACGCCCTCGTCGGTGTGGGTCGGCGGCATCCGTACGTCCGCGACCACCACATCGGGCAGCTGCCCCTCGTCCGCCAGCTCGCCCACCGTCTTGACCAGCGCCTCACCGTCCCCGACGCCGGCGACGACGTCGTGCCCCCGGTCGGTCAGCAGCCGGGTCAGGCCCTCCCGAAGGAGTACGGAATCCTCCGCGATGACCACTCGCACCCTGTCGTTCACCACGAGCCCGCATCCCCCATGAATCGATGAGCACCACGCGATTCCCGCGTCTGCGTCCAGCATCCCAGCATCCGGATCCGCTCGGGCTGGTCTGTGGACAACTCGCGGACGAGGGACCGCCGCGGCCGATCGGGCCGGACGGGTGGGGGAGGTGCGGCAGGAACTGCCGGAGGAACGCGGGGTCAGCCCCGCCAGGGCAGCTCGGCGGTGATCGTCGTCGGGCCACCGGCCGGCGAATGCACGGCGAGGATGCCGTCCACCGCGTCCAGCCGCTCGGTCAGCCCCGCCAGGCCGCTGCCGGCCGATATGTCGGCCCCGCCGCGACCGTTGTCCGTCACCTGGAGCATCAGCCTGTCCTCCACTCGCCATACGTCGACCGTGGCACGGCTCGCTCGGGAGTGCTTGGAGACGTTCTGGAGCAGCTCCGAGACGGTGAAGTAGGCGATGCCCTCTATCGCCGGGGCGGGCCGCGTGGGCAGGTCCACATCCACCTCGACAGGGACGGTGCAGCGGGAGGCGACGGCGGACAGGGCGGCGTCCAGTCCCCGGTCGGTCAGGACGGCCGGGTGGATGCCGCGCGCCAGGTCCCGCAGCTCCTGCAGCGCGGTCTTCACCTCGCCGTGCGCCTCGTCGACCATGCGCGCCGCGGCCCGCGGGTCCTCGGTCATCTTCTCCTTCGCCAGTCCCAGGTCCATGGCGAGGGCGACCAGCCGGGCCTGGGCGCCGTCGTGCAGGTCCCGTTCGATCCGGCGCAGGTCCGCCGCGGCCGTGTCGACGACCACGCCGCGGTCCGACTCCAGCTCCGACACCCGGGTCGCCAGCCGGGACGGGCTCAGCAGGCCGGTCACCAGCAGCCGGTCCACTGCCGCCAGAGCCCGGACGACCCACGGCGTGACGAGCACGAAGAACAGGCCGAACAGGCTGGTGACGGCGATCTCCACGGGCGAGTCCAGGTAGAAGTCGTGCGTCCGGTCCCCGTACAGCTGAAGACCGTCCGCCCCCGCGTACACCGGGAACACCCACCGCCACAGCGGATAGGTCAGCAGGCCCCAGCCGTAGGTCCAGAAGACCACCGCGACGGTGAAGGCGAAGACGGCCCACGGCATGTGCAGCACCGAGTAGAGGAAGTGCCGCCAGGACTCGCCGCTCTTCAGGACGCCGCCCACCCAGCCCATCAGCCCGCCCCCGGACCGGCTCCGCACCGGCGTGGGATCGGCGATCTCCACCCCCAGCAGGCCGCGCGCCCGCGCCCGCTCCACCATGCCGAAACCGCGGCACATGGCGAGGGCGGCGGCGAGCACCGGAATGCCGAGGAAGGTGACGACCAGACCGGCGCCGAGCGACACCACGGCTATGGACAAGGCGAAGTAGAAGACGCTCAGCGGAAGGCCGATCAGCAGGTAGCCGAACTCGCGCCACGTGCGGGCCTCGAAGGGTGCCCGCAGCGCCGCGGGAAGGCGGTGGTGCCGGGTCTCCGGTCCATAAGCCAGGGCCATCGGTCGTCCGTCCATTTCTCGTCGTCGCCGCGTGCCGTCTACGCGCCGGCCGCGTGGTCACTGCGTGCGCGCTGCCTCAAGACTGCTGGCCCGGGCGGCCGCGCACCATGAGGCCCGTATCCGTCTTCAACCGGGGGTTATCCCTACCTGGCGGGGGTGCGCTGCGGCCCGGCGGCGCCAGGGCAGCTCGGCGGTGACCGTCGTCGGCCCGCCGGCCGGCGACTCCAGGACGAACAGGCCGTCCACCGCCCCCAGCCGCTCCGCCAGGCCCGCCATGCCCGTGCCCCCGTCGAGCCGGGCGCCCCCGCGCCCGTCGTCGGTCACCTGGATCAGCAACCGGTCGTCCGACCGCCACACATCCACCGCGGCGGTGCGCGCCCGCGAGTGCTTCGAGACGTTCTGGAGCAGCTCCGAGACCGTGAAGTAGGCGATCCCCTCTATTGCCTCGGCCGGCCGCTCCGCCAGGTCGACGCTCACCGTGACCGGGACGGTGCAGCGGGAGGCGACGGCGGACAGGGCGGCGTCCAGTCCCCGGTCGGTCAGGACGGCCGGGTGGATGCCGCGCGCCAGGTCCCGTAGCTCCTGCAGGGCGAGCTTCACCTCGCCGTGTGCCTCGTCGACCATGGCCGCGGCCGCCTCCGGGTCCTCCAGCAACTTCTCCTTCGCCAGACCGAGCCCCATGGCGAGGGCGACCAGCCGGGCCTGGGCGCCGTCGTGCAGGTCCCGTTCGATCCGGCGCAGGTCCGCCGCGGCCGTGTCGACGACCACGCCCCGGTCCGACTCCAGCTCCGCGATCCGCCGCTCCAGTTCGTCGGACGGCGACAGCAGACCCCGCACCATCGCCCGGTCGGCGTTGGCCAGCCCCCGGGCGAGGTACGGGAGCGCCGGCCACAGCACCACCAGGCCCACCAGGGCCACGGCGAACGTCAGCACCCCCCACGGCAGCCGTATGAACCCGTACAACACCGTCCGCCACGCCACCGGGTCCTTCAGCACCGTCCACAGCCAGGGGAAGAAACCGCCGCCCGGCCTGTGCGGCAGCGCGCTCGGCTCATCGATGCGTATGCCGAGCAGCGCCCTCGCCCTCGCCCGCTCCGTCCGGCCCAGCCACCGCGCCCCGACCAGACCCGCCGTGAGCAGCGGCAGACCGACGACGGTCACCGACAGCCCCGCGCCCACGGACACCATGATCACCACGTAGACGAAACCGATCAGGGCGATCGGAAGATTGGCCAGAAGGTGGGCGACTTCCTTCCATACATGCCGGTCGAATGCGATGCGTGCGGTCATGCGGACCAGCCTGCCGGGCCCGGCAGGCGCACGCCATGGGGCTCGTGGGAGGAGGGGAAGTAGGGCTAACCCCACCTGAAGTGCGGCACGGCTGATTACCCGCGCTTTGCCAGGGCCTAGACTCCCGTGCGTACAGATCGCATAAGTATCGCCGCGAGGGCAGGGAGCGAGGGACACGGACGTGCCGGAACCGACCGTACGCACCGTACCGACCGTACTCGCCGTCGACTATTTCCAGAGCTATTCGGTCGTCGGCCTGCTCGCCCTGATCGGCGTGCTGTTCGTCGCGGTGGCCTTCGCGGCCGGGCGGCTGCTGCGGCCCGTCGTGCCGACGCCGGAGAAGCTGCTGACGTACGAGTGCGGCGTCGACCCGGTGGGCGAGGGCTGGGCCCACACGCAGGTCCGCTACTACGTCTACGCTTTTCTGTACGTCATCTTCGCGGTGGACTCGATCTTCCTCTTCCCCTGGGCGACCGTCTTCGCCGCACCTGGTTACGGCGCCACGACGCTGGTCGAGATGTTCATCTTCCTCGGCTTCCTGGCCGTAGGACTGCTCTACGCGTACAAGAAGGGCGTCCTGACATGGACGTGACCCCTGTCGATCTTCCCGAGCCGAAGCGGCTCGGAGCCCTCGCCCGGCTCGCGCCCGAGCCGATGAAGGTGGTCCTGAACTGGGGCCGCCGCTACAGCCTGTGGGTCTTCAACTTCGGGCTCGCCTGCTGCGCGATCGAGTTCATCGCCGCGTCGATGGCCCGGCACGACTTCATCCGGCTCGGCGTGATCCCGTTCGCGCCGGGACCGCGTCAGGCCGACCTCATGGTCGTGTCGGGCACGGTCACGGACAAGATGGCGCCCGCGGTGAAGCGGCTGTACGAGCAGATGCCGGAGCCCAAGTACGTCATCTCCTTCGGCGCCTGCTCCAACTGCGGCGGCCCGTACTGGGACTCGTACTCCGTGACCAAGGGCGTCGACCAGATCATCCCGGTCGACGTGTACGTACCCGGCTGCCCGCCGCGGCCGGAGGCGCTGCTCCAGGGCATCCTCAAGCTCCAGGAGAAGATCGCCCGCGAGTCGCTGGGTGAGCGGTACGGCCACGGGCGCTCGCCGTCGGTCGGCCAGCTGCGCAGCGGCCTGGTGCCCCCTCCGGGAGGTACGGCGTGACCGCGTACGACCGACTCCCCGAATCCGTCACCGAGATCTTCGGCGAGGGCGCCACGGCCGAGCAGGCGTACGAACTGCTGACGGTCGACGTCCCCGTCGCCTCCTGGATCACCGCGCTGGAGACCGCCCGGGACGAGCTGGGCTGCACGTACTTCGACTGGCTGAGCGCGGTCGACGAGCCCGGCACCGGCTTCCGGGTCTGCGCCCATGTCGTCGCCCTGGACGGCGGCCGGGTGCGGCGGCTCCTGCTGCGTACGACCGTGCCGCACGACGCGCCCGCCCTGCCGAGCGCCATCGGCGTCTACGCGGGCGCCGGCTGGCACGAGCGCGAGACGTACGAGATGTTCGGCATCCGCTTCGAGGACCACCCGAACCTGGTCCACCTCCTGCTCCCCGAGAACTTCGAGGGCAACCCGCTGCGCAAGGACTTCGTCCTGGCCGCCCGCGTGGCCAAGGCGTGGCCGGGCGCCAAGGAGCCGGGCGAGTCCGAACACGGCGGGCCCAAGCGGCGCCAGATGCTGCCGCCGGGCGTCCCCGACCCCAACGACTGGGGCCCCCTGAAGGGCCAGCTCCCCCCTGCTCCGGCCCGCCCCGCCCGCGCCGCGCGTCCCGCCGGTGACCGCCCGGTCCGCCGCACGCGCACGGCGGGCGAGGGCTCCGCCAGCCAGGCGGCACCGGAACCGGCCGCGACGGAAGCCGCCGCGACGGAGGCGGCCGCGACGGAGGCGGCCCCGCCGCGCCGCACGCGCAGCGCGAGCGCGGGCTCGGCGAGTCAGCGCGGCACGGAACCCGCGACGGAGACGTCCCCGACGCCACCGCCCCGTACCCGCAGCACGGACGCCCCCTGGAACAACCCGCGCCCCGCCTTCGACGACACCTCCGCCCCGACACCGGAGGCACCCCGCGAGCCGGAGGTGGCCCCCGCCTCGGAGGCGGCCCCCGCCCCGGAGGTGGCCCCCGCCCCGGAGGCCGCGTCCGAGACCGACAGCACCGAACCACGACGAACGAACAACGAAGGAGACGCGTGAACGACGTACTCGACGTCGCCTTCCGGCTGCTCGTCGTCTTCGCCGTATTCCTGGTCCTGCCCCTGGTGATCGGCCAGACCGAGCACAAGGTCATGGCGCACATGCAGGGCCGCCTCGGCCCCATGTACGCCGGTGGGTTCCACGGCTGGGCCCAGCTCGTCGCCGACGGCGTGAAGTTCGCGCAGAAGGAGGACGTGGTCCCGGCCAACGCCGACCGCCGCATCTTCCAGCTCGCCCCCGCCGTCGCCCTCCTCCCGTACCTCCTCGTCCTGGTCGCCATCCCGATCGGCCCGAGCGAAGGAGCCGTCGGCGAGGTCGTCGACGCGGGCATCTTCTTCGTGCTCGCCGTCATGGGCGTCGGCGTGCTCGGCTC
The DNA here is from genome assembly GCF_002099185.1 of Streptomyces sp. CB03238. Taxonomy (NCBI): domain Bacteria; kingdom Bacillati; phylum Actinomycetota; class Actinomycetes; order Kitasatosporales; family Streptomycetaceae; genus Streptomyces; species Streptomyces sp. CB03238. Next base: position 271,332 of record NZ_NBCN01000006.1, on the reverse strand, counting down.
GCTGATGGCCGGCTGGGCGTCCGCCAACAAGTTCTCCCTCCTCGGGGGCTTGCGCACCGCCGCTCAGCTCCTCGCGTACGAGCTCCCCATGCTGCTCGCCGCCGCGTCCGTCGCGATGGCGGCCGGGACGGTCTCCCTCCCCGGCATCGTCAACGCCTTCGAGTGGTGGTGGCTGCCCTGGCAGATCGTCGGCGCACTCGTCTTCTTCATCGCCGGCCTCGCCGAACTCCAGCGCCCGCCGTTCGACATGCCGGTCGCCGACTCGGAGATCATCTTCGGTGCGTACACCGAGTACACCGGGCTGCGCTTCGCGCTGTTCCTGCTCGCCGAGTACGCCGGCATCGTCGTCCTGTGCGGTCTGACCACCGTCCTGTTCCTCGGTGGCTGGCACGGCCCCTTCGGGGCCGAGGGCCTCGGCTGGGTGTGGACCCTGCTCAAGACGGCCGTGCTCGCCTTCATCGTGATCTGGCTGCGCGTGAGCTACCCGCGGCTGCGTGAGGACCAGCTGCAGAAGCTCGCCTGGACCACCCTCGTCCCGCTCGCCCTCGCCCAGATCGCCCTCACCGGCATCGTCAAGGTGGTGAACCAGTAATGTCCCGCCCGTCGCCCGACCACCACCCCTCAACGACGCCCTCCGGGCGGCCCCGCTCATTCCCCGGATCCGGCCTCGCCAAGGGCTTGGCCGTCACCCTCCGCACGATGACGAAGAAGAGCCACACCGCGCAGTACCCCGACGCCCAGCCCGAACTCCCGCCCCGCACGCGCGGCGTGATCGGACTGTTCGAGGAGAACTGCACGGTCTGCATGCTCTGCGCCCGCGAGTGCCCCGACTGGTGCATCTACATCGACTCCCACAAGGAGACGATCCCCGCCGCGACCCCCGGTGGCCGCGAGCGCAGCCGCAACGTCCTGGACCGGTTCGCCATCGACTTCGCCCTGTGCATGTACTGCGGTATCTGCATCGAGGTGTGCCCTTTCGACGCGCTGTTCTGGTCCCCGGAGTTCGAGTACGCGGAGACGGACATCCACGACCTCACCCACGAGCGGGACAAGCTCCGCGAGTGGATGTGGACCGTCCCCGAACCACCCGCCCTCGACCCCGGTGCCGAGGAGCCCAAGGAGATCGCCGCCGCCCGCAAGGCCGCGGAGAAGCTCGCCGCCGCCCAAGCCGCCCCGGCCGTCGAAGCCGCCCCGGCCGCCGAGGTGGACGCGGCGGACGCGGCGCACACCGCCGACGCCGACCAGCCGCAGCGCCCGGCCGAGGGAGGAACCGCGTGACGCTCGCCGCCACCAACGGCTTCCTGTCTCCCACCGGCGTCGAGATCGCCTTCCTCCTCGTCGGCATCGTCACCCTCGGCGCCGCCGTCGTCACGGTCACCACCAAGCAGCTGGTGCACGCCGCCCTGTGGCTGGTCGTGGCGCTCGGCGGGATCGCCGTCGAGTACCTCCTCCTCACGGCGGAGTTCATCGCCTGGGTCCAGGTCCTGATCTACGTCGGTTCCGTCGTCGTCCTCCTCCTCTTCGGTCTGATGCTGACCAAGGCACCCATCGGCCGCTCACCCGACGCCGACTCCGGCAACCGCCCGGCCGCCCTCGCGGTCGCGGTCGCCGCCGCGGCCGCGCTCATCTGGGTGGTCGTGGACGCGTTCCGCACCACCTGGATCGACCTCGACGGACCGGCCCAGGGCTCCACCAAGGTGTCGGGCTCGATCCTCTTCCGGCACTGGGTGCTGCCCTTCGAAGCGCTCTCCGTCCTCCTCCTGGCCGCGCTCGTCGGCGCGATCGTCCTGTCCCGCAGGGACCGCGAGCGGGAGGGCAACAACTGATGCACCTCGCCTATCCGGCGGTCCTCGCCGTCCTGCTCTTCTGCACCGGCCTGTACGGGGTGCTCGCCCGCCGCAACGCGATCCTGGTCCTGATGTCCGTCGAGCTGATGCTCAACGCCGTCAACCTCAACCTCGTCGCCTTCGACGTGTGGCTGCGCGACGCCCTGCACGCCGGCCAGGCGCTGACCCTCTTCACCATCGCCATCGCCGCCGCCGAGATCGGCATCGGTCTGGCGATCGTCCTGATGGTCTACCGCAACCGCGGCACCTCGGACATCGACAAGCTCCGCGACAACGCCGAGACCGCGACCGCCGACGAAACCGCAGGCACCGACGAGACCGCGGGCCCCGACGAGAAGGCTGAGGCCACCGCGTGACCACCACGACCCTCGCCGTCCTCGTCCCCCTCCTTCCGTTCCTCGGCGCCCTCGCCGGACTGCTCCTCGGCCGCACCGCCCCCGGGTTCGTGCGCCCGCTGGCCGTCCTTCCGACGCTGGCCGCCCTCGTGCTCGCCGTGCTCGTCGCCGTACGCCAGGGCGGCGGCAAGGCGATCGACGCGGCGACCCAGCTCACCCCGACCGGCTCGGTGCCGATCGACCTCGCCCTGCACCTGGACGGCTTCGCCGCCCTGACCGCCGTCCTGGTGGGCGTCGTCGCCTCGTGCGTGCAGATCTACTCGACCGGCTACCTCCGCGACGACCCGCGCTACCCCTCGTACGCGGCGCTGGTCTCCCTGTTCACCTCCGCGATGCTGCTCGTCGTCTACTCCGGCGACCTGATGGTGCTCCTGGTCGGCTGGGAGATCATGGGCATCTGCTCGTACTTCCTCGTCGGCCACTACTGGGAGACGCCCGAGGCGCGCGCCGCCTCCCTCAAGGCGTTCCTTGTCACCAAGCTCGGCGACGTCCCCTTCCTGATCGGTCTGTTCGCGCTGGCCGCCGACGCCGGCACGTTCCGGATCACCGGGATCCTCGGTGCCGTCGCCGCCGGCGGCATCGACCACCCCACCCTGATCGCGCTGCTCCTGCTCGCGGGCGTGGCCGGCAAGTCCGCGCAGTTCCCGCTGCACACCTGGCTCCCGGACGCCATGGCCGGCCCGACGCCGGTCTCCGCGCTGATCCACGCCGCGACGATGGTCGCCGCCGGCGTCTACTTCGTGGCCCGCCTCCTTCCCGTCTTCGCCGCCTCGGCGGCCGCAATGACCGTGCTCGCCGTGATGGCCGCGGTCACGATGGTCGGCTCCGGACTGGCCGCCCTCGCGCAGGACGACATCAAGCGGGTGCTCGCCTACTCGACCATCGGCCAGCTCGGCTACATGTCGGGCGCCCTTGCCGTCGGTGACCGGGGCGCGGCCGTCTTCCACCTCCTGTCGCACGGCGCCTTCAAGGCGCTGCTGTTCCTCGCCGCCGGCGTGATCATCCACGCCGCCGGTACGAACTCGCTGGCCGCCATGTCCCGGATGCGGGGCCTGGCCGCGCGCATCCCCGACGCGTACTGGACGATGACGGTCGCCCTGCTCGCGCTCGCCGCGATCCCGCCGTTCGCCGGCTTCTTCTCCAAGGAAGCCGTCCTCGTGGCCGCCGAGCACACCGCCCTCGGCGACCGGACGGTCGCCCCGGCCGGGGCCGGCTGGATCGTCCTCGTGTCCGGTCTGCTCACCGCCCTCCTCACCGCCGCGTACGCGACACGTCTGTGGCTGCTGGCCTTCCGCGGCCGGGGCGCCGAAGCCCCCAGCCACGGCAGGCAGCCGATCGCCATGAACGCCGTCCTGTGGGTGCTCGCGATCCCCTCCCTCGCCTTCGGCCTGACCGTCGGAGTGCTCGGCGACTGGTTCGACGGCCACGCGCTGACCCCGACCGTCACCACGGCCGTGCTCGGCACGGGCATCGCCCTCGTCGGCGGGCTCGTCACGTACGGCGCCTGGCGGCACACCACGGCCCTGGCGGACCGTACGCCGCTCGGCGCGGTCGCCGCCCACCCCGAGGCCGAGCCCGCCGTCTCCGAGGCCGAGGCGATCGCCACGCACACCCCCGCCTACGGCGATATCGCCGCGGCCCCTGACCCCGCCGATCCCGGACGCCTGCTGCTCGGCCCGCTGCACCGCCATGCCGCCGCCGGCTTCCACGTGGACGCCGTCTACTCCGCCCTCTTCGTACGCCCCGTACGGGCGGCGGCCTCACTGGTCAGCTTCCTCGACCGCGAGGTCGTCGAGACCTACGTACGCGGAGCGGGCAGCGGCACGAACCTGCTCGGGTGGGCCGTGCGGCGCGCCCAGACCGGAAACGTGCAGACCTACCTCAGCGCCCTGCTCGCCGGCTCCGTCGTCCTGGCGATCGCCGCTGTCCTCGTCGCCGCCGGAGCGTGAGCCGTGATCGATATCAGCGAATCCGTGATGCAGTTCCTCCTCGCGTTCATCGTCGTCGGCCCGCTCATCGGCGCCGCGGCGGCCCTCCTCCCGGCGCCTCCCGGGCTGAAGGGGAAGTCCCCGGACCAGGCCGTGCTCCGCCACGGTGTGACCGTCACCGGCGCGATCCTCGCCGCCGCTGTCGTCCTCACGCTCGGCTTCGACCACGACCAGCCGTCGAAGATGCAGGCCACGACGGACATCAGCTGGATCCCGGCACTCGACGTGCGGATCCACCTCGGCATCGACGGCATTTCCCTCCCCCTCCTGGTCCTGACCGCGCTGCTGACCTTCCTCTGCGCGCTCTACACCTACTTCAAGATGCCCGCGGGCCCGTCCCCGAAGGCATTCGTCGCCCTGCTGCTGGTCCTCGAGTCCGGCACGCTGGCGACCTTCGCCGTCCTCGATCTGCTGCTGTTCTTCCTGGCCTTCGAGATGGTGCTCATCCCGATGTACTTCCTCATCGCCCGCTGGGGCGGCGAGGGACGCCAGCCGGCCGCCTGGCGGTTCATCCTCTACACGCTGCTCGGTTCGGTCGTCATGCTGCTCGGCCTGCTGCTCGTCGGGCTGAAGGCCGGCACCTTCGACATGGTGGCACTCGCCACTGACAACGGCCGCGACATCACCACATCCGTGCAGGTCATCGCGGTTCTCGCGATCGGGATCGGCCTCGCCGTGAAGACCCCGATGTGGCCGCTGCACAGCTGGCTGCCGGACGCCCACACCGCCGCGCCGACCGTCGGCTCGGTGCTCCTCGCCGGTGTCCTGCTGAAGATGGGTACGTACGGATTCGTCCGGATCGTCCTGCCGATCACCCCCGACGGCATGCACATCCTCGCGCCCTACCTCGCCGCGTTCGCCACCGCCGGCATCATCTACGGATCGCTCGCCTGCCTCTCCCTCGCCCGCACCGGCGCGAAGGGCGACCTCAAGCGCCTGATCGCGTACTCCTCCGTGGGCCACATGGGCTTCGTCCTGCTCGGCATCGCGACCATGACGCCCACCGGCGTCAACGGCGCGCTCTTCGCGAACATCGCCCACGGCCTCATCACCGGCCTGCTGTTCTTCCTGGTCGGCGCCATCAAGGACCGGTACGGCACGGCCGACCTCGACACCCTCGCCGGAACCACCGGCGCCGCCCTCTACGGCCGCGCGCCCCGCCTCGGCGGCCTCCTCGCGTTTGCCGCCGTCGCCTCGCTCGGACTGCCGGGACTCGCCGGATTCTGGGGCGAGATGCTCGCGCTGTTCGGCGCGTTCCAGCCGGCCGAGGGCCTCAGCCGCCCCGCCTTCCTCACCTTCATGGCCGTCGGCGCGTTCGGCACGCTGCTCACCGCCGCGTACCTCCTCGTCGTCGTACGCCGCGTCTGCATGGGCGCCAGGCCCGCCACCGACCAGCCGCCGCTCGCCGACATCCAGACGTACGAAGTCGCCGCCTGGTCGCCGCTGGCCGTCCTCACGGTCGTCGCCGGCCTCTGGCCCGCGGTCCTCCTCGGCCTCACCGACCCGGCCGTGCAGAAGCTCCTCGCAGGAGGCAAGTCGTGACCCTCGCAGCCACGAGCGCCACGAGCGCCCCGAGCGCGGCCAACCTCGTCCAGTCGGTCGACTGGGCCGCCATCGCGCCGCCCACCATCGCCGCCGTCGTCGGTCTGCTCGTGCTCGTCGCCGACCTCTTCGTACCGAAAGGGCGCAAGCAGCTCCTCGGCTGGGGCGCGATCGCCGGCCTCGTCGCCGCGATCCTCACCCTCCTGCCGCTGCGCAAGGGCGACCGCAACACCTTCTGCCTGACCACCGACGCCGACGCGTGCAGCTACACCGCCGACCACTTCACCCTGGTCATCCAGTTCCTGGTGCTCGGAGGCGCGCTCCTGACGGCCCTGCTGTCGCTGCACGACACCAAGGAGAGGCTTCCGGCGGGAGAGTTCTGGTTCCTGCTGCTGTCCTCGGCCGCCGGTGCCGCGCTGCTGCCCGCCTCCCGGGATTTGGCGACGCTGGTCGTCGCCCTGGAGGTCGCCTCGCTGCCCGCCTTCGCGCTCGTCGGTCTCAAGCGCGGCGACCGCATGTCGGGGGAGGCGGCGCTGAAGTTCTTCCTCTCCTCCGTCACCGCCACCGCCGTGATGCTCCTCGGCGTCAGTTTCGTGTACGCCACGACCGGCACCCTGCACCTCACCGAGATCGCCCAGAACCTGGACGACGTCCCGGCGCGGCTGGAGAACCTCGCCAAGGCGGGCGTCGCCCTCACCCTCGTCGGATTCGCCTTCAAGACGGCCGCCGTGCCGTTCCACTTCTGGGTCCCCGACACCTACGTCGGGGCGCCGCTGCCCATCGCCGCCTACCTCTCGGTCGTCGGCAAGGCCGTCGGCTTCACCGGCCTCATCCTGGTGACCGTCATCGCCTTCCCGACGTACGCGGACGTGTGGGGCCCGGCCCTCGCGGTGCTCGCCGCGCTCACCATGACCGTCGGCAACGTCGCCGCCCTCCGGCAGGTCCCCACGCGCGCGTGGAGCGCGGTACGGCTGCTGGCGTGGTCCTCAGTGGCCCAGGCGGGCTACCTCCTGGTGCCGATCGCGGCGGCCGCCTACTCCGGCGACGACCAGATCGGCGCCACGGTCGCGTACGCCCTGATGTACGCCGTCGTGAACCTCGGCGCCTTCGCGGTCGCCGCCCTGGTCGCCCGTGCGCACCCGCTGAACCGGATCTCCGACTACCGGGGCCTGTACGCCACCCGGCCGGCGGCCGCGCTGGTCATGGGCTTCTTCCTGCTGTGCCTGGCCGGCCTGCCGCCGGGCATCATCGGCCTCTTCGCGAAGGTCACGGTCTTCTCGGCGGCGGTCGACGCCGGCCTGGGCTGGCTCGCCGTCGTCATGGGCGTCAACGTCGTCATCGCCCTCTACTACTACCTGCAGTGGACGGCGGTACTGTTCCGCGCGCCCGGGGGCGCCCCCGCGAAGCAGCCCGTCCCGGCGCTCGCCCCAGCCCCCGTCGGCGCGCCCATCACGGTGGCCATCGGCGTGACGGCCGCCGCCGGCGTGGTGCTGTCGGGCTACCCCGAGCTGGTGCTGCGCTTCGCCACCGACACCCTCTTCTGATCCCCCTGCAGTCCCCACGCACTTTCTAGGAGCACGGCCATGCTGAACGGTTTCAAGGACTTCATCCTCCGTGGAAACGTCATCTCCATGGCGATCGGCCTGGCCGTCGGCGCGGCCTTCACGGCGGTCGTCACCGCCTTCAGCAACGCCTTCATCACCCCGCTCATCGGCCTCGCGACGGGCACCGTCGGAGACTTCAGCCACTCCTATTTCAAGGTCAGCGGCACCAAGTTCCCCTACGGCCTGTTCATCGGCGCCGCCCTCGCGTTCATGATCACCGCCGCCGTGCTCTACTTCTGCGTCGTCGTCCCGATGATGAAGATCCAGACCCGCTTCAAGCGCGACGAGCCCTTCGACATCAAGGCCGCCGTACGGGACTGCCCGCGCTGCTTCACCGAGATCCCGGCCGTCGCCAGCCGCTGCGCCCACTGCACCAGCGAGGTGGAACCGGTCCAGGAGGCCCTGCGGAAGGCCGGACTGCCCGCGCCGCGCTGAGTCACCCGAGTCACCCGGACGGCCCACACCCCGCCCCCGGCGCACAAGGGAACCCGCCATGCCCGCCTGGCGTTGACCAGTACGGGAGGGTCCACTGAACAGTGGACCAGCACCCGGCAAAGGGTTCCCCTGCCGCACCATTTGGAGGGCGTACCGTGCACCGCCGGCACAACGGGCTGAAGACCGCCGTACTCCTCGGGGGACTGTCCGCACTCATCATCCTGATCGGCAGCTTCTTCGGCCGTACGGGTCTCGTCGTGGCGCTCCTCGTGGCCCTCGGCACCAACGCCTACGCGTACTGGAACAGCGACAAGCTCGCGCTGCGCGCCATGCGGGCACGACCCGTCAGCGAGTTCCAGGCGCCGCAGCTGTACCGGATGGTCAGGGAGCTGTCCACCCAGGCCCGCCAGCCGATGCCCCGCCTCTACATCTCGCCGACCCAGGCCCCCAACGCCTTCGCGACCGGCCGCAACCCGCGCAACGCCGCGGTGTGCTGCACCGAGGGGATCCTCCAGCTCCTCGACGAGCGCGAGCTGCGCGGCGTCATCGGCCACGAGCTGAGCCACGTCTACAACCGGGACATCCTGATCTCGTCGGTCGCCGGGGCCCTCGCCTCGGTGATCATGTTCCTGGTGAACTTCGCCTGGCTCATCCCGGTCGGCCGCTCCGATGACGACGACGGTCCGGGCCTGGTCGGCATGCTGCTGATCATGCTGCTGGGCCCGCTGGCCGCATCGGTGATCCAGCTGGCCGTCAGCCGCTCCCGGGAGTACGAGGCGGACGCCTCCGGGGCGCAGCTCACCGGCGACCCGCTGGCCCTGGCCAGCGCGCTGCGGAAGCTGGAGGCGGGCACCAAGAGGCTCCCACTGCCGCCCGAGCCCAGGATCGAGACGGCCAGCCACATGATGATCGCGAACCCGTTCCGCCCCGGCCAGGGGTTCGCCAAGATGTTCTCGACACACCCGCCGATGGCGGAACGCATCGCCCGACTCGAACAGATGGCAGGTCGCCGCCCATGAAAGCAATCCTCAACCTCATATGGCTGATCTTCGGCGGCTTCTGGTTGTTCCTCGGTTACATGGTCGCGGGTCTGCTGCTCTGCATCACCGTCATCGGCATCCCCTTCGGCCTGGCCGCCTTCCGTATCGGCCTGTACGCCCTGTGGCCCTTCGGCCAGACCGTCGTCGACCGCCGTGACGCGGGCGCCGCGTCCTGCCTCGGCAACGTGCTGTGGCTGGTCCTCGCCGGCTGGTGGCTGGCGCTCGGGCACATCCTCACCGGCATCGCCCTGTGCGTCACCATCATCGGCATCCCGCTGGGCGTCGCGAACTTCAAGCTCATCCCGGTCTCCCTGCTGCCGCTGGGCAAGGAGATCGTCCCGAGCGACCGCCCCTTCGCCACCCGGTGAGCCATGGCCCCACCTTCGCCTGGCGCCTGGTCGACGACGATGACGACTCCGTCATCGCGGAAGGCCCTACAGCCGACGGCCTGTTCGCCGATCCGCCCCCTCCCGTACGGGTGCACGAGGCGGAAGAGGCCGTGCCGATGCGCCTGCTCGGCGGGGTGCCCGGCGCGGCGTTGCTCAAGGGCATGGAGAGGGACGACGACTTCGAGGTGCGCGGCTGGCTCGAGCTGTTCGACCGCACCGGCCGGCCCATGCGGAGCACGCTGACCAACTGGTACGTCACCTCGTGGGAGCCGTCGTCGCACGGCCACGGCCTTGTGAACCTCACGGTGGACTGTGACGAGGACGACAGGCCACCGCTCGCGGCTCGGCGGGTCTACGACCTGTGGGCCGACGGGCCGCCCAGGGACAAGAACCTCTGGACGGAACTCGGTGCCGACGGGCGCCGGGAATGGCTGCGCCTGGCCTTGGACAACCACACCGGCCGCGCCCAGGGCGCCCCGGCCGGCGGCACGTACCACCTCGACGGCCGCGACGTCACCGACGAGACCGACTTCTCCTGCGCCCTCGGGGAAGCCGTGAACGGTCCCGGTGCGAAGGCGCCCTTCACTCTCGTCTGGCACGACGCCCACGTGGCCCGGCGATGCCTGGGCCAAAGCCCGCTGGTACGCGCCCGGCCGACGTTCGAGGAGCTCGTCGACCTGCTCGTCGAACAGGGCGTCGAGGTGGTCCTCGCGTGATTGTCAGTGCCGTGGTGCACCATGAACACATGACCGAGGACGAGCAGTTGCCGGGCCGGTTCGCGGCCGCGGCCCGTACCCGAGCCGAGGCCCGCACCCGAATATGACGCGTGCGGCGCGCTAGCCGCGCCGCACCGCGTACATCACCGCGCCCGCCGCCAGCACCGCCGTGCCTGCCAGGACCGACGACAGGGGCAGGGAGAACGCGAGCACCAGGCAGCCCGCCAGCCCGGTCGCCGCGAGGACGCGCCCCGAGCCGAGCGTCCACGCCGAAGCGTTGGCGATCGCGTAGTACGCCAGCACCCCGAACGACGAGAAGCCGATCGCCCCACGCACGTCCGCCGTCGCCGCCACCACCGCGACGACCAGCCCCACCGCCAGCTCCGCGTGGTGCGGCACCTGGAAGCGCGGGTGCACGGCGGCGAGCGTGCGCGGCAGGTGACCGTCGCGCGCCATCGCCAGCGTCGTACGGGACACCCCGAGGATCAGCGCCAGCAGTGAACCCAGCGCGGCCACCGCCGCGCCCACCCGCACCACCGGTACCAGCCAGCCGGCACCCGCCGCTCGCGCCGCGTCCGCGAGCGGAGCGACCGAGTCGCCCAACTCCCGGGCTCCCAGCACCGACAGGACGGAGACCGCCACACCCACGTACACGACCAGCGCGATGCCCAGTGCCAGCGGGACCGCCCGGGGGATGGTCCGCGCCGGATCCCGTACCTCCTCGCCCAGCGTGGCGATCCGCGCGTACCCGGCGAACGCGAAGAACAGCAGCCCCGCCGCCTGCAACACCCGGCCCGCCGACACGTCCCCGGCCGGTTCCAGCCGCCCGAACTCCACCGCACCCGACCCGAGACAGGAGACGACCACCGCCACCAGGACCGCCAGCACCCCGGCCACGATGACGCGCGTGAGCAGTGCCGACTTCTGAACGCCCCCGTAGTTCACGGCAGTCAGCGCCACCACCGCCGCGACCGCCACCGCGTGCGCCTGCTCCGGCCACACGTACGACCCGACCGCGAGCGCCATCGCCGCGCACGAGGCGGTCTTGCCGACCACGAAACCCCAGCCCGCGAGGTAACCCCAGAAAGGACCCAGCCGTTCGCGCCCGTACACATACGTCCCGCCGGACGCCGGACAGCGGGCGGCCAGCCGCGCCGACGCCATCGCGTTGCAGTACGCGACGGCCCCGGCCAGCGCCAGCCCCAGCAGCAGTCCACTCCCGGCCGCCCCGGCCGCCGGCCCGAGCGCCACGAAGATCCCGGCTCCGACCATCGAGCCCAGCCCGATGACGACCGCGTCGAAGACGCCCAGCGACCGCCGCAGCTCCTGTGTCATGCGCCGCACCCTACTGATCCACGCAACCACCCTCCGCATCCCGGGCGTCCTCCCGGACAACACCGCACGAAAGGCAGGTTCACGGCATGGACATCCTCAGCTGGATCATCCTGGGGCTGCTGGCCGGCGTCATCGCCAAGGTGCTCCTTCCGGGCCGTGACCCCGGCGGCCTGATCGGCACGACGCTCATCGGCATCGCGGGCGCGTTCGTCGGCGGCTGGATATCGGCACGCTTCCTGGACCGGACGATCAGCAACCAGTTCTACGACGGCCCCACCTGGCTCGCGGCCATCGGCGGCTCGCTCGTGCTGCTGGTCGCCTACCGCATCCTGTTCGGCCACTCCCGCTCCCGCTGAGCGGCGCCGACCGGGAAACCGCTAGGCCGTGTTTTAGGTAGCGCGGGTGGCCAGCCATTTGGTGAGGTCGCCCGCGATGCGGTCGCTGCTGCTCTCGATGGTGACGTCGTGCTCGCGGCGGGTGGTGTCACGGCGGACGATCTCGTATCCGCCCTCGTCAAGGACGGCGACGGAGGCGAACCAGGCGGGATCGTCCTCGTCGGGCTGGATGACGACGAAGGTGTTGTCGCTGTCGTTCAGGTCGCTGATCAGCACGAACAGGGCGTCCTCGGACGGGTCGTCGATGTGGTCGCCGTTCTCGCTGTCGGCGCAGTAGTACTGGGCGGCCACTGTTCTCCCCTGAATGAGCTGCTGAATGCCGGTGGTCAGCATGGCATGGCCAGGCCGGCGGCCGGTGGTTCACAGCCACTGATGGATCGCCGCCAGCTGGACGGTGGCCTCGAAGCGGACGGCGAGCTTGTCGTATCGAGTCGCCACCGCCCGGTGCTGCTTGAGCCGGCTGATCCCGCACTCGACCGCGTGGCGGGCCTTGTAGTCCTCCCGGTCGAAGGCCGGCGGACGGCCCCCCGCACGGCCGCGGCGCTTGCGGTTGCGGATCTGATCAGCCGGCTCGGCGATGGTGCACTGGATTCCGCGTCTGCGCAGGTAAACGCGGTTGGCGCGCGAGGAGTACGCCTTGTCGCCCCGCACCCGCAGCGGCTTGCGCCTGGGGCGTCCACCGCCCGGCTTGGGAACCTGGATCGCTTCGAGGACCGGCTCGAACTGCGGGCTGTCACCCCGCTGCCCCGCCGTGACCAGCAGTGACAACGGTTTCTGGCCCTGTTCGCAGGCCAGATGAATCTTCGTGGTGAACCCACCCCTTGACCGGCCCAGCCCGTGATCGTCCGGCTCGGTGCCGACCCCGCCGGGCGGCTCTTTCTGCCCGGCCCCGTCCCGGCGGGCGCCGGCGGCATGCTGATGGGCCCGGCAGACGGTGGAGTCGACATTGACCTCCCACGTGATCAACCCGGCAGCGTCCGCCCGCGCCTGCAACAAGGTCAGGAGCCCGGCCCAGACACCCTCGCGCTGCCAGCGGCGGAAGAGTCCATAAACGGTCTGCCAGGGCCCGTACTCACACGGCAGATCGCGCCACGGGACACCAGTCCGGACCCGCCAACGCACCCCGTCGATCAACCGCCGACGACTCGCCAGCCTGCGGCTCACACCCGCCGCAGGCAACAACGACTCCAATACCGACCACTGCTCATCAGAAAGATCCCCACGCCCCACATCTTGATCATCACGGCATGAGGCGTGGATCGGAACCCGATCTAAAACACGGCCTAGCCGGGAAGCCCCGTCTCCCGCAGCGTGATGTTCAGCCGGCCCGAGGCCATCCCCACCGCCGGATCGGCCGTCCCCGGACGGACCTTCGGCACGCCGTGGTACGCGAAGCGCGACGCGCCGCGGAAGACGAACAGGTCCCCCGACACCAGCTCCACGTCCGTGTACGGACGGCCCCGCGTCCCGGTGTTCCCGAACCGGAAGACGCAGCTGTCCCCGATGCTCAACGACACCACCGGGGCACCGGACCGCTCCTCCTTGTCCTGGTGCATGCCCATCCGCGCACCCGCCTCGTAGAAGTTGATCAGCGCCGTGTCCGGCGCGTAAGCCCCGTCGTACCCGTCCCCGTCCCCCTCCCCGTACGCCGCCACCAGCGCCGCCCGCCCCAGGTCGGCCAGCCAGCCGGGGAAAGGGGCCACCCGGGCACCGTTCACGTCACCGGCCGTCCGCGAGTACCGGTACGGCTGCCAGTGCCACCCGAGGCACACCGTCCGCACCGACATCACCCCGCCGCCCGGCAGCACCGTGTGCCGCATCGGCACCGGCCCCCGCGCCCACTCCCGGCACGCCTCGACCAACTCCCGCTGCCGCTCCACCGACAGCCACCCCGGCACATGCACCGCGCCGGGCGCGACCTCCGCCCGCTCACGCCGCACCGGAAAGAGCCCGTCCGTCACCGTACGAGCGCGCCTTCCAGCCCCAGCAACCGTTCCTTGCGATCCAGCCCGCCCGCGTACCCCCGCAGCGCCCCGTCCGCCCCGATCACCCGGTGACAGGGCCGCACCACCAGCAGCGGGTTGCGCCCGATCGCGGTTCCCACCGCCCGTACCCCGGCACCGGCCGCACCGACCCGCGCCGCGATCTCCCCGTACGTCACGGTCGTGCCGTACGGGATGTCCTCCAGCGCCCGCCACACACACCGCTGGAAGTCCGTGCCGGCGCCGGTGTACGGCGGAAGCTCGAAGCGGGTGAGCTCCCCCGCGAAGTACGCTTGCAGCTGCGCCGCGATGCCCTCGAACGCCTCGGGGGCGTGCCGCCACCCGTCCTGGACGACCGCCGCCCCCTTCTGCCCCGGCAGGGAGAGCGAGGCGAGCGCGGTCGGGCCGCCGTGCCCGGTGGCGGCGGACTCCTCGCCGACCAGCAGCATCTCACCCAGCGGGCCGTCGACGTACGCGTACACCGTCATGATCCGTTCCCTTCCTCGCGTCCCCACCAGTCTGTGTCGGTACCCACCCCGCAGGCTGGCGGTTTTCGGACACGACGGTCCACGACGGGCCACAACGGGCCTCAGCACACAGGGCGGGGGGCGGACCGGCCACAGCCGTGTCCGCCCCCGATCCGCCCGATCCGCCCGATCCGCCTCGTCCGCTGGCAGGCGGTCCAGTGGTCTACCGGTAGTTCACGAACTGGAGCGCGAAGTCGAAGTCCTGCCCCTTCAGCAGCGCGATCACGGCCTGGAGGTCGTCACGGCTCTTGGAGCTGACCCGCAGCTCGTCGCCCTGCACCTGCGCCTTGACGCCCTTCGGGCCCTGGTCGCGGATGATCTTCGCCACCTTCTTGGCGTTCTCCTGGGAGATGCCCTCCTCGATGGAGGCGAAGATCTTGTACTCCTTGCCGGACAGCTGCGGCTCACCGGCGTCGAGCGCCTTCAGCGAGATGCCGCGCTTGATCAGCTTGGACTCGAAGACGTCGAGGATGGCCTTGACCCGCTCCTCGGAGTTCGCCTGCATCAGGATCTTCTCGCCGGACCAGGCGATGGAGGCCCCGACGTTCTTGAAGTCGTAGCGCTGCGAGATCTCCTTCGCCGCCTGGTTGAGGGCGTTGTCGACCTCCTGCCGCTCGACCTTCGAGACGATGTCGAAACTGGAGTCGGCCATGTCCTGTGGCTCCTTGGGTCGCGTGCGTAGAGGTTGCCTAGAGGTACGGCCCAGCTCCCCGGACCGCAAACCCAAAGCCTAGCCATCCCGCCCACCACGAGCGCTGATCAATCCGGTGGCGAAGCACCCCCGGACATCAGGTATCGTTTACGTCGTTGCCGGGGAGCACCGCCGAAAAGCGGTCACCCCCACGGCGACACCCCATGGCGGTGTGCCCGAGTGGCCAATGGGAGCGGACTGTAAATCCGTCGGCTTAGCCTACCCAGGTTCGAATCCTGGCGCCGCCACATGGATGGAACGGCCCCTGATCAGCGGAAACGTTGATCAGGGGCCGTTCTGCTGTGCGTGCACTCAGGGCTGGACTGTCTCGCCGTATCTCGCTCCGTCACCCTCTCTATCAGCGTGTCTGGACGGAGCGTGGACGGGTCTTGGAACCTCAGGGGAGCGCTGCCCGCCTCCTGTCCCATCAGTCTCCCTACTTGCGAGCTGGGCACATCTCAAGGTGGAACGGGGAGAGCGGCGTGATGAGGTGGCGAAGGACACGCGCCTGCCCGACTCGGGTGTTGGGTGTGCGGGCGAGCGGCTGGACCGATGGCCGTGCTTTCCTCGCCGCCTAGGGGTAGCTAGGGCGCGGCCTCTGCAAGTGCAAGAGACAGCCCGGACGCCGTGGCGTATGGCGTCCGGGCTGTTCGTGTAGGTGAGCGCGAGGCAAATAAGACCAGGCTGCCCCGCTCAGACAATGTGCACGCGTTCAAGCGAGCCGTCCTCATTCCGTAGAAGCACCTGCCGGCCGTCCGCCATCTCGCGCGCGAGGAAGGCGTAGACCTGGACAGCCCTGTTGATCGCATCAGATTTGGACACGCCCGACAGCTCCGTCAGCGCCTGGATGGCTTGTACGGCTGCCGGTACGAACGTGACCGAATAACGCTCACTCTCAGCAGGCTCCACGGTCCGCAGTGCCCTGCCCATATGCAACCTCTCGTCTTGGTGTCCGGTCCGCTGGCTGGCGAGACCGCACCCTCATCGTCGCACAGATACATCCAGAAAGCATCGGTCGTTGCGCCTAGGTGGTGCGTTTTTGGTGCGTAGTCGGTGCTTTGTGCGCTACGGTGGTGAGGCCTTCGAAACCTCGAGGGCATCCCTTGGAGAGGAGTCCTATGGACGCATTGATTCCACCGGCCGCCGCTACTTAGCGGCCGGGGAGCTGAGTCCCGGAACTGTCGCGATCTAACGGAGTTCGCAGCCGGGACACCCGGAAGGAAATCGTGTCGAAGAACCTGGACGCGTCCGTCCCCGTTGTCAGTGCCGCTGTTGCCGCCCAGCCTGCTCAGGCTGAGGGAGAGCCGCTGAGCGAGCCCACCGGACTCGCTACGGTCACCCTCTTCCTCGTTCCGGAGGGGCCCGGAGTCTCGGTTTCCGTGCCGGGGAAGGACAGCGACCACCTGCTGCGGACGCTCGTTTACTTGGGCGCCACCGCGGCAACGACGATTGGGCCGGTTGCTCTGCTGAAGGTCGCCAGTGCCATCGATCTGCCCTGGCAGGCTGCGGGAGGACTGGCTCTCCTGCTGGCTCTTATGCCTTTGGCCTATGTCCTGCTCAGTGCGCGGCGCTCGCGCCGCAACTAGCGGCTGAGTGAGCCGAGCCGTTCTCTGTATGCAGCGAAGTGGCGCCACCCCTGGTCTCAGGGCCGACCGCTTGCGGTCTAAACGACCAGCGCCCGCATCTCGGGGCGCTGGTCGTCTTATGGTTTTGTGGGCTGCCTGAGCCGGGCGGAGATCTTGGCGTTGGCTGCTTCGTCGCCGCCCTTCAGGAACTTCGCGTACACCCGGAAGAGGACGCCCGTGCTGTGACCGGCCCGCTGGGCGACGAGCTGGGGCTCGACGCCCGAGCTGAGCCAGGTGGAAACAGCCGCGTGACGAAGGTCATACGGGCGCTTGGCCAGCTTGGTTTCATGCTCGGCGGGGGAGCGGACGTCCTCCCGGGCCCGAGCCCAGACCTCCCCGTACCCGCTCTCCTGGACCATGCCGCCGCGGGCGGTACGGAACAGCCGGCCGTCGGCGTGGGTGCCGTACAAGGTGACGTGCCACCGGAGCATGGCCACCAGCTCGGGAGGGATCGGCACGTAGCGGACTGTCTTCCGAGTCCGGTGCTTGAGCCCCCGGCGGTCGTGCGCCTCACCGGTGTCCGTCTACGAGGAGCCGGAGCGGGCCCGGCTCTCCCGAAGCCGCAGGAGGCCCCAGCCGCGCCGGGGAAGGTCGCAGTCCTGGAGCCGTAGCCCCACCAGCTCGCCGGGGCGAGCTGCCGAGTAGTAGATGCACCCGAAGAAGGCTTCGAGGTGCCGCCCACGATCCTCCTGCCTCCGGACGGACGCCAGGAGCGCGGCGGCCTGGACGGGGTCCGGAACGGCTTCGGGGTCCACCTCTTCCTCCACCTTCTCCGGGGCCTTCCAGCGCACCGCCGGGAGTGGGTTCTCCGTGAGCAGCTCAGCGTCCACGGCGTAGCTGAGCGACTGGTGGAAGATGGCCCGCTTCCGGGCGATCACCGACCCGGACGACGTCTTGCCGTCCAGGCGTCGCGCGCAGGCGTCCAAAGCCTTCCCGACGAGCATCCGATCGGAGAGCGCGGAGGTGGCGACGGACTTCCGTTCCACCCAACCAAGCAACTCCTTGATGTCGGCCGGCGGCTCCTCCTTCCACTGGTTCACATTGAAAGCCCAGGTGTAGAGCGCTCGCCGGACCGCCTTGTGGTCGCCCATGCCCTTGGTGTCTTTCACCAGGGCGAGAGTCACCGTGGCCATGGCCTCGGCGAGATTCCGGCGCGTGGAGGCGGGGGAGTGGTCCCACTTCATCTCGACGTAGTTCCTGGCGTGCTGGTACCAGGAGATGTCCTTCACCTTCTGGACCATCGACCTTGGCAGCCCGCTGTCGACGTCCCACGGCTCGCCCGCGCGGGCCGCCGTGATGAACTGCGCCCGGCGGCTCTCGGCGAGCCCGGACGTCAGGAACGACTCGGAGTGGGGCCGGGTACCCACCTGCCAGCGGAGCTGATAAGGCTTGCGGTAGGGGCGCTTACGTATGCCCCAGATCCGAACGGTGTAGCTCCACTCGGTCACGCGGCCTCCAGCTCGTTCATGAACGCGTCCAGGACGCTCCGGCGGACGCGGAGGTGGCCGTTCGGCAAGCGCCGGACCTCCGGGCCATAGCCACGGTTGCGCCAGCGGTAGTAAGTGGCGCGGGTTATGCCGATCTCTTCGAGGGCCTCGTTCAGCGGCAGCCACTCGTCTGCGGGAGCGCGGCGCCGCCGGGCGGTCGAGCTCATCAGCTCGTCTCCTTCTGTGACGGGGGAGTTCGGCTCGCATTGCACTGGGTCGCGACTCCTCGCGACTCAGAGCCGGTGAGAGAGGGCTTGAGCCGCGATGAGTCGCGTCACGGGCTAATGCGGGTCGAGAGGTTGAGGGTGATTCCGGTGTACGTGGCGACCTGCCGCCCGTACGCGTCGCGAGGGCGAGTGCGGCGGAGCTGCGGTACGACGGAGAGCAGGTTGCGGCCGAACATCTGCTTGGTGCCGGTGGCCTTGACCCCGTTGTCCTCAGCCCACTCCCGCCAGACCGCCCACAGAGTGTCCACGGGGACCTCGCAAGTGGGCCCGGTGATACAGCGCTCCCGGACGAACGCGCTCGTGGGCGAGGCGGTGTCCTGCATGGTGATGACCGCTTCCTGGGAGGAGGGCGGTTCGGTGATCCGGCCCGTGCGCTCCAGTCGGGCCAATCCGTCCAGGGCCCAATTGAGGATGCCGGGCATCTCGGCGGCGAGCTTGCCGGTCAGGCCGGTGTCCTCCCTGCCGAGCCAGGAGACGGTCATGTTGAGCACCACGAACCGGCGGGCGATGACGCCACTGCTGTCACCGAAGTTCGGCAGCTCGTTGGTCAGGATCATCAGTCGCGTGGGCAGCTTGCCCGTCCACGGCTCCCGGTACTTCCGGTCGATGTCGATGGTGTCCTCGCCGGAGATAGTGAGCAGCCGCTCGACCACCTGGCCGCCATCCTTGCCGGACAGGCGCGCGTCGGAGATGACCGCGAGCGGCTTGCCGAGAAGCGTCGACAAGCCGAAGTTCGAGCCCAGCCCGGCGAGGGTCGGGCCAGCTAGGTTCTCCTTGCCCACCAGTTCCTTCAGGACCCGCGCGATGGTGCCCTTCCCGGAGCGGGAAGGGCCCTTCATGAGCAAGATCTTCTGTTGGTCGGTGCGGCCGGACAGGATGTAACCGAACCACTCCTGCAACGCAGCGATGGAGGCAGGATCGTCGGGCCAGATCTGCCGTAGAAAGGTCTCCCAGTGGAGCGCGGTGGCGTCGGGGTCGTAGTCGTAGGGCACCGAGACGAGGTTGAAGAAGCCGGGGCCGTGGGGCAGCAGCTCGCGGTCCCGGATGCGCAGGAGTCCGTTCTGGCACGCGACGATGGGGCTGGAGTCATGCCGCCCGCGCTCCTGGTCGATCCACGAGGGGGCGTCCACCTCGGTGGGGAGCAGGGTGATGGCTCCCAGCGCGTCGAGGAGATTGCTGATCTTTGTCTTTGTGGGCGCCCAGTCCCGCACCTCCGGCGTGCCGTCCTTGTCCGTGCCGGCGGTGAAGGTGGCGTGCTCCAGCCGCTTGTAGAGGCCCGCGCGCATTTGCTGCTCGTCGAACTCCCGCCAGCAGGTGCCGTTCCACCACATCCATGACCCACGCCAGCGGCGGAGACACAGCGATCCATCCTCGGTGTGCCAGTCGGGGACGAGTCGCCGGGCGACGGCGAGAGGGTTCGACGGCGAGGGCAGTTCCTCCGTGCTGGTCATGCGGCATTCCTCCCTTCGGTCTGGAGCGGACACTGGGCCCGGTGGGCGTGGTGGGCGGCGATCAGCGCGAGCACCCGGGCGTTGCTGCGAGCGGTCTCGTACCGCCCGCAGGAGCAGAAGGACTCAGCAGCCGAGATCCCGCCCTTCCGCGCGGAGGCGATCAGCCGCAGCATCCCGACCATGCGGGGCTGGGTGGTCGCGTGTAGGCCAGGACTTGAAGGGACGCCTTCGGCGACGCCTTTCGAGGCGCCCAGGGCCCGGAGGTGCAGCGTCTGTCGGGCGATGTCAGGCCGGTGTCGGCGTGTGGTCACGACACCCTCGCCTCAGCCATGCCAAGGCCGTTGGTGACGGCGCGGCGAGCGTAGGGCTCAGGGACACCCACCAAGACGGCCGCAGCCACGATCTGCTCACCGATCGCGTCCAGGCCACAGGGCCCGGGGCAGTTGGCGTGCTGCGCTGCGATGAACCGGGCCACCCCGAGTGCTTGGGAACCGGCGCCGGATTCCGCGTGGCTTCGGACCATGGCCAAGCCGCGCCCCAGGCCGGTGCGGACGTGGGTCTCGGTGTGGCGGCACCCGGTGGCCACAGCCCGGTCCCACGTGGCGCGCCTGAGAGACGAAGAGGCCACCCCCGCGCGGGGCGGCGTGGTCTCTTCCCTCTCCGTCAGCGTGCGGACAACCGACGGCAGATGGGTCATGGTGCCGGTGCCGGGACCGAGCCAGCGGGCGTAGGCCATCAGAGGCTTGATGTCCACACCGGGTCGTACGTGGTTGGCCGATCGCATCGCGCCCTGGTAGATCCAGTGCTCCCCGCGCGTCGTCTCCACGGCCCGGGTCGGCGGCAGCATGCGGCGGGCCCAAGCGACCGCGTCGGCGCTGTCGAGGTCTACGACCGTGACCCCAGCGCCGCCGGGGTGGTAGGCGACGGATACGGCCTGCCTCCATGCCCGGGCCCATGCGGTGGAGGTGATGACGCGGATATCGGTCGTGGCGGCTGCCCATCCGTGGCAGACGGCGGGGCACTGGCAGGGGCCCGCGGTCTTCATGTGCGGTCGTCCACCACACGCGCCGTCCGCACACGCGTCGCAGTTACCGAACGGCACCTTGCCTTGCCGCAGGGGCAGCACCGGCACACCGGCCGTGGCCAGTTCGAGCGCAGTTTGCAGGTGGTTTTTGTCCCGGCGGGTTGCGGTGTGTGGGCGCGGGGTCTTGCTCCCGGCTGTCATGCTGGTCGTCTCCTGTTCTGTTGGAGGGACACGGAGAGCCGGGGCGGCGCGGTCTTGTGGTGAGAGGCGCCGCCCCGGGCGCAGTTAGCGGTTCTTGGCCCAGTGGGCGTACTCCTGGCGGACGTAGGCGCGCGGGTCGGAGGTGGTCGACGGGTGTTCGGGCCAGTACGGCGTGCCGTGGTAGTCGCCTGGCCGGCTTTGTCGGTCTCGACCAGGTACCGAGCCGCTTCCATGGCCACCTCGCCGGCGTCGCTGTGTAAGCCGTCGGCTTCGTCGGCGAGGGCGATGCGGTCGAGGACGGCGGCTTTGCGGAGCCAGAATTCGCGTCCGAGCGTGGTCCCGAACGGCCTGTCGGCGGCCTTCTGGGCGGTCCATCCGATCTCGCTGATGATGCTGGGCGCCTTGGCATACGCCTCATCCGGCTGGAGGCTCTTTTCGTGGTTGGGCAGCATGCTCAGACCTCCTTGGTGATCTCGGTAGCGGGGAGCTCGGGCAACCCGGCGCGGGTGAGCTGGGCGGGGTCGAAGCCGGGGAGTGCGGCGCGTGCGGTGAGTGCGGCGGCGAGGGCTTCGGCGTAGGCGGCGCCCTCGCGGGCGACCTGGATCTGTACTCCGGCGCGGAGGGCTTCGACGCGTTCAACATGGGCGTGTTCCGCCCGCCGGGTGGCGGTGTGCCGCTGGTGGGCGAGGGTGTCGCGGCGGTCGGTGCGCCAGTAGCGGGCGGCCAGGCCGTAGGCGACGGCGGTGGCCAGGACCCACAGCAGCAGCGGCAGCGAGAGGCCGTCGGCGTACCCGGCGACGCCCGCCAGGGCCAGGGCGCCGGAGGTGGCGAACGCGGTCCCGGCGATGACTGGGTCACCGGCGCGTCCGGCCGATGCGAAAGCGCCGGCGGTCGCGGCCCCGGCGGCGAGCACGATTATCAATGCGGCGTTGCCGGTGGAGTGTTCGGCGCCGTTGGCGTTCCAAATCCGCCCCAGGATCAGCACGGTTGAGGTGGCCAGGGCGGGGGCCGCTTTGGGAGCGGCGAGGGCGAGCCAGTGCCGGGCGACGATCGGTTCGTTCACGACGGGCCTCCTTCAGAAGTCCGGGATGGCGTTGACGACGGCGACGGCGAGTTCGTTGATCGGCCCGGAGGCGCCCGTGGAAGCGAGGAAGAACCCGAACATCACGGCGACGAACGCGGAGCCGTAGCCAAGGGACTTGGAGCGCAGCAGGAAGAACAGGACCAGTCCGAACAGCAGGACCAGCGAGACGGTCACGGCCATGGAAGGCTCTCCTTCAGGCGAGACGGACCTGCCCGGGGAGGGCAGTGAGGGATTAGGGAGGGGGCGCCCATGGGGAAGCCAGTGCGGTTGAGCGCACGGAGGCGTCGGAGCAGTGGTGATTGAGCTGCTTGAGGAGTGGGGTGGCGCCTGGGCAGCCGCGGAGGTGGACCGCGTACAGGCGGCGATCGTGCTCGGCGCGGCGGGCGATGTGGACAGGCTGTTGGCTCTTGTCGAGTGCGCTTATGCCGACTTCCGTGACGTGCTGATGGCCACGGGCTTCGCCGAAGCGGACTGGCGTGCGCGCATGGAGGCCGAATTCGGGTCGCAGTAAGCGGCCGACTGTTCAGCGCGTGCCGTCGCGGTGGATGCGGATGGCGCGGTTGTAGAGCCAGCGGCCGGTGCGTATGCGGATGCCGTTGCCGTCGCAGCGGCGGCAGTGCTTGCCGCGCTTGGGCTTGCCTTTGCGGGTGTGGGTGAGGGCGAAGCCGAGTCCGTCGCACTTGCGGCAGCGGCCGAACGGCGAAACGGCACACACTCCGACGTAACAGAGAGTGATGTCGAGGATGAGGGTGATAGCGAGCAGGGCAGGGGTCATGACGGGCCCTTCCAGGCGGTTTCCAGGGGTTTCCGCAGGTGGGCCGCTATCCGCTAGCGGCCTGATCAGAAGCGGTTGGAGGCGCTAGCGGGGCCGCTAACGTTAGCGGGGACTGCTGCTAGCGTTAGCGGCCCCGGGTGGTCAGCCCGTGTCCCGGTTTCCGTCACGCTCCGCAATCGCGGTGGTGATGTGGGAGCGGTCGATGCCGCGCCGGTTGACGACCTTGCCGTCCACGCGCCGCCCTACCTGGATGGTGGAGATGCCGTGCGGCTTGAGTGCTGCGGCGAGGGCGTCGGGGTCCCATCCGGCGTAGACGTCCGGCCGCAGCTCCGCCAGCCGCGCGACCACGGTTTCCGACCAGGTCTTGGGCTCGCTTGCGGGGACGATGGCGAGGATGTCGCGCAGCAGGTCATACGCGCTGCTGGCGTCGTCCTCCGGGACCTCGCCCAGGGCGTGGCCGGAGAGAGTGCCGGCGTCCTCGCGCGGCTTGCGGGCCCGAAGGGCGATGCGGTCGGCGGCGACCGCGTCGGCGAACACCGCCCGCACGATCCGGGCGTCCGAGCCCTCGCCGACGAAGTAGTGAATGCCCTTGTCAGCCCAGGAGAACATGGTGGCGCGCACGCCGCGCTTGTAGGCGGAGGTGCCCAGCACCATGTCGTTTTCCAGCTGGCCCATGACCTTCAGGCACCAGCGGGCGGAGGCGTTCGCGGAGATACCGGTGGGCAGGGCCTTGGCGTCCGGGCGCTGCGTGGCCAGCAGCAGCACGATCCCGGTCGCGGGGCCTCGCTTGACCAGGTCGGTGCAGATCTCCTCGAACTCGTCCTTGTACTTGGGGTGCTCGAACAGGACCTGGCACTCATCCACCCCGATCACGATCGGGTGCAGTCCCAGCGACCGCTTGTCCGCCAGCTCGGAGGTGACCTTGGACTCCGGGCAGACGTCGCGCGGGAGGGAGCGGATCACCTTCGTGCGGCGCCGCAGCTCCTCGCGCAGCGCGCGGAAGTCGCGGATCGCGTAGTCGATGACCTCGTCATCGTCACCGGCGCCGTGGCGGTGGGAGACGCGGTCGCCGACCGGGTCCAGGTCGCCGGTGCCCTTCATGTCGTAGGTGTGCAGCTCCGCCCTCGGGTCCAGGGCGGCGATGAGCAGCAGCAGGCGCAGCAGGAACGTCTTGCCCATGCGGGGGATGGCGCCGATGATCCCTGCGATGTACATCAGCGTGACGTTCACCCACCGGCCGCGCTGGTCGGTGCCGAACGCGACCGGCTTGAACAGGTCCACGCTGCCGCTGGTCATGAGCGGCCACTTGGGCTGCTTGGCCTTGGACATGTCCTGGTCCCCGACCCACAGCACCAGGTGCCCGGTGTGCTCCTCAGGCACCGCCTCCGGCCACACGCACCCCAGCGGGCGGCGAAGTCCTGAGGCGAGCTTGTCGCGCCGCTCGATCACGTCGGTGACCGTCACGCCGTAGGGCAGATCCCCTTCGGCTCGCCAGCCGGGACCGTCGCGGGTGATCGGGGCGGTGAAGGAGAACCCGTCCCTGCCCTTGGACTGCGCCTGGTTGATCGCCGGGATACCCAGTGCCCCGAGCGCCCGCAGGACGATGTCGCTGGTGAGCTTCGGAGCCTTGGTGACCTCCACCGCGCGGGTGACGACGGGCGCGTCCTCACGGGTGCCGGCCGCGCCCAGCGCCATCACGAGCGCGCCGACGGACAGGGCCTGGAGCCAGCCGGGGGCGAGGACGTAGATGGCGAGCGCGGCGCCCATGCCGACGAACAGGGCGAGGGTGCCGACCAGCGTGCGCAGCCGTACCCGTCCGTCGCGCTGCCGAGACAGCTTGAGGTACTCGCCTGCGTCCTCGCGCCGCACGGCGGCCAGCCGGACCGGTTCACCCTCGCGGTCGGCGACCCACCGCAGCATGCCGCCCACGAACTTGGCGGCACCGCGCGGCGCCTGGAGCGCGAGACGTCCGGCGTAGACCGGGGAGCGCAGGGCGTGGTACCCGGCGAGGTGGGAGTAGTGCCCGGCCACCCACGCGGCTGCGGTCTTCAGCTCGGCCACCGACCGCAGCCACGCGGGGATGATCGCCCGCCGTTTCGCGGTCGCCAGCCGACCGAGATAGTCGGGTCCGGTCGGGGCGGGACGGTCGACCATGACGGCCTTGGTCGGGCCGCCCGACTCGCCACCCGACTCCCCGGGCAGGGGGCCGGCCGATCCGTCGGGGGTCGGGGCGGTGTGGGAGTCGGCCGACTCGGCACGTGCCGTACGGGCCTTGTCGAGGTCGACCACGTCGGCACCCGAGTCGGGCGACCCGGTGGCAGCCATCTCGGCTTCGAGTCGGTTGAACAGTTCGTCGTCGTCGGAGTGCTTCACTGAAGGTCCCTTCCATCGGGAGGAGAGGGCGGGGTCCGGTTCGTCGCTGTAGGAGGTGAGCGGCCGGACCCCGCCGGAATCAGGGGGTCAGTCGTGGGGGTAGGCGCAGGGCACGCACGTGCCGAGTTGGGTGGGGATGACGTATCTGGCGTCGCGTTGGCAGGCGGGGCAGGTGCGGCGGGCGAGCATCGCCAGGGCGAGGGCGCCCCATTTGCGGGAGGTCATCGGCCGGACGGGCTTGGCGCGGTCGATGCGGTAGAGGTAGGCGACTTGGACACCGCCAGCTCGATGGCGGGAGCGGCGCATTACCTGTGCGGCGACCGGTTGGCCGCCGGGCCGTAGGCCTTGGGCGCGGAGTTGGCGGCGGGTGGCGTAGCCGTCGGGGGCGTATTTCCAGGGGTAGGTCGGTATCCCCCAGCGGGTGCCGTTCGGGTCGTAGCACTTGCCGAACGCCGGGGACATCAGGCAACTGCCCCGACCGTCGGGCTGTCGGTTCGGGCGCCACGGCGGCCGGAGCGGCGGCCGGTGATGGTGGCGAACAGTCGGCCCAGTCCGGCCCGGCGGATGCCGGCGCGGGCCTGTTTGGCCGCATACATGGCCTCATCCGCCCTGCCGAGCAGGCTGGACAGGTCCTCGCCGGGGAAGTCAGCAGCGCGCACCCAGCCCAGCGACACGGTTGTCTGCACGGCCGGGTTGCTGTCGTTGGCGGGGCGGGCGAGCACCCCGTGCAGGACGGCGAGCAGGTCACCGGCCGCGCCGTGGTCGTCGATGACGACGGCGGCGAACCGTTGACTGAACTAACTCCAACATTTTCGCAGGTCAGATAGCCTTTCTGCTAGCTTCCGTGGATGCTTGGACGTGAACCCGAGAGGGAGTTAGCAAGCTTCGTGCTGCCCGAGGCCGGACAGCTGGCGGAGACAGGAGATCGATGGAGACCGTTTGTCCTCCTGGACGCGGACGGTGTCGAGATCGAACCCGTGGCCGCCTTCTTCGCGGAGCTGCTGGCTTGTGACAAGTCAGCAGCCACGATCCGGTCATACGGAATGGATCTGCTGCGTTGGTGGCGCTTCCTGTGGGGCTGGGGGATTGCCTGGGATCGTGCAGCCCGGTCGGACGCTCGGGACTTCGCCCGCTGGATGCAGATCGCGAACAAGTCCGCACCGCTGCACTGGCGCCATCGACGGGCCATCCAGACGGAGACAACACCAAAGCCAGTACGAGAGCATCTGCCGCCCGGAGCCCCTAATCCGATCACAGGGAAGTCGTCCCCAGGGCCGAGATACGCGCCGACAACGCGAGCGCACTGCGAGACCGTCCTGCGGGCCTTCTACGACTTCCACCTCTCCGAGGGAACCGGCCCGATCCTGAACCCGTTTCCACTGGATCGCTCCCGGCGCCATGGCAGGGCACACGCTCACCACAACCCGGACGAGCGGTTTCGCCACGAACGACAGGGCCGCTACCGGCCGGCCATCCCCAAGCGAGCGCCTCGGCGGATCCCCGACGCGATGTTCAACGCGCTCTTCGCCGCGCTGAAGCACGACCGTGATCGAGCTCTGCTGGCCTTCTGGGTTTCCAACGGGGCTCGTGCTGAGGAACTGCTCACCAGTCGGCAACGCGACGCGCTGCCCGGCCAACAGGTCCTGGGGGTGGTCCGCAAGGGGAGCCGGGCCTATCAACAACTTCCCTGCTCAGCGGACGCTTTCGTCTGGCTACGGCTCTATCAGGAGAGCGTCTGGCGGGCTGGGGTCCCCCGCGGACAGAACGAGGGGCTGTGGTGGACGCTACGCCGCCCATGGCGTCCCCTGAACTATCCGGCGGCCCGTGCGATGTTCAACCGGGCCAACAGCTTGCTCGGTACAAACTGGACTCTCCACGATCTTCGACACACCGCCGCCTATCGGCTGGCGAGGGATCCGAAGATGCCGCTGACCGACGTGCAGTGGGTGCTCGGCCATGCACACCTGTCGACGACACAGCTCTATCTTCCGGCCGACCGGGACGAGGTGATCGAACACGTTCGGGCACACCATGCCCGACGGGCCAAGTCCGCCGAGCGGGTTCCACCGCCACCGGCGGCCGGTTACAACGCTGAATCCCTCAACAACCTCTTCGGGACTGCCTGGTGACACCTGCAGAGACGATGTCCGTCGCGACGCATGTCGCACCTCCCACGTCCCTGAGCCTGGCCGGAGAAGCATTGAGGGCCGTCGCCCTGCGCTCCCCGCCCAGACCTGCCGAGGACGACTGGGCGGCCACGGCAGGCACGCAGGCCGACATCCTGGCTCGTCTGCAGCAGCCTCCCTTGCGGCCGGCGGACGTGAGGCACCACCGAGCCCGCATCCGTGGGGCTCGCCAAATCTTGCAGTGGCTGGACACCTTCCCCGGGGCCACCTGGCAGCAGCGGTGGAACGCCAGCCCCGCCAGCACACGTCCTGGCAACGACTGGGCGCGGTTGGCACCCGGCTGGATCGGAACCGCCGCGGGCCCCTCGCAACGGCAGACCTTGTCCGGCGGGCTACTGAGTTTGATCTGTGCAGACGTCATCAGGCCAGCCCTCCCCTGGCTGCTTTCGCGAACCTCGGCCAACATGACCAGCCTGCGGATCGGGCTCATCCCTACCCGTGACCCGGAAGGATTCTCCCAGCTTGAAGCGATGATCGAACCTGCTACGTGGTCCTCCACCGTCGGGCGCCATGCCCTGCACGCGCTGGTCAAGATCGTTGCCGCCAAGGGCGGCACCTTGGCCG
This sequence comes from Streptomyces sp. CB03238, assembly GCF_002099185.1. Lineage (NCBI taxonomy): Bacteria > Bacillati > Actinomycetota > Actinomycetes > Kitasatosporales > Streptomycetaceae > Streptomyces > Streptomyces sp. CB03238. The sequence continues at coordinate 243,449 of NZ_NBCN01000006.1, read as the reverse complement.
ACATCACCGTCGGCGACGCCGTGGAGTATCTCGCCGCGCTCAAAGCAGCGAACGACAAATCCCGCGGCTACACCCTCTTCTATGCCTGGTTGAGGGAGTTGGGCACCCTCCCTGCAGAAGCACCCAGCTCGCTGCGCTACCTGGCCAACACCAGCGGGCAGGTATCGATGGAACAGCTCATCGACCGGTTCGGCGTCCGCTGCCGCCCCATCAGAGATCTTTTGGTGGACTACCTCAAAGAGCGGCAGCCCGGTCTCGACTACACGTCCCTGAACAATTTGTCCCGGCACTTGGCCAGCAACTTCTGGGGCGACCTGGAACAGCATCATCCGGGAATCGACTCTCTCCACCTGGCACCCGAGGTGAGCGCGGCCTGGAAGCAGAGATGCCGGACCCGCATCGAACGGCGCCGCCAGCCCGACGGCACAGTGCGTGAAGTGGTGACCGCGCGCGTCAACGTCGCCAGCATCATGATCTCTGTGCGGGCGTTCTATCTCGACATTGGCCAGTGGGCCATTGACGAGCCGGCGCGCTGGGGGCCTTGGGCTGTGCCGAGTCCGATCAAGGACGCGGATGTTGCCGTCGTGAAGGACAACAAGCGGCGCAAAGCCCGGATGGACCACCGGACGCGGGAACGGCTTCCTGCTCTGCCTGCCGTCGCCCGAGCGGCTTCATCATGCCTGAACGAGGCCAAAGCCCGACTCCAGGCGCTGATGGACACCCCACCCGGCGACCATTTCACCTTCGCGGGCGACACCTTCGCGCGAGCAGCGAAGGACGGAACGACCTGGGCGGTGAACATGGCCACCGGCCGGCGCATCGACCTGGCCCTCGCGGAAAGCCGCGCGTTCTGGGCCTGGGCAATGGTCGAGTTTCTTCAGCACACCGGGGTCCGCATCGAGGAAATGCTGGAGGCCAGCCATCACAGCCTGATCCAATACAGGCTGCCCACGACCGGCGAGATCGTCCCCCTCCTGCAGATCGCGCCCTCCAAAACCGACGAGGAACGAGTCATCCTGGTCAGCCCAGAACTCGCCGACGTACTGAGCGCGATCATCGCCCGTATTCGCGACCCGCGCACCGGTGCCGTCCCCTACGTCTCCAGCTATGACATGGCTGAGAAGACCTGGAACCCGCAGATGCCACTGCTCTTCCAGTGGCGCCGCAGCGGCGAGAGCTCCCGCCTCTCCCCGAAGTTCTTGCGCGAAGCGCTCCAAGAAGTACTGGCGTCCACGAACCTCACCGACTCGGCCGGACAGCCCTTGGATTTCTCGCCCCATGACTTCCGGCGGATCTTCATCACCGACGCCATCCGCAGCGGCCTTCCCCCGCACATCGCGCAGGTCATCGCCGGGCACACCAACATCAACACGACCATGGGGTACAACGCCATCTACCCCAGCGAGGCGATCGAGGCGCATCGCGCGTTCATCGCGCGGCGCCGAGCGCTGCGTCCCAGCGAGGAGTACCGAACCCCAACCAACGAGGAGTGGGACGCCTTCCTCGGGCATTTCGAGCGACGCAAACTGTCCATCGGGATCTGCGCTCGCGCATTCGGCACTCCATGCATCCACGAACACGCTTGTATTCGATGCTCCATGCTCCGAGCGGATCCGGCTCAGAGACACCGCCTCGTCGAGATTCGCGACAACCTGATCGCCCGAATCACCGAAGCCGAACAGGAGGGATGGCTCGGTGAGATCGAAGGACTCCAAGTCAGCCTCGCCAGCGCAGAGGAGAAGCTCACCCAGCTCGATGCAGAGCATGTCCGTCAACGCCAAGTGATCGATCTCGGCATGCCGCGCTTCAGCCAGATCGCGACACGAATCAGTACGGCATGAGGATCTTCAAGTTAGTCGAGCCTCATCCACGCGGATGATCTATACCACCCCGATCCAGGCCACGAGCCACGCCCTACGGGCGGCGGGCCAGCAAATGGGTGTCGAGGAAGCCCCGCTCGGACGCTGGGTCGTGGAGCAGCCGGGCGAACGTGACGAGTCCGGCCTCGGCGAGCAGCTCGGCGAACTGGTCCGCCGGCCAGCTATAGGCGGGCGTCACCTTGTGGTCGAAGCGGACCGGCTCCGGTCCCTCGGTCCCGAAGAAGGACACCAGGAGCAGGCCCCCTGGTGCCAGGACACGCACCTGCTCGGCGAGTAGCGCGGGCAATTCTCCAGGTGGGGTATGGATCATCGAGTAGTGGGCCAGCACTCCGCCGAGTGCGCCGTCCTCGGCAGGCAGGGCTTCCATTCGCGCTTCGTCGAATCGCAGCGCCGGATGGGCTCGCCGGGCGTGGGCGACCATCGCCGGGGAGAGGTCGAGTCCGAAGGCGTCCAGCCCCAAGTTGTGCAGCATGGCCGTCAGATGACCGGGGCCGCACCCGACGTCGGCTGCCCGCAGGTTCCCCGAAGCACGCACGAGCTCGGCGAAGGTGCCGATCATGTTCCGCGCGAATGGCTGCGTCTCCAGCCGATTAGCGAACATCGACGCGTACAGGTCGACGACCCCGTCATAGGCCGCCCTGGTCTCGTCCTGGTGTCTTAACACGGGAAGGAAATTAACACCCTGGCAGTTCGCAACCCCTCCCGGTCCCTCCTCTCAGGACTGATCGTCCCCTCACCTGAGCATGGGGCACCCTCGGTAGTTCAGAGAAGAACTCATCCCCACCGAGCCGCCCCGCGACGCCGGATGTGCCGACGTAGTGGGCGAGCCGGTCGGCGGTGGCCTTCAGCAGCGCATCCCCGGCGGCGTGCCCGTACTGGTCGTTGATCTGCTTGAAGTGGTCCACGTCCGCCAGCACGACAACGGCCCTTGGGTCCTTCAGCAGCGCGGTTGCGCGTCGGGTGAAGCCCTCGCGGGTGCGCAGCCCGGTCAGGGGGTCCCGGCGGGCGGTGTGCAGGCGCCGTCGCAGCCAGAGCACGTGCGCGGACCATCCGGCCGCGAGTGGCGTGGTGGTGGCGAGGGTGGTTAACAGCGTGCTCATGCCGCCACCCCCTCGGACACCTCAGGCTCGTTGGTGTCGACGGGGTGCAGACCGCGGCCGTTTTCGCGTTCAGCGAGCAGCGCGTCCCGAAGAGCACGGGAGTTGGCGGCCGAGCAGTGCAGCGTCGTGCGGATCGCTTCCGCGTTGATCTCGCTGTCCGTCCACCCGGCAGTGACCTGACGGGCTTCGGCGAGCAGCTCCGCAGCCGTCCGCTGCCCCTTCGGCGCCTTGGCCTTACGGAACCGCTTGCGCGGCGGCTTCGGCGCCTCATCGGCTGGGGCGTCCGGCGGGAGGGGCGGCTCCGGTTCGCCCGGCGGCTGATCCTCGTTCGCGGGGGCAAGCTCGCCCAGCTTCAGCAGGACGCGCTCCCGGCGCGGGGTGCGCGAGCGCCACCGCCGGCCGTGCCGTTCCCGCAGCTCCGCGCGGGCAAGTTGCCGCTCCTTCTCCCGCTGAAGCGCTTCGGCGTAGGAGGTGATCTCCCACAGCGTCATCCGGCGCCACAGCGAAAACGTGGAAGGGAAGGCCAGCAGCCAGCGGGAAGCGCGGATCTTGTCCATCCGGCGGCCGGTCACCGCGCCGATCCGTACGGCGTAGATGTGGGCTCCGATCTCGGAGAACACCACCCACAGCAGCGGCATCGTCCCGTGCGCGACCCTGGCCCACAGACCGTGCCCGGCGGCGACGTTCAGGCCGCACGTGACCAGCGTCAGCGCCCACGGAACGTACCGGACCCAGGCGAGCGCCATGTCCATCCGGATCAGCAGCAGGTTCGCCACGGTGAACACCGGGATCGCGATGTCGATGCCGACAGGGAGCATCCACGGCTCGCCAAATCCCCACCGGGCGGCAGCAGCGGACACCGCATCGAAGGACGACGCCAGACCGAGAGCCCCGACACCGGCCGCGGCGAGCGCGGCAACACCGGCCAGACCCATCTCCGGGCGCGTCAGCGGCGGCACCGCCGGCCGCTCCATGACTTGTGTCGTGGTGCTCATGCCGCTGCCGCCTTTCGGGGCCGCGAGCGGCGGGCCGTGCGGTGAAGCGGGGTGACGTTGAACAGCTCCGGCGCGTACGCCTCGATCGCCTCAGCGGCGACCCGGCTCACGTCGTCCGGCAGGTTCGGGTTGTCGGCGAGGATGTCGCGGGCCGCGTCCAGCCGCGCCGCCCGCTCTTCTTCACTCTCACCCTCCACCCCCAGTCACAGTTCAACCGGTGTACCGAGGGCGAGTTCCACGAAGTCGGTGGCAGAGACGACCTGATAGCCGCCGATATACGTACGCATGGTGCTCTCCTGACGTTGGAGGGACACGGAAGCCCAGGCGGTCGCGGTGCTTTGGTGAGAGGCGACCAGCCCCGGCAGGTAGACCCGGTGGCGCGGTGCGGCCGGGTGAGTGCCCCGGTCGGGAGTCGAACCCGGCCTGCGACCGTCGGGGCGGTTGCTCGTGCGGCTCTCAGTCGACGAGTTCACAGATGGCGACGGTCCGCTGGAAGCCGTCGACAAGCCGGGCCAGGACCGCCCAGCGGCCCTGGAGCTTGATGACGCGGTACATGTGGCCCTGGTAGCGAACATCGGTGCCGAGCAGGTGCGCGTCGATGTGCGGCATACGCTGCATGGCGTTCTCCTTCCATCGCGGCCTTGTTGCCGCAGAGCCCCGGCCGGGAGTCGAACCCGGCCTACGACCATCGGGGCGGGGTGACCGCAACCGATCAGGAGCCAGCGCCACGAGGGCTCCGGCACCAGCACGGAGTGCGGTCGCGACGGTCATCACCCGGCCGTCACGGGGACGGGGCGCCACCCCCGTCGCTTTGCGCACTGTTGAGTTTTCAAAGAGCCTTCGCTTCCTTCGAGCCGACCCGCCTACGCGGAGCCCTCCGGGCGATGGGAGCAGCCCATGCGGGCACTCCCGACCGGTCGGATTCGCAGCCTCCGAGGCCGTGACCGATGCAGTATCTCTATTACAGGTACTGCATCGACTCCCGTCAAGCTTGCTGACGGAAGCTCCTGTTTCCGCGCCGGGATTTACTGGCGCACCATCAGAATCGCCTTTGGTCAGGGGCGTTGGTTACCCCACCGATGGACAGCTCGAGGTCATCTGGCTACCCTCAAGAGCTCCCTAGACGTCCCATCGGGAGTGGAGATGTCCAACGAGCGTTTGAGGTCAGCCTTGTTGGCGCGTGGCGCGACGATTCAGGATCTGGCTGAGGCCATCCAGGTCAACCCGAAGACCGTGGAGCGCTGGATCACGCAGGGCAAGGCGCCGTACCGGCGACACCAGTACGCGGCGGCGGCCTTCCTGAACGTGGACGTGACGACGCTCTGGGACGACTCGCGTGCAGTGGAGAGCGCGGCTGACTTGAGCAAGGCGGAGATTCTGACCGTCTACCCGCACCGGCACACGGTGCCCGCGGGGTTGTGGCGCGAGATGTTCGCGCGGGCGGAACGGCGTCTCGACGTACTCGTGTACTCGGGGCTGTGGCTGTCGGAAGACCTCATGTTCCTCGACATTCTCAAGGCCAAGTCCGCCAGCATCCAAGTTCGCATCCTGCTGGGAGACCCGGCTTGCCCAGCGGTGAAGCAGCGCGGAATAGATGAAGGTCACCGGATCATGGATGGAAAGATCCGGAACGCGCTGACGAACTATCGGCCCCTCTTTGATACCCACCCCGACATCGGGTTCAGGATCCACGACTCGACGCTGTACAACTCGCTGTTCCGGGCAGACGACGAGATGCTGGTGAACACCCACGTGTACGGCATCGGCGCCTACTTGGCCCCAGTCTTCCACCTGCGCCGACTGCCGGGTGGGGGCCTCTTCGATACGTACGCGAATAGCATCGAGCAGACCTGGGGAGGCGCGCGTCAGGTCACGGACCACGACATCACGGGAGACTGAACATGGGACGCATCGACTACCTGCATGCCCCTGACGCCCCGCCGGCCAACTCTGTGGTGCCGTCCGTGGTGGCGTTCGTCCAGGACGAGCAGGGGCGGGTACTGATGATCCAGCGGTCCGACAATGGCCGTTGGGCGCTTCCCGGCGGCGGGCACGATGTTGGCGAGTCCATCAGTGACACCGTGGTGCGTGAGGTCTGGGAAGAGACCGGCATTAAGGCCGAGGTCATCGACATGTCCGGGATCTACACCGATCCAGGGCACGTGATGCTGTACGACGACGGCGAGGCAAGGCAGCAGTTCTCCATCTGCTTCCGGGCCCGGCCGGTCGGCGGCGAGGTGCGTACGAGCAACGAGACGACACAGGTCCGCTGGGTCGCCCCGGCGGACCTGGCCGAACTCGACATCCACCCGACGATGCGACTGCGCATCGAGCACGCGATGGACCGTACGCGCACGGCGCCCTACATCGGCTGACGCTTGACGGCGGCGAGGCGCTCCAGGACGCGCGCCGTGCATGCCAAGATCTCCGGCTCAGCACGCCGGATGAAGGTACCGATCAGGCTGTCGACGCCGTACCGCCCGGCGATCTCGTTCACGCGGTCCACGGGATTCGTGGGCGTCCCATCCGGGGTGGTGTTCATGTCGCAGAAGCACAGCGCGTCATTCAGGTGGGCTTGGTCTCTGGGGAACTCGCTCTCCAGCTCCTCTCGAAGGCCGCGCGCCTCTGCTTCCATCCAGGCGCATGAGTGGTGCGCGACCAATCGGACAACCCGCTCGTCGGCATTGGCGACGTCCCGGAGGTACCGGGCGCCGTCCAGCGGGTGGAATCCGGTCTTGGCGAGGTCAGGGGAGTAGCCGATGTCATGGAGTACCGCCGCTGCCTCCAGCAGCTCGGCGTCGTCGCCGAGGACGGGGGCAATGATCCGTGCCCGCTCGGCGACGCCGTGCGAGTGCGCCCACCGGCGCGGCAAGGAATCGGCCAACAGTGACTCGGCGAGCAGGTAAGCCCACTCAGTCAGTCCGGCGGTCGTCACGCTATGAACGCTCCTCTCGGCCCGGCAGGGCCAGCACGGTCCGGGGCTTCCCCTGGCGGCTCTCCGAGAGCAGCCCATTGGCTTCCAGCTTGTCCAGGGCCTTGGCGACGGTCGGCCGCGAGACTCCGAAGCGCGAGGCCAGTGCCGAAGCACTGGGGAAGGGGTCACCCACGTTGAGCTCGTCAGCTCTGAAGATGTCTGCGATTTGCTCGGCCAGGGGCCGGCGGTCGCCCTGTTCGCCGTCCCGGACGACGCGCCAGCGACCACCTGGAACGGGCTCCGCTCGGCCTTCTGCCCGGAGGATCCCGAAGGCCCGGAGCACGACGCCGCGCGAGACGCCGTGAGCAACCATCAGCTCAGCGGCCGACGGAAGCTCTGTCATCGCAGAGTCCGCATCAATCTTCGCCTTGAGACCGTCAGCGATGTGCAGGAACGTTCCCCGCGGGTGAGCCTGTCTCGGCACCCCGCCTCCCTTCTAAGTCCGGCATGGTGGTCCCTAGCGGTCTATCCTTGCACTCCCCTCCCCAGGCCCCGAGTGCCCAGCTGAGTCCTTCGCCAAGTGCTGACACCGCGATTTGGCGGCGTGGATACCCCCTGGCCTGTTGCGAACTTGTGTCCGAGCTGCTCGTTGAAGCAGGAATGCTGAGCCAGGTTACCGAGCGGTAATCAAATGACCCGCCTTCCGTGACCACGCTGTTGCATGAACCTCGGGCAGGGCGGGGATCATCGGCGTAGTCTGATGAGCTAACTAGTGCGCTTGGGGGTGGCTTCATGGAGCCGATGTCCAAAGACGAGTTGGCGGCGAAGTATGAGGACCCGGAATTTCAGGGTAAGTTGTTTCGTCTAACCTCTATGGGCGAGCTTGTTGGTGCATGCCTGATTGCAAATAACTTCCGCCCTTCCAAAGAATTCTACGAGGCGATCAGGCTAACGAGCTACGGCGAGGAGAAGGTACAGCAATTCCTGCGCAAAAAGATTCCCTATCAGGAAGCCCGTCTGAGCTGCTTCCTTGAGTTCTCTTGGGTTGACCTTCTGGTGGACGTCGAGGCGACGGACGATGCAGTGCTTCAGCGTGCTATCGGTGATCACATCAAGAATAGGGATATGAATTATCCCTTCGTGTTCGGTAGGGAACTCTATGATCGCGCGTTCGAAAAACTCACGCTAAAGGATGAAACGGCGCACCCCAGCCTTAGTGAGACTCTAGAGTTTCTCGATGATACTCCGCAGGGTGTTTTCCAGGCTCACAACATGGTGACTGGGCCGTACGGCTTGTTGGACAGCGAGCAAATCCGCTTCTATTCCCCTGACAGGCATCCGGAGCTGATGCATTGTAGTGATGTAAACTGCAATAGATTGCATCAGGTTCATTTCGCCACTTCGCAGACCGCTTTGATCAACAAGCACCGGAGGGAAGTAACGCGAACCCTGCGTAGAGAGAGTGAAACTCCAAGCGCCTGGGGTTCCTTCCTTTCAGACCTCTTCAACAGCATCGTAAAACCCGCGCGTGACGATGTTGGGGACGCCTTGATTCCTCTGATCGGAGACGCGCTTACCGAAGATGAGCTCAAGCGATGTATTGAGTGGTTGCTTGACAAAACCAGCGGCCGTCTTAGAGCGCTGATGGAAGGCCTGGGGGTGCGCGGTAAGGCAGAGGACATCACGGCGCATCTAAATAGAGCAGAGATGATGCAGCTCGCTCTGACGCTCGGTGACAGAGATCTGATCAACTGCCTTGACTCGCTGGTTCATTCCGGTGTGATTCGCGTACCGAAAGATGAAGTCCGCACGCCCATCGTGAATGAAACTTCCTTTGGCAAGTTCGGTTTGACGGCCGAGCTGGGATCTCGCGGTGTACGCCTGCAGGCGCGAGCCATGAACGCGGCCCCTCTCCGGCTGCGGCATCTCATCGAGAGCATGTACAGACTCGATCGCGTTGATGATCGAGAGGAGTTGGACTGGCAACTCCGGTCTGAGGAAGCAGACTCGCTCGAAGCAAAGCTGGATATCTACCTGCAGAACAGGTCCCCGCGTGAGGTTCTGCAGGCGCTGGTTCTGGCTAGAAAAAGCAACGCAGTAACGGCGTGTGAAGTGCTAAGGCTTCGAGAGGGTGCCGCAGATAGTCCGGACTTCATCCCGGTAATTCTTTGGAAGCTGGGGTTCGGGTCGAATCTAAACCGGGACCCACACAAGCAGTTCTGGCGACTCCATGAAGACATGGAGCGGATGGTGAGGGGGAACCCAGGGAGTCCTCTCGGTCCCACTCTCGAACAATTTAGAGGAGCGGTTGCCAATTACTTCGTCGAACTAGAGACGGTGCTTGACGACAGCCTGTCATTTACCGTATGGGCCTTGACGAATGATCATATGACGAGCAAGCGCCCATTTACTTATAGGCCCGACGAGGAGATTGGCGCAGCACACGCGTGGCTACAGGAGGCGGCCACTCGATCCGGAGACAATGCGCTTGAATACGGTGATCATGTCTCTCTGTACGGATTGTGTCGCGGATTTCAGACGCTGGCTGCCGAGCTTGTGCGGATGGCAGGCGTGAGGGAAGATTACGTGCGTCCACGTCATGAAATCCCGGACTGGTCCCGACAGCAGCATCTTCAGAAATTTCCTTTTATGCGTACCGCGCCTTTCCTGGATCTAACTGATAGGGCCCGAGAGGCAATCGTCGAAAACTTGCACAAAATCAGCCGAACCCTAGTCAGTAACCAGGTGTACAGTGCAAGAAACGACTGGCTCCACGGAAGGCGGGAAGTGGCGCCACCTGACAGAGTGAGGTCCAGCCTGCACGCTATTGGATCCGCTGTGCAGGCTATCGAGGACGCAGGGTTCGCTCGGATCCCTTATGCTGTCAGTAGTCGCACTTCGGATGGGTACGGAAGAAGCGTTGCTACGCTGGCAAGCGCAAGGGACTTCGAGTTTTCCATCTTTAATCCGACACGGTACGATTGGCTGGGTCTTCCCGGCGTAGGTGACGCGGTTCATGTCATGAATGCGGCTGTGTTCTCGCCTCCGAATCACGTTCTGCGTTTCGTATCTGAGGTATCTTCCCCGTATGCAGAGATGTGGTCTGATTATCCAAAGCGTAAACCGCGCTCGCAGAGGGCAATCAAGTCAATCGACGCGACGCCCGCGCCGGAGGATTAGTTGACCTCCGTCAGTGGCACTGACCTACGCCTGGAGGCTTTGGGGCGCCGTGGGCCAGGTTGCTAGGGAGACCGACCAACACACCCGAGGCGCTCCGTGGACGACTCGTGGACAGCGGGAGGGGACTTCATCGCATGGGGTGACATTCCCGCAGGTCCAGCCGTGCATGTCACTTTGAACACCGGAGGCCAATCCTGGCGCCGCCACGTGATGAATGGCCCCTGATCTGCGGAAACGCGGACCAGGGGCCATTCGCGTGAAGAGGCGGGGACCGGTTCAGTCCGAGAGGCGGAAGGCCAGCTCCGTCTCCCACCGGGACGGGTCCGGCTCCACGCGCGGATCCGTGCGGTACGCCTCGATGCGGCAGCCCCACCGCTCGACGCCGTCCACCTCCCGCATGTCCCACTCCAGGCCCCGCTCGTCCGCCCACTCCCGCAGCGCGGCGGCCGCCGCCAACAGCCGCTCGGGGTGGCCGACATGCGTCAGCGTCGCGTAGCGGCCGGCCGGCAGCAGCGCCACGCCGATGTCGCCCTCCGGCTCAGGAAGCGGCGAGGCGACCGGAACGCCCGCCTCCACCTCCGACTCGCCCGCCATGGCCACGGTGTTGAAGCGGAAGAACGGCGCGTCCGCGACCTCGATACCCCGCGCCGCCAGCCACCCCACCAGCTCCGGCAGCCGGTCGGCGATGTCGGCGAAACCGTCCCACGTCACCGAGCGCCGCATGAAGACGTACGGCTGCTCGGCCCGCTCCACCACGACCGGTTCGGGGAAGGGCGACGCGGAAGGCAACATCACTCGCCCGCCACGGCCTTCACCGCGACCGCCACCGGCACCGAGCCGCTGACCAGCTCCAGCGTCAGCCCAGCCGTCGCCGGCGTCTCCACCAGCTCCGCCAGCACCGCCGCCACGTCGTCGCGCGGCACCGGCCCGCGCCCGGTCGACGCCTCCAGCCGTACGAGGCCGGTGCCGGCGTCGTTCGTCAGCATGCCGGGCTTGAGGATCGTCCAGTCCAGCCCGCGCTTGGCCCGTACGTAGTCGTCCGCCGCGCCCTTCGCCCGCAGGTACGCGTCGAAGACCTCGTCCCCCGGGCGGTCCGGATCGGCGCCCATCGACGACACGACGAGGTAGCGCCGTACGCCCGCCCGCTCCGCCGCGTCCGCGCAGAGCACCGCCGCGCCCCGGTCCACGGTGGCCTTCCGCTCGGCGCCGCTGCCCGGGCCGGCGCCCGCCGCGAAGACCACCACGTCCGCTCCCGTCAGCGCGGCCGCGACCATCTCCACCGTGGCCGACTCCAGGTCCATCACGACCGGTTCGGCCCCCGCCTCGCGCAGGGCGTCCGCCTGTTCCGGGTTCCGGATGATGCCCGCGACCTCGTGCCCGCCCGCCGAGAGCAGCCGCTCCAGCCGCAGGGCGATCTGACCGTGTCCACCAGCGATGACAATGCGCATGCTCTCGACCGTACGACGTCGAAGCGGAAAGCGCTCAGGAACCGGTCACGGACGGGCGTCCGGCCGCCCCTGGCGCGGCAGTTCGAGTGCGGCCGCCGAGTCGCAGTACTCCCGCACCGCGCTCGTCCGCGCCACCACCCGGCCGCGGTGCACCACGATTCTGCTGTACGCCAGTGACAACACGCCCGACAGCCGCTCCCCGCGCACCGCCAGCAGCTCCGCCGGAAACCCCGCCTCCACCCGCACGGCGGGCAGCCCCATCGCCTCCCGCGCGGCCCCGCTCACCGCCCCGTACGCCTCCGTCGGCCGCAGCCCGCCCTGCGAGGCCAGCAGGTACGCCGCCTCCAGCGGATCCGCCCGGCCCACCGGGTTGGCCACGTCCCGCAGCGCCCCGCTCCCGGCCGCCACCCGCACCCCCGCCGCCCGCAGCAGCCGCACGGGCGCGACGCCCCGTACCTCCGTACCGCCACAGCCGCCCTGCGGCAGGCACACGACCGTCACACCGGCCGCCGCGAGCTGGTCGGCCGCCCGCCCCACCAGGTCCCCGGGGAGCCGCCCCAGCGCCCCACAGGGCCCGATGGTGACCCCCGGCCGCAGCCCGCCCGCCATGGCGGCCAGCCGCCCGAGCCGCGCCGAGTCGTCGCCGTCGGTGTGCAGGTCCACCGGGCAGCCGTGCTCGGCCGCCACCTCCAGCACCGCCTCCGTGTACCCGGCCGGGTCCGGATCCAGGTCCGGGCACCCGCCCACCACACCGGCGCCCATCTTCACCGCGTCGCGCAGCATCGCGAGCCCGTCCGCCCCCGCCACGCCGGTCAGCAGCCGCGGCACGGCGACCGCCGTCAGGTCAGCCAGCCCGCGCAGCGAGCGCCGCGCCTGGAGGACCGCCTCCAGCGGGCCGAGCCCCTGGACGTCGTCGATGCGTACGTGGGCGCGCAGCGCGGTCGCGCCGTGCCCGAGCTGGAGCAGGGCGGCCTCGGTGGCGCGGCGCTGGACGTCCTCCGTGGCGTACGAGACGGGGCCGGGGCAGTCGGCGCTGAGCGCGGTGTCGGCGTGGCCGTGCGGTTCGGCGGGGGCGGGCAGCAGCAGGTAGCCGGCGAGGTCGACGCGGGCGCCGTGGGTGGGCAGGCTGCCCGCGGTGCCCACCGCCTCGATGCGCCCGCCGCTGAGCCGTACGTCGACGGTCCGGCCGTCGGTGAGGCGGGCGCCGCACAGCAGCAGTGCGGTGGTGTCGGCGGTGGCGCCCTCGGGCGGCTGCGGTTGCTGGCTGTCGGAGGACATCGGGCTCCTGGCGGGCTCGGTGGCTCGGTGGCTCGGTGGGTCGGGCGGTGGCTCGGGCGGTGGCTTGTGTGGACGTACGGGCACGATCACGCAGCGTGAGCCGAGCCTAGGGGCCGTCCGACTGGGCATCGAGGAGGAGCGGAATAGTCGTACTGGCGTGGGGCACGAGTGGCGTACGGGGCGGGAGGGTCGGGCGTCGGCGGAGCGGGCCGTGAGCCTCCTGTGAGCGGGCGTGGGCGCCCCCGGGAGCGGGCGGGATGGCCGACGGGAATCGGATTTGGGCGAACGGCGGCCGACCGTGTAATGTCTTCATCGCTCGCCCCAATAGCTCAGTCGGCAGAGCGTCTCCATGGTAAGGAGAAGGTCTACGGTTCGATTCCGTATTGGGGCTCTGGTGCGGTAGCCCTCACCTTCGGGTGAGGGACTCCGTATCAAAGCGGTGTAGCTCAGTCGGTAGAGCAAGCGGCTCATAATCGCTGTGTCACCGGTTCAAGTCCGGTCACCGCTACACACAGTAGCCGATTGTGGGGTCGGTCCTTCGATCGGCTACTCTTTTCTGCGTTCATCCGTCCATCCGTCCAAGGAGCACTCACGTGGCTGCCACCGACGTCCGCCCGAAGATCACGCTGGCCTGCGTGGAGTGCAAGGAGCGGAACTACATCACCAAGAAGAACCGGCGTAACAACCCGGACCGTCTTGAGATGAAGAAGCACTGCCCGCGCTGCAACGCGCACACTGCGCACCGCGAAACGCGCTGAATCAGGCTCGTACACGAGGCCGTCCCCGGTAGGGGGCGGCCTCGTGTCGTTTGTTCGAAGACACACCCAGGAGGTAGCGAGTCCATGGCGCTCGATCAGTCCTTCGTGGGGCGGACGTATCCGCCCACCGCGCCGTACGAGGTCGGCCGTGAAAAGATCCGCGAATTCGCCGAGGCGGTCCGGGACACGAATCCCGCGTACACCGATACGGAGGCCGCCAAGGCGCTCGGTCACCCCGATGTGATCGCGCCGCCGACCTTTGTGTTCGCCATCACGTTCAAGGCGGCGAGGCAGGTGATCGCGGACCCGCAGCTGGGCCTGGACTACAGCCGTGTGGTGCACGGCGACCAGAAATTCGCGTACAGCCGTCCGGTACGGGCGGGGGACCGGCTGACGGTCACCTCGACCATCGAGGCGATCAAATCGCTCGCCGGGAACGACATTCTCGACGTCCGCGGCGAGGTCCACGACGAGGCCGGTGAGCACGTGGTGACGGCGTGGACGAAGCTCGTGGCCCGTGCGGTGGCAGAGGAGGCGTGAGGCGATGACCGCGAAGATCGCATTCGACGAGGTCGAGGTCGGCACCGAGCTGCCGGCACAGAGTTTTCCCGTGACGCGCGCCACGCTGGTGCAGTACGCGGGCGCCTCGGGGGACTTCAACCCGATCCACTGGAACGAGAAGTTCGCCAAGGAGGTCGGGCTGCCTGACGTCATCGCGCACGGCATGTTCACCATGGCCGAGGCGATCCGGGTGGTGACCGACTGGACGGGCGACCCCGGTGCGGTGGTCGAGTACGGCGTGCGGTTCACCAAGCCGGTCGTCGTGCCGAACGACGAGACGGGCGCGCTGATCGAGGTCAGCGGCAAGGTAGCCGCGAAGCTGGACGACAACCGGGTGCGGGTGGACCTGACCGCCATGAGCGCGGGGCAGAAGGTCCTGGGCATGTCCCGCGCGGTGGTCCAACTGGCCTGACGGCCGGTGGTGGGGCGCCGCGGGCGGTCCCGTGGCGCCCCGCGGGCTCGGCTTCCTGGCTGTGTGACCCGGCCGGTCGGGTCGGGCCGGTGCGCGGGGGGCGTGGCCCCTTTGGGCTCGGCTCCTCCAGGTCGGCGGCCTTGGGTACGGGAAAGGGCGCCCGCCCCTTGCCGCCCACCTCTGCGGGGAAACGACCCTGCACGGCCCCACCCCGGCCGTCGTTCGTCGGACGGTGTGTCCCGCTCCTGAAGGTGCCCATCCTCTGCGGGGCCGGCCCTGCACCCGACCGGCCCCAGGGCCGTGTCACAGCCGCCCCGTAGTCTTGGGCGCGTGCAGGAACTTCATGACGCTCCCCTCGCCCCGCTGACCACCTTCCGGCTCGGCGGGCCCGCCGCCCGGCTCGTCACGGCCACGACCGACGACGAGGTCGTCGCCGTCGTGCGTGAGGCGGACGAGACCGGGACCCCGCTGCTGGTCATCGGCGGCGGGTCCAACCTGGTCATCGGCGACAAGGGCTTCGACGGCACCGCCCTGCGCATCGCCACCCGGGGCTTCGCCCTGGACGGTACGCGGCTGGAGCTGGCGGCGGGCGAGGTGTGGACGGACGCCGTGGCCCGCACGGTGGAGGCCGGGCTGGCCGGTATCGAGTGCCTGGCCGGTATCCCCGGGTCGGCGGGCGCCACACCGATCCAGAACGTGGGGGCGTACGGCCAGGAGGTCTCGGCCACCATCACGGAGGTCGTGGCGTACGACCGCCGCGCGGGCGAGACGGTGACCATCCCGAACGCCGCGTGCGACTTCTCGTACCGCCACAGCCGCTTCAAGGCCGACCCCGACCGGTTCGTCGTGCTGCGCGTCCGCTTCGAGCTGGAGGACGCGCGGGGGATGAGCGCGCCCATCAAGTACGCCGAGACGGCCCGCGCGCTCGGCGTCGAGCCCGGCGACCGCGTCCCGGCCGCCACCGCCCGCGAGACGGTGCTGGGGCTCCGCGCGGGCAAGGGCATGGTCCTGGACCCGGAGGACCACGACACCTGGTCGGCCGGCTCGTTCTTCACCAACCCGATCCTGGAGCGGGAGCAGTACGAGGAGTTCCTCGGCCGCGTCCGTGACCGCCTCGGTCCAGACGTCACCCCGCCCGCCTTCCCGGTCGGCGACAACGGCCGGGTCAAGACCTCCGCGGCCTGGCTGATCGACAAGGCCGGCTTCACCAAGGGGTACGGCACCGGTCCCGCCCGTATCTCCACCAAGCACACCCTGGCGCTCACCAACCGCGGCGAGGCCACCACCGAGGACCTGCTGGCCCTCGCCCGCGAGGTCGTCGCCGGCGTACAGGACGCCTTCGGCGTCACGCTGGTCAACGAACCGGTGACGGTCGGCGTCAGCCTCTGAGAGATCAGTACGCGACCGCCACCGGCTGCTTCACGGTCGCCGGATCGGCGGTCATCGCCAGCATCGCGTGGGCCACGTCCGCGCGGGAGATCTTCGCGCCGCCCCGCAGGGCGGTGCCCACCGCTGTGCGATAGCGGCCGGTCAGCGGCTTGTCGAGCAGTTGCGGCGGACGCACCGACGTCCAGTCCGTCGCGCTGCGCCGCATGTCGTCCTCCATGACCCGGAGGTCGTCGTAGTGGTCGCGCAGCACGCGCGAGACGACCGGGGTCGCGATCCGCAGGAAGAGCGTCTCGTTCTCCGGCACCGGGCCGAGCGGCGCCGCGCTCACTGCCAGGAACCGACGGGTGCCCTCCGCCTCCAGCGCCCGCAGGATCGGGCGCGTCAGCGCAGACGCGACGCCGACCTGCTTGCGGGTGCGCGGGCCGAGCCCCGACAGCACCGCGTCCCGCCCCGCGACCGCCGGGCGCAGCGCCTCCGGGTCGTCGAACCGGGCCGCCGTGACGACCTCCAGGCGCTCGCCGGTCACCGACAGCCGCGCCGGGTCGCGCACCACCGCCGTGACGTGATGGCCCGCCGCCAGGCCCTGGCGGACGATCTCCTGCCCTATGCCGCCGGTCGCTCCGAACACGGTCAGCTTCATGGTCCCCCTCCACAGGTGGGTGAGTGCTCACTCACCCCTAGAGTGGGTGGGTGACCACTCACCCGTCAAGCGCCAAGCCCGCCCGGGAACGGATCCTCGACGCCGCCCACGCCCTCTGGCTCGACGTCGGGCTCGCCCGTACGACCACGAAGGAGATCGCCAAGGCGGCACAGTGCTCCGAGGCGGCGCTGTACAAGTACTACGGCAGCAAGGAAGAGCTCTTCATCGGCGTCCTGCGCGAGCGCCTGCCCCGCCTCGCCCCGCTGCTCCACAGCCTCGCCGCCGACCCCGGCGACCGCGGCATCGAGGAGAACCTCACCGAGATCGCCCGCCAGGCCGCGTACTTCTACGCCCAGAGCTTCCCGATCGCCGCCTCCCTGTACGCCGAGACCAGACTGAAGGCCCGCCACGACGCCGCCATGCGCGACCTCGGCACGGGGCCGCACCTGCCCATCGAGGCCCTGGACGCCTACCTGCGCGCCGAGCGCGCCGCCGGACGTATCCGCGCGGACGCCGACACCTTCGCGGCCGCCTCCCTGCTCCTCGGCGCGTGCGCGCAGCGCGCCTTCGCGTACGACGCGACGGTCGGCAAGGAACCTCCGCAGGACGTGGACGCCTTCGCCGCCGGCCTCGCCCGCACGCTGCTGGCGGGGATCGGCTAACCGGCCAGCCAGTCGTCGATGCCCGCCAGCAGCTTCGCCCTGACCTCCTCGGGCGCCGCCGAACCGCGCACCGACTGGCGGGCCAGCTCCGCCAGCTCCTCGTCCGTGAAGCCGTGGTGGACGCGGGCGATCTCGTACTGCGCCGCCAGCCGGGAACCGAAGAGCAGGGGGTCGTCGGCTCCGAGGGCCATCGGGACGCCCGCCTCGTACAGCGTCCGCAGCGGGACCTGCCCGGGCTTCTCGTACACGCCCAGCGCGACGTTCGACGCGGGACACACCTCGCACGTCACGCCCTTCTCGGCCAGCCGCCGCAGCAGCCGCGGGTCCTCCGCCGCCCGCACCCCGTGCCCGATGCGCGCCGCCCGCAGGTCGTCCAGGCAGTCCCGTACGGAGGCGGGGCCGGTCAGCTCGCCCCCGTGCGGCACCGCCAGCAGGCCGCCCTCGCGCGCGATCGCGAACGCCCGGTCGAAATCGCGCGCCATGCCGCGCCGCTCGTCGTTCGACAGCCCGAACCCGACCACCCCCCGGTCCGCGTACCGCACGGCGAGGCGCGCCAGCGTACGGGCGTCCAAAGGGTGCTTCATACGGTTCGCCGCCACCAGGACCCGCATCCCCAGGCCGGTCTCGCGCGACGCCGTGTCCACGGCGTCCAGGATGATCTCCAGTGCCGGGATCAGCCCGCCCAGACGAGGTGCGTACGAGGTCGGGTCCACCTGGATCTCCAGCCACCCGGAGCCGTCCCTGACGTCCTCCTCGGCCGCCTCGCGCACCAGCCGCTGGATGTCCTCGGGCGTGCGCAGGCAGGACCGGGCGATGTCGTACAGCCGCTGGAAGCGGAACCAGCCCCGCTCGTCGGTCGCCCGCAGCTTCGGAGGCTCACCACCGGTCAGCGCCTCGGGCAGATGGACGCCGTACTTGTCGGCGAGCTCCAGCAGCGTCGCGGGCCGCATCGACCCGGTGAAGTGCAGGTGCAGATGGGCCTTGGGCAACAGCCGCAGATCTCGAAGGTGCTCCATCTGGGGATCTTGCCAAACCGGCCGCCCGCGCGGGAGCCCCTTTCGGCCGCCTTTCACCGATCGGGTGCTCGCGGGAACGGAAAAGCGGGCCCCCGGATCAGGGGCCCGCTCAGTTGCTTTTCCAGTAACTGCTCAGTCGCGCGCTTCCGCCAGCAGCTTCTGCATCCGCGACACACCCTCCACCAGGTCCTCGTCACCCAGCGCGTACGACAGCCGCAGGTAGCCCGGCGTACCGAACGCCTCACCCGGGACGACCGCCACCTCGGCCTCGTCCAGGATCAGCGCCGCCAGCTCCACCGACGTCTGCGGGCGCTTGCCGCGGACCTCCTTGCCCAGCAGCCCCTTGACCGACGGGTACGCGTAGAACGCGCCCTCCGGCGTCGGGCAGTAGACGCCCTCGATCTCATTGAGCATCCGCACCATGGTCTGGCGGCGGCGGTCGAACGCGGCGCGCATCTCCGCGACCGCGTCCAGGCTGCCGGACACGGCGGCCAGCGCGGCGACCTGCGCGACGTTCGACACGTTGGACGTGGCGTGCGACTGGAGGTTCGTCGCGGCCTTCACCACGTCCTTCGGGCCGATGATCCACCCCACGCGCCAGCCGGTCATGGCGTACGTCTTGGCGACACCGTTGACGACGATGCACTTGTCGCGCAGCTCGGGCAGCAGCGCCGGCAGGGAGGTGAACGTCGCGTCGCCGTACACCAGGTGCTCGTAGATCTCGTCCGTCAGCACCCACAGGCCGTGCTCGACGGCCCAGCGGCCGATCGCCTCGGCATCGGCCTGGCTGTAGACGGCGCCGGTCGGGTTGGACGGGGAGACGAACAGGACGACCTTGGTCCGCTCCGTACGGGCCGCCTCCAGCTGCTCCACGGAGACGCGGTAGCCGGTGGTCTCGTCGGCGACGACCTCCACCGGGACACCGCCGGCGAGGCGGATCGACTCGGGGTACGTCGTCCAGTACGGGGCCGGGACGATGACCTCGTCGCCCGGGTCCAGGATCGCGGCGAACGCCTCGTAGATCGCCTGCTTGCCGCCGTTGGTCACCAGCACCTGCGAGGCGTCGACCTCGTAACCGGAGTCCCGCAGCGTCTTCGCGGCGATCGCGGCCTTCAGCTCGGGAAGACCGCCGGCCGGCGTGTAGCGGTGGTACTTGGGGTTACGGCAGGCCTCGATCGCCGCCTCGACGATGTAGTCGGGCGTCGGGAAGTCGGGCTCACCCGCGCCGAAGCCGATCACCGGACGCCCGGCGGCCTTGAGGGCCTTGGCCTTGGCGTCGACGGCGAGGGTCGCGGACTCGGAGATCGCGCCGACTCGGGCGGAGACCCGGCGCTCGGTGGGAGGGGTTGCAGCGCTCATGCGGCCCATCGTCCCAGACCCCGAAGAGGCGCGGCACACAGGTTTCGCTGTACGGACAGCGGGTGGCCAATGGGGTGCGCGGGACGTGTCAGGAGCTATCTGTTCGACGCGGCGCCGCTGACCACGTACACTCTCTGCTCGTTGGCCCTCACCGACCACCTCCATGGATGCGGTAGGTTGGGGGAGAACGACAAAGGGTCGTAGCTCAATTGGTAGAGCACCGGTCTCCAAAACCGGCGGTTGGGGGTTCAAGTCCCTCCGGCCCTGCTACACACACCGCCAGGTTGTGTGCGCAGGTATGTACTTCATTGCACCGCCGTGCGGCTCCACCCGGGCGCGGCACGGCCGACCCGGAATCAGGTGAGAGACGTGACGGATGCCGTAGGCTCCATCGACATGCCTGATGCCGAGGACGAAGCACAGGAGTCGAAGAAGAAGGGCCGCAAGGGCGGCAAGCGCGGAAAGAAGGGCCCGCTGGGCCGTCTCGCGCTCTTCTACCGTCAGATCGTTGCCGAGCTGCGCAAGGTCGTCTGGCCGACTCGCAGCCAGCTGACGACGTATACGACCGTCGTTATCGTCTTCGTCGTCATCATGATCGGTCTGGTTACCGTGATTGACCTCGGCTTCCAGGAAGCAGTCAAGTACGTCTTCGGCTGATTCCCGCGGAGGGCGCCCACCCCGGCGCCCCTTTTCGCATGTTCCACCCCATCTGTATCCAGGAAGAAGCAGCCACCGTGTCTGACCCGAACCTGAACGAGTCCGCCCAGGACGAGCTCGACGTCGTCGAGGCGGCCGACGAGGACCAGGCGGAAGCTGCGGACGCCGCTGTCGGCGAGGCCGCCGAGGACGCCGCGCTCCACGTCGAGGACGAGGGCGCGGACGAGGAGGCCGTCGAGGCCGAGGGCGCCGACGACGAGACCGCCGAGGCCGCTGCCGAGGTCGACGAGCCCGCCGAGGCCGAGGCCGAGGAGGAGCCCGCGGCTCCGGTCGACCCGATCGCTGCGCTCCGCGACGAACTGCGCGGTCTTCCCGGCGAGTGGTACGTCATCCACACCTACGCGGGCTACGAGAAGCGCGTGAAGGCCAACCTGGAGCAGCGCGCCGTCTCGCTGAACGTCGAGGACTTCATCTACCAGGCCGAGGTGCCCGAGGAAGAGATCGTCCAGATCAAGAACGGCGAGCGCAAGAACGTCCGGCAGAACAAGCTGCCCGGTTACGTTCTGGTCCGCATGGATCTGACGAACGAGTCCTGGGGTGTCGTCCGCAACACCCCCGGTGTCACCGGCTTCGTGGGCAACGCCTACGACCCGTACCCGCTGACCCTGGACGAGATCGTCAAGATGCTCGCCCCCGAGGCCGAGGAGAAGGCCGCCCGCGAGGCCGCCGAGGCCGAAGGCAAGCCGGCTCCGGCCCGCAAGGTCGAGGTCCAGGTGCTGGACTTCGAGGTCGGCGACTCGGTCACCGTCACCGACGGCCCGTTCGCCACGCTGCAGGCCACGATCAACGAGATCAACGCCGACTCGAAGAAGGTCAAGGGCCTCGTCGAGATCTTCGGCCGCGAGACCCCGGTCGAGCTCAGCTTCGACCAGATCCAGAAGAACTAGCTCCTTCGGGACGCAAGGTTCGCAAGGTTTCCGACCAGGTCAGACCGGGCTTCGCGCCCGTTCTGACCTGCTCGGTTTTTGGCCGCGCATGGATACCCGTTATCGTTGTGCGGTATGCCTCCATCCGGATGATCCGGACGGCGGCTGGAAAACTCTCACTAGGACCCGGAGAGAGCAATGCCTCCCAAGAAGAAGAAGGTCACGGGGCTTATCAAGCTCCAGATCCAGGCCGGCGCGGCCAACCCGGCTCCGCCGGTCGGCCCCGCCCTGGGTCAGCACGGCGTCAACATCATGGAGTTCTGCAAGGCCTACAACGCCGCGACCGAGTCGCAGCGTGGCATGGTCGTGCCGGTGGAGATCACGGTCTACGAGGACCGTTCCTTCACCTTCATCACCAAGACTCCGCCGGCCGCCAAGCTGATCCTCAAGGCCGCGGGTGTGGACAAGGGCTCCGGCGAGCCGCACAAGACCAAGGTCGCCAAGCTCACGAGCGCCCAGGTCCGCGAGATCGCCTCGGTCAAGCTGCCCGACCTGAACGCCAACGACCTGGACGCCGCCGAGAAGATCATCGCCGGCACCGCCCGTTCCATGGGCATCACGGTCGAGGGCTGAGCAGCCCCGTCTGACCTGTGGGAGGGCCACGCGCTGGCCCGGACCACAACTCCACACCTGAACCACACCAGGAGAAGCAGTGAAGCGCAGCAAGGCACTCCGCGGCGCGGACGCCAAGGTCGACCGGGAGCGTAACTACGCCCCCCTCGAGGCCGTCCGTCTCGCCAAGGACACCGCCGCCACCAAGTTCGACGGCACCGTCGAGGTCGCCTTCCGCCTGGGCGTTGACCCGCGCAAGGCCGACCAGATGGTCCGTGGCACCGTGAACCTTCCGCACGGCACCGGTAAGACCGCCCGGGTCCTGGTCTTCGCGACCGGTGACCGTGCTGCGGCCGCGGAAGCCGCGGGCGCCGACATCGTCGGCTCCGACGAACTGATCGACGAGATCTCCAAGGGCAACCGCCTGAACGAGTTCGACGCGGTCGTCGCCACCCCGGACCTCATGGGCAAGGTCGGCCGCCTCGGCCGCGTGCTCGGTCCGCGTGGTCTGATGCCGAACCCGAAGACCGGCACCGTCACGATGGATGTCGCCAAGGCTGTCAACGACATCAAGGGCGGCAAGATCGAGTTCCGTGTCGACAAGCACTCGAACCTCCACTTCATCATCGGCAAGGTTTCCTTCGACGAGACGAAGCTGGTCGAGAACTACGCGGCGGCGCTGGAGGAGATCCTCCGTCTGAAGCCGTCCGCCGCGAAGGGCCGCTACATCAAGAAGGCGACCCTCAGCACCACGATGGGCCCCGGCATCCCGCTGGACGCCAACCGCACCCGCAACCTCCTCGTCGAGGAGGACCCGGCCGCCGTCTGAATCTGACGGCAGTCGCGGGTCTCGCGTACTGAGGCCGGCCCCCGCAGCTCTCCGGAGCGGCGGGGGCCGGCTTGTTTCCCCGGGGCCGTGAGCCGCCCCGGCCTCCCACGCCCCCCACCTCTACCGGGCCGTCGCCATCGGGCCGTCGGCCTGCCGCGGCCGGGCCGAGGGCCAGGTCTTGCCCAGCCTCGCGCCGCCCCTGGCCCTGCGCCGTCCGGCTGATCCGGGCCCGTCTGCGCCGGCCCCCGGGGCCTGCCTCGGCTCATCGGTAGGGGGCCGCCGCTGGGCCGGGGGCCTGTGTCCTGGGCCTTCGCGATCGGCAGTGGTCGGTCCGCCGGGCTATGCGGGGAGCTGTGGCGGGGGTGGGCGGGTGGCCCGATTTGCCTGACGTCGGGGCGGTCCCGTACTCTTCCACAGAAGCCAAAGACCGCTGGTCGTTGCTGCGCTCGTCAGAGTCGCGGCGGCCGAAGGATCCGCTAGCTGCGGACGACCCGCGCAGGTGACCGTGGGATGTACTCCTGGACGTGCTCGTGAAAGAGCGCAGTCGGTTGAGTCACGCCCCGTGCGCCTGCGCCGGGGCGTTTCGTTTTGCCCAGTCTCCTTCCTTCAGCCCATGCGGTCCGAATCACCCGGAAGGAGGCCGAGGCTCATGGCGAGGCCCGACAAGTCTGCTGCGGTTGCCGAGCTGACGGACAAGTTCCGCAGCTCGAACGCCGCCGTGCTGACCGAGTACCGCGGTCTCACCGTGGCACAGCTCAAGCAGCTGCGCCGTTCGCTCGGTGAGAACGCCCAGTACGCCGTGGTGAAGAACACGCTGACCAAGATTGCGGCCAACGAGGCCGGGATCACGACGCTGGACGACCAGTTCGCTGGTCCGACGGCTGTCGCCTTCATCACCGGTGACCCGGTGGAGTCGGCGAAGGGTCTTCGTGACTTCGCCAAGGAGAACCCCAACCTGATCATCAAGGGCGGTGTCCTTGATGGCAAGGCACTCTCCGCCGATGAGATCAAGAAGCTTGCGGACCTCGAGTCCCGCGAGGTTCTGCTCGCCAAGCTGGCGGGCGCCATGAAGGGCAAGCAGTCCCAGGCTGCCGCGCTCTTCCAGGCGCTTCCCTCGAAGCTCGTCCGCACCGTGGACGCGCTCCGTGCCAAGCAGGCCGAGCAGGGCGGTGCCGAGTAATTCGGCTCGCGCATTGATCCGCGCCGCCTAGGCGTGGGTCGCAGCGGGCCCAACGTACGCCCGCCTCACATGTACACC
The DNA here is from genome assembly GCF_002099185.1 of Streptomyces sp. CB03238. NCBI lineage: Bacteria > Bacillati > Actinomycetota > Actinomycetes > Kitasatosporales > Streptomycetaceae > Streptomyces > Streptomyces sp. CB03238. Next base: position 219,575 of record NZ_NBCN01000006.1, on the reverse strand, counting down.
CGGCACCAGCCGATTTAGTGGAAGGACCGCCATCATGGCGAAGCTGTCTCAGGAAGACCTGCTCGCGCAGTTCGAGGAGATGACCCTCATCGAGCTCGCCGCGTTCGTTTCGGCGTTCGAGGAGAAGTTCGACGTCACCGCCGCCGCTCCGGTCGCCGTTGCCGCCGCCGGTGCCCCGGGCGCCCCGGCCGAGGCCGCTGAGGAGAAGGACGAGTTCGACGTCATCCTCACCGGCGCCGGTGACAAGAAGATCCAGGTCATCAAGGTCGTGCGTGAGCTGACCTCCCTGGGCCTGAAGGAGGCCAAGGACCTCGTCGACGGCACCCCGAAGCCGGTCCTCGAGAAGGTCGCCAAGGAGGCCGCGGAGAAGGCTGCCGAGTCCCTCAAGGCTGCCGGCGCCTCCGTCGAGGTCAAGTAACACCTCGCGAGTCTCCTGACTCGCTCAGCGCCCCTCACAGGGCGTTTCGAAGGGCGATCACCCATCCGGGTGGTCGCCCTTCGGCGTTGCCGGGACGCCTGCCTTGCGTCGAGCCCCACGCGGAGTATGGTGATCTTCGCCGTGCGCCCCACATGGCCACACACGGCTGGGGGCCTTGACGAACCGCACGCCGCGCGCAATTCTCAGGACGCGCCGTCACAACGATCCGGATCCGAGGCATGGATCGACGGCCGAACGGGCAGTATCGATGTGCGCCAACGGCGCGAGGTGCCGCGGAGTTGAGAGCAACGAGGGAAGCGAATTACTCGCCCTGGACATCAGTGGGCCAAGTGGCTACACTGACCCTTTGCGCTGCCTGTTAGCTGCCCCCTGCCCGTCACCAGGGGCATCCCCTCGCAAGAGCACAGTTGACCGACTCTCCTGACCTGGTCTTTTGGCCGAAATCAGGAAGTCTGTCTCCGTGTCCGGCGAGGGACCGGTACGCGCGTAGTGAGTCCGAGCCCTCGGAAGGACCCCCTCTTGGCCGCCTCGCGCAACGCCTCGACCGCGAATACGAACAACGGCGCAAGCACCGCCCCGCTGCGCATCTCCTTTGCAAAGATCAAGGAGCCCCTCGAGGTTCCGAACCTCCTCGCGCTGCAGACCGAGAGCTTTGACTGGCTGCTCGGCAATGCCGCGTGGAAGGCTCGTGTCGAGGCGGCTCTGGAGTCCGGACAGGACGTCCCCACCAAGTCCGGTCTGGAGGAGATCTTCGAGGAGATCTCGCCGATCGAGGACTTCTCCGGGTCGATGTCGCTGACCTTCCGCGACCACCGCTTCGAGCCCCCGAAGAACTCGATCGACGAGTGCAAGGAGCGCGACTTCACGTACGCCGCGCCGCTCTTCGTCACGGCCGAGTTCACCAACAACGAGACCGGCGAGATCAAGTCCCAGACGGTCTTCATGGGCGACTTCCCGCTCATGACCAACAAGGGCACCTTCGTCATCAACGGCACCGAGCGTGTCGTGGTGTCGCAGCTCGTCCGCTCGCCGGGTGTCTACTTCGACTCCTCCATCGACAAGACGTCCGACAAGGACATCTTCTCCGCCAAGATCATCCCGTCCCGGGGTGCCTGGCTGGAGATGGAGATCGACAAGCGCGACATGGTCGGTGTCCGCATCGACCGCAAGCGCAAGCAGTCCGTGACCGTCCTCCTCAAGGCTCTCGGCTGGACCACCGAGCAGATCCTGCAGGAGTTCGGTGAGTACGAGTCCATGCGCGCCACCCTGGAGAAGGACCACACCCAGGGCCAGGACGACGCGCTGCTCGACATCTACCGCAAGCTGCGTCCGGGCGAGCCGCCGACGCGTGAGGCCGCTCAGACGCTGCTCGAGAACCTCTACTTCAACCCCAAGCGCTACGACCTCGCCAAGGTCGGCCGCTACAAGGTGAACAAGAAGCTCGGCGCCGACGAGCCGCTGGACGCCGGTGTGCTCACCACCGACGACATCATCGCCACCATCAAGTACCTGGTGAAGCTCCACGCGGGCGAGACCGAGACGGTGGGCGAGAACGGCACGCAGATCGTCGTCGAGACCGACGACATCGACCACTTCGGCAACCGCCGTCTGCGCAACGTGGGCGAGCTCATCCAGAACCAGGTCCGTACGGGTCTGGCGAGGATGGAGCGCGTCGTGCGTGAGCGCATGACGACGCAGGACGTCGAGGCGATCACGCCGCAGACCCTGATCAACATCCGGCCGGTCGTCGCCTCCATCAAGGAGTTCTTCGGCACCAGCCAGCTGTCGCAGTTCATGGACCAGAACAACCCGCTGTCGGGTCTCACCCACAAGCGCCGCCTGTCGGCTCTTGGCCCGGGTGGTCTGTCCCGTGAGCGGGCCGGCTTCGAGGTCCGTGACGTGCACCCGTCCCACTACGGCCGTATGTGCCCGATCGAGACGCCCGAAGGCCCGAACATCGGTCTGATCGGTTCGCTCGCCTCGTACGGACGCGTCAACGCGTTCGGTTTCGTCGAGACGCCGTACCGCAAGGTCGTCGAGGGCCAGGTCACCGACGAGGTCGACTACCTGACCGCCGACGAAGAGGACCGCTTCGTCATCGCCCAGGCCAACGCGCCGCTGACCGAGGAGCTCCGGTTCGCCGAGAACCGCGTCCTGGTCCGCCGTCGCGGTGGTGAGGTCGACTACGTCGCGCCCGACGACGTGGACTACATGGACGTCTCGCCGCGCCAGATGGTGTCGGTCGCGACCGCCATGATCCCGTTCCTCGAGCACGACGACGCCAACCGTGCCCTCATGGGCGCGAACATGATGCGCCAGGCCGTTCCGCTCATCAAGGCGGAGGCGCCGCTGGTCGGTACCGGCATGGAGTACCGCTGTGCCACCGACGCCGGCGACGTCATCAAGGCCGAGAAGGACGGTGTGATCCAGGAGGTTTCGGCCGACTACATCACCGTCGCCAACGACGACGGCACGTACACCACGTACCGCATCGCCAAGTTCTCCCGCTCCAACCAGGGCACCTCGGTCAACCAGAAGGTCGTCGTCTCCGAGGGCGACCGGGTGATCGAGGGCCAGGTCCTCGCCGACGGGCCGGCCACCGAGAACGGTGAGATGGCGCTCGGCAAGAACCTGCTGGTCGCGTTCATGCCGTGGGAGGGTCACAACTACGAGGACGCGATCATCCTGTCGCAGCGCCTCGTGCAGGACGACGTCCTCTCCTCGATCCACATCGAGGAGCACGAGGTCGACGCCCGTGACACCAAGCTCGGCCCCGAGGAGATCACCCGGGACATCCCGAACGTCTCCGAGGAGGTCCTCGCCGACCTCGACGAGCGCGGCATCATCCGTATCGGTGCCGAGGTCGTCGCCGGCGACATCCTCGTCGGCAAGGTCACGCCCAAGGGTGAGACCGAGCTGACGCCGGAGGAGCGCCTGCTCCGCGCGATCTTCGGTGAGAAGGCCCGTGAGGTCCGTGACACCTCGCTGAAGGTGCCGCACGGCGAGACCGGCAAGGTCATCGGCGTACGCGTCTTCGACCGCGAGGAGGGCGACGAGCTTCCCCCCGGTGTGAACCAGCTGGTGCGCGTGTACGTCGCGCAGAAGCGCAAGATCACCGACGGTGACAAGCTCGCCGGCCGTCACGGCAACAAGGGTGTTATCTCGAAGATCCTTCCCATCGAGGACATGCCGTTCCTCGAGGACGGAACTCCGGTCGACATCATCCTGAACCCGCTGGGTGTCCCGTCCCGAATGAACCCGGGACAGGTCCTGGAGATCCACCTCGGCTGGCTCGCCAGCCGCGGCTGGGACGTCTCCGGCCTCGCCGACGAGTGGGCGCAGCGCCTCCAGGCGATCGGCGCCGACAAGGTGGAGCCCGGTACCAACGTCGCCACCCCCGTCTTCGACGGTGCGCGTGAGGACGAGCTGGCCGGTCTGCTCCAGCACACCATCCCGAACCGCGACGGGGACCGGATGGTGCTGCCGACCGGTAAGGCCCGGCTGTTCGACGGCCGCTCCGGCGAGCCGTTCCCGGACCCGATCTCGGTCGGGTACATGTACATCCTCAAGCTCCACCACCTGGTCGACGACAAGCTGCACGCGCGTTCGACCGGCCCGTACTCGATGATCACCCAGCAGCCGCTGGGTGGTAAGGCTCAGTTCGGTGGCCAGCGCTTCGGTGAGATGGAGGTGTGGGCGCTGGAGGCTTACGGCGCCGCGTACGCCCTCCAGGAACTGCTGACGATCAAGTCCGACGACGTCACCGGCCGCGTGAAGGTCTACGAGGCCATCGTCAAGGGCGAGAACATCCCCGAGCCCGGCATCCCCGAGTCCTTCAAGGTGCTCATCAAGGAGATGCAGTCCCTGTGCCTCAACGTGGAGGTGCTGTCCTCGGACGGCATGTCCATCGAGATGCGCGACACCGACGAGGACGTCTTCCGCGCTGCGGAGGAGCTCGGCATCGACCTGTCCCGGCGCGAGCCGAGCAGCGTCGAAGAGGTCTGACGGGTCTGGTCGGGGCCTCCTCGTGAGGCCCCGGCCCTGCCCCGGACCCGTACAGACCATGATTGAGACACGAACCCTGAGAGGGATTGACGCATAGTGCTCGACGTCAACTTCTTCGACGAGCTGCGGATCGGCCTGGCCACCGCGGACGACATCCGTCAGTGGTCCCACGGCGAGGTCAAGAAGCCGGAGACCATCAACTACCGCACCCTGAAGCCCGAAAAGGACGGACTCTTCTGCGAGAAGATCTTCGGCCCGACCCGGGACTGGGAGTGCTACTGCGGCAAGTACAAGCGCGTCCGCTTCAAGGGCATCATCTGTGAGCGGTGTGGCGTCGAGGTCACCCGCGCCAAGGTGCGCCGTGAGCGGATGGGCCACATCGAGCTGGCCGCTCCCGTCACCCACATCTGGTACTTCAAGGGCGTCCCGTCCCGGCTGGGCTACCTGCTGGACCTCGCCCCGAAGGACCTGGAGAAGGTCATCTACTTCGCGGCGTACATGATCACGTACGTCGACGAGGAGCGCCGCACGCGCGACCTGCCCTCGCTGGAGGCCCACGTCTCCGTCGAGCGCCAGCAGATCGAGAACCGCCGCGACGCCGACCTCGAGGCCCGCGCCAAGAAGCTCGAGACCGACCTGGCCGAGCTGGAGGCCGAGGGCGCCAAGGCCGACGTGCGCCGCAAGGTGCGCGAGGGCGCCGAGCGCGAGATGAAGCAGCTGCGCGACCGTGCCCAGCGCGAGATCGACCGTCTCGACGAGGTGTGGAACCGCTTCAAGAACCTCAAGGTCCAGGACCTGGAGGGCGACGAGCTGCTCTACCGCGAGCTGCGCGACCGCTTCGGTACCTACTTCGACGGTTCGATGGGTGCCGCGGCGCTGCAGAAGCGCCTGGAGTCCTTCGACCTCGACGAGGAGGCCGAGAAGCTCCGCGAGATCATCCGTACGGGCAAGGGCCAGAAGAAGACCCGTGCGCTGAAGCGGCTGAAGGTCGTGTCCGCGTTCCTGCAGACCTCCAACAGCCCCAAGGGCATGGTCCTGGACTGCGTCCCGGTCATCCCGCCGGACCTGCGTCCGATGGTGCAGCTGGACGGTGGCCGCTTCGCGACCTCCGACCTGAACGACCTGTACCGCCGTGTCATCAACCGCAACAACCGCCTCAAGCGTCTCCTTGACCTCGGTGCCCCCGAGATCATCGTGAACAACGAGAAGCGGATGCTGCAGGAGGCCGTCGACGCGCTGTTCGACAACGGCCGCCGCGGTCGCCCGGTCACCGGTCCCGGTAACCGCCCGCTGAAGTCCCTCAGCGACATGCTGAAGGGCAAGCAGGGTCGCTTCCGTCAGAACCTGCTCGGTAAGCGAGTCGACTACTCGGCGCGTTCCGTCATCGTCGTCGGCCCGCAGCTGAAGCTGCACCAGTGCGGTCTGCCCAAGGCCATGGCGCTGGAGCTCTTCAAGCCGTTCGTGATGAAGCGCCTCGTCGACCTGAACCACGCGCAGAACATCAAGTCGGCCAAGCGCATGGTCGAGCGCGGCCGCACCGTGGTGTACGACGTCCTCGAAGAGGTCATCGCCGAGCACCCGGTGCTGCTGAACCGTGCGCCCACGCTGCACCGCCTCGGCATCCAGGCCTTCGAGCCGCAGCTGGTCGAGGGCAAGGCCATCCAGATCCACCCGCTCGTCTGCACCGCGTTCAACGCGGACTTCGACGGTGACCAGATGGCCGTGCACCTGCCGCTGTCCGCGGAGGCGCAGGCCGAGGCCCGCATCCTGATGCTGTCCTCGAACAACATCCTCAAGCCGGCCGACGGCCGTCCGGTCACCATGCCGACCCAGGACATGGTGCTGGGCCTCTTCTTCCTCACCACGGACGAGGAGGAGCGCGAGGTCAAGGGCGAGGGCCGGGCCTTCAACTCCAGCGCCGAAGCGATCATGGCGTTCGACATGGGCGAGCTCTCGCTCCAGGCGAAGGTCGACATCCGCTTCCCGATCGGCACCGTCCCGCCGCGTGGCTGGACCCCGCCGGTCGCGGAGGAGGGCGAGCCGGAGTGGCAGCAGGGTGACTCGTTCCGTCTGCGGACGACCCTGGGCCGTGCGCTCTTCAACGAGCTGCTGCCCGAGGACTACCCGTTCGTCGACTACTCGGTCGGCAAGAAGCAGCTCTCCGAGATCGTCAACGACCTCGCCGAGCGCTACCCCAAGGTCATCGTGGCGGCGACGCTCGACAACCTGAAGGCGGCCGGCTTCTACTGGGCCACCCGTTCCGGTGTCACCGTCGCCATCTCCGACGTCGTCGTCCCCGAGGCGAAGAAGGAGATCGTCAAGTCGTACGAGGCTCAGGACGAGAAGGTCCAGAAGCAGTACGAGCGCGGTCTGATCACCAAGGACGAGCGCACGCAGGAGCTCATCGCGATCTGGACCAAGGCGACCAACGAGGTCGCCGAGGCGATGAACGACAACTTCCCGAAGACCAACCCGATCTTCATGATGGTGAACTCGGGTGCACGAGGCAACATGATGCAGATGCGTCAGATTGCCGGTATGCGTGGTCTGGTGTCGAACGCGAAGAACGAGACCATCCCGCGGCCCATCAAGGCGTCGTTCCGTGAGGGTCTGTCCGTGCTGGAGTACTTCATCTCCACGCACGGTGCCCGAAAGGGTCTCGCGGACACCGCCCTGCGTACCGCCGACTCGGGTTACCTGACCCGTCGTCTGGTGGACGTCTCGCAGGACGTGATCATCCGCGAGGAGGACTGCGGCACCGAGCGCGGTCTGAAGCTGCGGATCGCCGAGCGTGACGCCGCCGGTGTGCTGCGCAAGGCGGACGACGTCGAGACGTCCGTGTACGCGCGGATGCTCGCCGAGGACGTCGTCGTCGACGGCAAGGTCATCGCGCCGGCCAACGTCGACCTGGGTGACGTGCTCATCGACGCCCTGGTCAACGCGGGTGTCGAGGAGGTCAAGACCCGCTCGGTCCTGACCTGCGAGTCCGCGGTCGGCACCTGTGCCTTCTGCTACGGCCGTTCGCTCGCCACCGGCAAGCTGGTCGACATCGGTGAGGCGGTCGGCATCATCGCCGCCCAGTCCATCGGTGAGCCCGGTACGCAGCTGACGATGCGTACCTTCCACACCGGTGGTGTGGCCGGTGACGACATCACCCAGGGTCTGCCCCGTGTCGTCGAGCTCTTCGAGGCTCGTACGCCGAAGGGTGTCGCCCCGATCTCCGAGGCCTCCGGCCGCGTACGGATCGAGGAGACCGAGAAGACCAAGAAGATCGTCGTCACCCCGGACGACGGCAGCGACGAGACGGCCTACCCGATCTCGAAGCGCGCCAAGGTCCTGGTGCACGAGGGCGACCACGTCGAGGTGGGCCAGAAGCTCACCGCGGGTGCCACCAACCCGCACGACGTGCTGCGCATCCTCGGCCAGCGTGCCGTCCAGGTCCACTTGGTCGGCGAGGTCCAGAAGGTCTACAACTCGCAGGGCGTGTCGATCCACGACAAGCACATCGAGATCATCATCCGGCAGATGCTGCGCCGTGTGACGATCATCGAGTCCGGCGACGCGGAGCTCCTGCCGGGTGAGCTGGTCGAGCGGTCGAAGTTCGAGTCCGAGAACCGTCGTGTGGTCACCGAGGGCGGTCACCCCGCCTCCGGCCGTCCGCAGCTGATGGGTATCACCAAGGCGTCGCTGGCGACGGAGTCGTGGCTGTCCGCGGCCTCCTTCCAGGAGACGACCAGGGTCCTGACGGACGCGGCGATCAACGCCAAGTCCGACTCCCTGATCGGCCTCAAGGAGAACGTCATCATCGGTAAGCTCATCCCGGCCGGTACGGGCCTGTCCCGCTACCGCAACATCCGGGTCGAGCCGACCGAGGAGGCCAAGGCCGCGATGTACTCGGCCGTCGGCTACGACGACATCGACTACTCGCCGTTCGGCACAGGCTCCGGCCAGGCCGTTCCGCTGGAGGACTACGACTACGGTCCGTACAACCAGTAGTAGTTGCTGCTTTGCCAGGAAGGGCGGCCACCCCGTTTCGCACGGGGTGGCCGCCCTTCCGCGTTTTCAGCGGGTGGGCTGGAGGCGGTGCAGCCGGGTGTGGTGGTCCCGGCCGCAGCCTGCGGCTGCTGCTGTTCCGCCTGGTTCAGCTTGTCCAGGCCCGGCCACCGCCGCCCGTGCCAGCACCCCCGGGCCCGCCCCAGCTGCCGCCACCGGCCCGCCTGCCGCCCGGCCATGCCCACCGGCACCGGCACAGCCGCCGCACGTACCAGTGATACTCGGCCGGCCGCCACCGGCCCGCCGCCCGGCCCCCGGCCCGCCGCCCGGCCCACGGCCGCGACCACCGGCCCGGCCACCGCCGCCCGTGCTAGCGGCCCCGGGCCCGCCCCAGCTGCCGCCACCGCCGCCCGCGCCCCGGCCCGCCGTCGCCCGCGCCCCCGGCCCGCCACCGTCCCAGCCGGCGCCCCGCCCGCCGCCCGGTCCGCCGGCGTGGCCGTCGGCGGGCCGGGCGGTGGCATGGCGCCAGCCGCCACCATCCACGCCGGCGCCTTCGTCCGTGCCGCCCGCGCAGCCGCCTCCGCCGGATCAATTCGCCGCCGTCATGGGTCCCCCGGTTCGTCGAGCGACCGATCAACGAACGGAAGGCGCGGCCCCGCGTGGGCGCGAATGAACAGATCGAGCCACGAACGGTCGTATCCGGGATGATCGAATCCGGCGTGTCGCTGCCGTCCGCATTTGTTTTGACCGAAGTCCGTGAGGTAGGTACGCTCAGACCTTGTGCCTGGGGTGTGCCTGGGCTCCTGTGCGTGTCCTCAACCGCACGGCGAGTCGAGCATCGGCCACCGCAATCTGCGCCCCTTTCCGCCATGCGGCGGAAGTCCGCAGTATTCGACACACCCGACCGCGTGGGTCGGCGACGTTCCAGGTTAGTTTTACTACACGGCACACAGAAACCGGAGAAGTAGTGCCTACGATCCAGCAGCTGGTCCGGAAGGGCCGGCAGGACAAGGTCGAGAAGAACAAGACGCCCGCACTCGAGGGTTCCCCTCAGCGCCGCGGCGTCTGCACGCGTGTGTTCACGACCACCCCGAAGAAGCCGAACTCGGCCCTCCGCAAGGTCGCGCGTGTGCGTCTGACCAGCGGGATCGAGGTCACGGCTTACATCCCGGGTGAGGGACACAACCTGCAGGAGCACTCCATCGTGCTCGTGCGTGGTGGCCGTGTGAAGGACCTGCCGGGTGTTCGCTACAAGATCATCCGCGGCTCGCTCGACACCCAGGGTGTCAAGAACCGCAAGCAGGCCCGCAGCCGCTACGGCGCCAAGAAGGAGAAGTAAGAATGCCTCGTAAGGGCCCCGCCCCGAAGCGCCCGGTCATCATCGACCCGGTCTACGGCTCTCCTCTGGTGACCTCGCTCATCAACAAGATCCTGCTGAACGGCAAGCGCTCCACCGCCGAGCGGATCGTCTACGGCGCCATGGAAGGCCTCCGCGAGAAGACCGGCAACGACCCGGTCATCACGCTGAAGCGCGCCCTCGAGAACGTCAAGCCGTCTCTCGAGGTCAAGTCCCGCCGCGTCGGTGGCGCCACCTACCAGGTGCCGATCGAGGTCAAGCCCGGTCGCGCCTCCACGCTCGCGCTGCGCTGGCTCGTGGGTTACTCCCGCGCCCGTCGCGAGAAGACCATGACCGAGCGCCTCATGAACGAGCTCCTCGACGCCTCCAACGGCCTCGGTGCTTCGGTCAAGAAGCGTGAGGACACGCACAAGATGGCCGAGTCCAACAAGGCCTTCGCGCACTACCGCTGGTAGTCGCACCCACATCGAGACCGAGAGAAGACTGAAGCCTTATGGCTACCACTTCGCTTGACCTGGCCAAGGTCCGCAACATCGGGATCATGGCCCACATCGACGCGGGCAAGACGACCACCACCGAGCGGATCCTGTTCTACACCGGTGTCTCTTACAAGATCGGTGAAGTCCACGACGGCGCTGCCACCATGGACTGGATGGAGCAGGAGCAGGAGCGCGGCATCACGATCACGTCCGCCGCGACGACCTGCCACTGGCCGCTGGAAGACGTTGACCACACCATCAACATCATCGACACCCCGGGCCACGTCGACTTCACCGTCGAGGTGGAGCGTTCGCTCCGCGTGCTCGACGGTGCGGTGACGGTGTTCGACGGCGTCGCCGGCGTTGAGCCGCAGTCCGAGACCGTGTGGCGTCAGGCGGACCGCTACGGCGTTCCGCGTATCTGCTTCGTCAACAAGCTCGACCGCACCGGCGCCGAGTTCCACCGTTGTGTCGACATGATCAGCGACCGCCTGGGCGCGCAGCCGATCGTCATGCAGCTCCCGATCGGCGCCGAGGCCGACTTCAAGGGCGTCATCGACCTCGTTCGTATGAAGGCCCTGGTCTGGTCCGCCGAGGCGGCCAAGGGTGAGATGTACGACATCGTCGACATCCCGGACACCCACACCGAGGCTGCCGAGGAGTACCGCGGCAAGCTGCTCGAGGCCGTGGCCGAGAACGACGAAGAGATCATGGAGCTGTACCTGGAGGGCCAGGAGCCGTCCGAGGAGCAGTTGTACGCCGCGATCCGTCGTATCACCATCGCCTCCGGCAAGGGCACCGGCACCACGGTGACTCCGGTGTTCTGTGGCACCGCGTTCAAGAACAAGGGCGTTCAGCCCCTGCTCGACGCGGTCGTGCGCTACCTGCCGTCGCCCGTCGACATCGAGGCCATCGAGGGCCACGACGTCAAGGACGCGGAGACGGTCGTCAAGCGCAAGCCGTCCGACGACGAGCCGCTGTCGGCGCTGGCGTTCAAGATCATGAGCGACCCGCACCTCGGCAAGCTCACCTTCGTCCGGATCTACTCCGGTCGCCTGGAGTCCGGCACCTCGGTGCTGAACTCGGTCAAGGGCAAGAAGGAGCGCATCGGCAAGATCTACCGTATGCACGCGAACAAGCGTGAGGAGATCGAGTCGGTGGGCGCCGGCGACATCATCGCCGTCATGGGTCTGAAGCAGACCACGACCGGTGAGACGCTGTGCGACGAGAAGAAGCCGGTGATCCTGGAGTCCATGGACTTCCCGGCGCCGGTCATCGAGGTCGCCATCGAGCCCAAGTCCAAGGGTGACCAGGAGAAGCTGGGTGTCGCCATCCAGCGTCTCGCGGAGGAGGACCCCTCCTTCCAGGTGCACACCAACGAGGAGACCGGCCAGACCGTCATCGGCGGTATGGGCGAGCTTCACCTCGAGGTGCTCGTCGACCGCATGAAGCGCGAGTTCAAGGTCGAGGCCAACGTCGGTAAGCCGCAGGTCGCGTACCGTGAGACGATCCGCAAGGCCGTCGAGCGCGTGGACTACACCCACAAGAAGCAGACCGGTGGTACCGGTCAGTTCGCCAAGGTGCAGATCGCGGTCGAGCCGATCGAGGGCGGCGACGCCTCGTACGAGTTCGTCAACAAGGTCACCGGTGGCCGTATCCCGAAGGAATACATTCCTTCGGTGGACGCCGGCTGCCAGGAGGCCATGCAGTTCGGCATCCTCGCGGGCTACGAGATGACGGGCGTCCGCGTCACGCTTCTCGACGGTGCCTACCACGAGGTCGACTCCTCCGAGCTCGCCTTCAAGATCGCCGGTTCGCAGGCCTTCAAGGAGGCCGCGCGCAAGGCGTCCCCCGTGCTCCTTGAGCCGATGATGGCCGTCGAGGTCACCACGCCCGAGGACTACATGGGCGATGTCATCGGTGACATCAACTCCCGCCGTGGCCAGATCCAGGCCATGGAGGAGAGGGCCGGCGCCCGGGTCGTCAAGGGCCTGGTGCCGCTCTCGGAGATGTTCGGCTACGTCGGCGACCTCCGCAGCAAGACCTCGGGTCGCGCAAGCTACTCGATGCAGTTCGACTCCTACGCCGAGGTTCCGCGGAACGTCGCCGAGGAGATCATCGCGAAGGCCAAAGGCGAGTAACTCTCCCGAGTACACGCTTTAGGCTTGACACCATCCGCCGGGGCTCCGCCCCGAACCCGAGGCAGGGTCCCGGCGGGTGGCCACCCAGCAAAGATCACCTGGCGCCGATGAGTAAGGCGTACCAGAACCACTCTCAGGAGGAACCCCGTGGCGAAGGCGAAGTTCGAGCGGACTAAGCCGCACGTCAACATCGGCACCATCGGTCACATCGACCACGGTAAGACGACCCTCACGGCCGCCATTACCAAGGTGCTGCACGACGCGTACCCGGACCTGAACGAGGCCTCGGCCTTCGACCAGATCGACAAGGCCCCTGAGGAGCGCCAGCGCGGTATCACCATCTCCATCGCGCACGTCGAGTACCAGACCGAGTCGCGTCACTACGCCCACGTCGACTGCCCCGGTCACGCGGACTACATCAAGAACATGATCACCGGTGCGGCCCAGATGGACGGCGCCATCCTCGTGGTCGCCGCCACCGACGGCCCGATGCCGCAGACCAAGGAGCACGTGCTCCTGGCCCGCCAGGTCGGCGTTCCGTACATCGTCGTCGCCCTGAACAAGGCCGACATGGTGGACGACGAGGAGATCCTGGAGCTCGTCGAGCTCGAGGTCCGTGAGCTCCTCACCGAGTACGAGTTCCCGGGCGACGACGTTCCGGTCGTCAAGGTCTCGGCGCTCAAGGCGCTCGAGGGCGACGCCGAGTGGGGCGAGTCCGTCCTCAAGCTCATGGCCGCCGTCGACGAGGCGATCCCGCAGCCCGAGCGTGACGTCGACAAGCCGTTCCTGATGCCGATCGAGGACGTCTTCACGATCACCGGTCGCGGTACGGTCGTCACCGGCCGTATCGAGCGTGGTGTCCTCAAGGTCAACGAGACTGTCGACATCATCGGCATCAAGACCGAGAAGACCACCACCACGGTCACCGGTATCGAGATGTTCCGCAAGCTGCTCGACGAGGGGCAGGCCGGTGAGAACGTCGGTCTGCTCCTCCGTGGCATCAAGCGCGAGGATGTCGAGCGCGGCCAGTGCATCATCAAGCCGGGCTCGGTCACCCCGCACACCGAGTTCGAGGCGCAGGCCTACATCCTGTCCAAGGACGAGGGTGGCCGCCACACGCCGTTCTTCAACAACTACCGCCCGCAGTTCTACTTCCGTACCACGGACGTGACCGGCGTCGTGACCCTCCCCGAGGGCACCGAGATGGTCATGCCGGGCGACAACACCACCATGACGGTCTCGCTGATCCAGCCGGTCGCCATGGAGGAGGGCCTGAAGTTCGCCATCCGTGAGGGTGGCCGGACCGTCGGCGCCGGCCAGGTCACCAAGATCACGAAGTAATTCTGGTCTGACCTGGTAGCTCGCCGCAGAGCTGCAAGAAGGGCCCCGCACCGTGAGGTGCGGGGCCCTTCGCGTTGTCTCAGCCTTCGGTACGGGGCTCCGGTGTCCAGGTCCATGGATGGGCGTCCGCGCCCAGTCCTATGGCGAGGGTGCCGTGCCGGCCGCCCGCGTGGAGGGTGGCCGACTCCAGGGCCACGGCGCCCTGCGTACGGGTGGCGAGGCGGCCCGCCGGGGTGCGGATCTGGATGCGGCCGCGGAGGTCCTTGCCGAGGAGGACCGGGCCCTGGGGGGTGGTGGTCGCGGCGACGGGGCCGTAGCCGTCGAGGACGGCCCTGGGTAGCGGGGTGCCGTCGAGACGTACCGCCGTCAGGTCCTTCTCGGTGGGCGCGCGGTAGTACAGCGCCAGGCCGCCGTCGCGGGTCGCGGCCACCGCCACGGGGCCGCCGGAGACGGGGATGGTGTCACCGGCGCGGGAGATGACCGGGCCGCCCTGGGCATCCTGCGTCCAGTGGTGGACGCTCTCGCGGCCGGCCGCGAACAGGTGGACGCGGCCGGTGCCGTCCACCGCCGCCGACAGCCCGTCCTGCACCTCGGCCCCGCCCAGGTCCAGCCACGGCCCCCACGTCCCGTCCGCCTCCCGGATCCGGCCGCTGATGCCCTTGTCCGCGTCGCGTACGAAGAGGTGGACCCGGCCGTCCCGGTCGGCCACCGCCACCGGAACGCCCAGCCGGCGCCCCCGGTCGTCGCCGCGCTCCGGGTTGCCCAGCCCCGTCCAGGCGAGGAACGGCCCGCCCGGCTCCCGCTGCTCCAGCAGCACGATCTCGCGCTTGTTCGGTCCGCCGTGCCCGCCGAGCGCGGCGAACCGGAGCCCGAACAGCAACTGCCGGCCGTCCTTCAGGGTCACCCCGCCGAGCCCGGGCGCCAGCGGCCCGCCGCCCAGGTCGCCGGGCTCGCCCCACTGGCCGCTGCCGGGTTCCGTCTCGCGCCAGCGCACGGCGCGGAGGCCCAGCACCCCGTACACGGCGAGCCGCCCGTCCGGCTCGGTGGCCACGACGGGGCCGGCGCCGGGGTAGCGGTAGTGGGTGGCCCGTACCCAGCCCTTCTTGTTGGTGAGCGGGCGGATCCCGCCGACGTTGTAGTCGCCGCAGCCGCCGCTGTTGCCGCAACTCCAGGACGGGTCGCCGCCGTACGGGACGAGGTGCGCGGCCTTCTCCTTGAGCACCGGCTCCGGGAGGTTCTTGGGCCAGTGGCGGTTGTAGTAGCCGCGGAAGGAGGTGGTGACGAAGGCGGGGATCGCACCGCCGTCCTTCGTCGCGTCGGCCACCCAGCGGACCATGGCGGCCCAGGAGAAGGACGCGACGGCTGTGTGGTCGGCGTGGTCCGAGTAGCCGCGCTGCTCGGAGTCCTTCTTCCGGGTCTGCTCGTCGCTGTCCTGGATGTCGGGGTCCGGGTCCAGCGTGTGGATCACGGTCGGCTGGTAGCGCTCCATGAGCCCGACCAGGACATCGACGAGCGCGTCGTAGTCGTACGTATCGGCCTTGCGTACGGGGGAGTCGTCGGCCACCACGGTCCTGAGGCCCAGCGCCCGGTCCTTCCACAGGCTCGGCAGCGCCATCCAGCGGCGCGGGGCGTGCATGGAGAGGTTGAGGAAGATCAGCTCGACGCGGCGGCTGCCGTGGGTGAGGGTGTTGATCTCGGCACGGCGGTCACCGCGGAGGGTGATGACGCCCTTGTGCCACCTGGTGAACTTGTCGAGGCCGAGCATGGTCGCGTACGCCTGGCGGAGCCCCTGGTGGCGGGCGGAGGAGTAGGCGGCCTTGTCGCTGGGGGTGTCCTTGCGCCCGGGTATGTGGTTCTTGCCGTCGTGCTCGCCGGCGGTGACGTATATCGACACCAGCGGGACGCCCGCGTCCACCATCCGCTGGCTGTCCGGGTTCATGAAGTACAGGTCGTCGTCCGGATGCGCCGCGATCTGCATCAGCTGGGCGCGCCGCGAGCTGGTGATCGGGATCCCCGGCGCCGGATCGGCCATCGGCCCACTGCGCCGCGGCGCGGGCACGGAACACCCGGCCACGGCGGCCAGTGCGACTGCCGCGGCGGAGGCGAGCACGCCCCGCCGCCGAAAAACGGCAGGGCGCGGCCCTGCCCCCCATATGTGGTCCACGTCCTGCTTCCCCCGTGTGCGTAACCGCCCGCGTTCTGCGGTCGGTTAGACGGAAAACCGGGGGACGGGGTTGCCCGGATGCCGGGCGGTGTTCAGGCGCCGGTTACTTCAGCGCGTACTTGCACATGCTGGACGAGGGGTCCTTGTCATTGGCGCCCTTGTTGTCGGCGACCTTCTTGCCGTCCACCGTGATCACACAGGGCGCCGCCTTCAGCGTGCCGTCGGCAGCTTGCACCGATCCGGGCACCACGGACACCACGGTGCCGACCTTCTTCTCGGCCTCGGTCGTGAACGTGATGGTGGCCGTCTTCTTCCAGGGCAGGGTCACCTGCTCGCCCTTGTTGGTGTCCAGGTTGTAGTACACGAGCGCCGACCCGGTGCCCTGGACTTCGAGGGTGACCTGGTGGCTGACGGGGCCGTCGCCCTTCGCCGCCTCGGACGGCTTCGCGGCGGACGGCTTCGTGGTGGGCTTCGGATCGTCGGCGCTGCCGCCGCAGCCCGTCAGGAGGGCGGCGGTGAGGACGAGGGCGGCGGTGGTCACTGTCTTGCGCATGATTCCCCCTTGTGGATGAACCCGTTGATCATAATTCCGGGCCCGGTACGGGGGAGTGGGGGCCGCTACTCGTCCGCGAAGATGTCGGCGGCAGCGGTGGCGGTGACCGCGCGTGTGAGCCAGCCCCGCAGAAGCTCGGGGTCGTCGCAGTCGGTGATGCGCTCGCGGGCCGCGTCGGGGACGTCGATGCCGCGCTGCTCCAGGACGATCAGGATGTCCTCGGCACGGCTCTTTGCCCGGATCCCTTCCGAGACGGGCGACTTGTAGAACGACAGGTCCACGGCCATCAGGGTGCCTCCACAGTTGTGCGGCTGGGCGCTTGCCCAGGCCTTGTGCGATGAGTTCGGCGAGGGGGTGGGACAGCTCTTCGGGTGTTTCGCGCAGCGCGCTGGAGACTGCCTTCAGTATGGCAGCGACGTCCGGATTGTCGGCGTGAGTGATGGCGGCCAGGGTGGTGAGGGCCAGGTCTTTGCGGGCCTCGGCGGTGTTGCGGATCACGGGCATGTTGTGGGGGCCCGCCACCAGTGGGGCGAAGGGTGAGGGAGGCCGACTGCCGGGGACCGATGTGGACCGGCCGGGCGGCCCATTCGGCCGTGGAGCGGTCCTGGCAGACGACCAGCAGCACGGGCGGCCGCTGGTACTTCGCGTTGAGGTACGACAGGTAGTACGCCCAGCTCGCGGGCTTGGAGAGGTCCTTCTTGCCTTGAGCCTCGACGGCCAGGAGGAAGGAGCCCTCGTCCTCGGTGTCGAAGAGCAGCAGCGTGTCCACGCGGCGTTCGAGGGGGCGGGCCTCGGTGAGGTCGGTGGGCAGGATCTGGACTGAGACGGGCGGGGGGAACGGGACGCCCAGCACCTCCGAAACACCGGAGAAGAGCCCCGGGTACTCCTGGAAGATGCGGTGCATCGCCTCATGTGGGGAACTGACCACGGGGTGGACGTCAGGGAGCGAGGCTGCTTGGCATATGCCAAAGGCGCCTGCGTCATCCGAACGGATTATCTGGTCGAGGACAGTTGACAGTCTCCGCGCTCGCCCGGCTCAGCCGCCCGGAACGCCCGGTCGCAGCGGTCGCAGTTCTGGAGCGGGAGCCGTTGGGACGGCGCCCGGAAGGGGGGTGGGGGAGGGAGCTGGGCCGTCAGGCGGTGGGCCAGGAGGGCGGCGGGGCGGTGGACGGCGGTCCGGGGGCAGGTTGGTGGTCAGGGCGTCCCGTACGGCGTCGGCGCTGACGTCCCGTTCCAGCCAGGCGGCGACTCCCGGGGCCAGGCGCTCCGCGTCCCGGGCGGAGAGCAGGAGGCGTGCGTCGTGGCGATGCAATCCGGCGAGTACGTCGAGGGCCGTCCGGAGGAGGGACGGGGCCGGGTAGGCGGGTTGGGGTACGGCGAGGGGCGCCGGCTCGCGCCGGGCGGTGTAGGCGGGTTGGGGTACGGCGAGGGGCGCCGGCTCGCGCCGGGCGGTGCGTTGGGGCGGGGGCGCCGGGGTCGGGCCGGGCTCGTCGGGCTCGTCGTCCGTGCGCCGCGCGCCGGGCTGGTTGCAGGAAATCGTCCGGGTGATGAGCCGGCCCTTGGCCACTCGCTCACGGACCCGCCGCAGATAGCCATGGGCTTCCAGTTCCCGCAGGGCGGCGGCGATCCGGTCGGCGCCCTCCGGGAAGCGGTCGGCCAGGGTCCTGATGTCCACCAGGGCGCCGGTCGGCAGCGACTGGATGTGCACCGAGAGCCCAATGGCCGTCAGCGACAACTCGGCGTGCTGGGCGAGCTGGTTGCCGATGACGGTGAACTGGGTGCGGTGCCGGGCGTTGTCGTGGATGACGCCTCCAGCGGTATGCGTCCGGGTGCGGACGTTCCCACGCTGCCTGCGCGCGGGCGCGCTAAGGTGCTTCGTATCCATCGGGAAGCTCCTGACTTCCTCGGATGGTCAGGCCCTCGTCCGGGATGCCAGTCCCGGCGGGGGCCGTCGCATTGTGCGGTTGTGTGTCGCGGTGAGCGTAGAACACGCAACCCGGCGCCGCGCCAGTCCAGTTGGGGATGTTCACCCGAGTGAGTGGGCTGGTCCGGTGGGCGGGAGGGAGGGGTGGGGTTTGGCGGGGTTCTTTCTACTCTTTCGTTTCTTTGGGTAGACCGCCGGGGCCACCGGAACCCGGAAAACCGCGTCCCGGTGCGACCAGGTCCCACTCGGCCCACACCGTCTTGCGCGGCACCGGTCCGAGCGCCACGCCCCACCGGCCCGCGAGCGCCTCGACGATCACCAGTCCGAGGCCGGGTGGGCGGCGGCTCGGGAGTCGGTCCGCCCGTGTGTCGGTCACCTCCACGCGGAGCGTTCGGCCGCCGTCCGTGACCCGGAGGGCGACGCGGAAGTCCCGGCCCGGCACGCGGGCGTGGATGGCGGCGTTCGCTGCCAGCTCGGCCATGACGTGCTCGGCCGCGTCAGCGACTCCGTACGGCAGCTCCCATGCGCGCAGCCGCTCGGCGCCGAGCAGGCGGGCGAGGCGGGCGCCGCGTGGTGTGGGGGAGAGCTGCACGCTGAAGTGGAGGGCAGGGGCAAGGAGTTCGTCGGTTTTGTGGTTCACGTCACAAAGCCTGGCGGCGGGTCGCTTTCGAGCACCAGTCACGCAGTGGATGCGTACGGTGACTGTCCGGAGCTTGTCCGGTGCTGTCCGGCCTGTCCGGAGGGGCGTATGGGCAGGGGGCGTCCAGGTACTGCGCGGTACGGCGGAGGTGGCGCGAATGAGCGTGAGCGTGGAAGACGGCACGACGGATGAGCCCGGCTGGGAGGTCGACCCCGACGACGAGTCCGGCGCGGCCGTCATCGCGACGGTCGGGCGCCAGCTCCGGCTGCGGCGCGAGGCCGCCGGTATGCGGGCGGGGGAGTTCGGCGAGGCCATCGGGTACGGGGAGGACCTGGTCTACAAGGTCGAGGCCGGGAAGCGGATCCCGAGGCCCGAGTACCTGGACAGGGCGGACGAGGTGCTGCGGGCCGGTGGGCTCATCGCCGCGATGAAGCAGGACGTGGCGGAGGTTCGGTACCCGAAGAAGGTCCGGGACCTGGCGCGGATGGAGGCGCGGGCGGTTGAGATCGGGGTCTACGAGAGCAATAGCGTTCACGGCCTGTTGCAGACGCCGGAGCATGCCCGTGCCTTGTTCGAGGCGCGGCAGCCCGCATATTCGCAGGACGAGGTGGAGCGTATGGTGGCTGCCCGCGTCGGCCGGCAGTCGATCTTTGAGCGGTCGCCCGCACCGGCGCTCAGCTTCGTCCAGGAAGAGGCTGCGTTGCGGCGACCCGTCGGCGGCACAATGGTCTGGCGTCAGCAACTCGAACGCCTGCTGGAGGTGGGCCGTTTGCGTAACGTCTCACTCCAGGTGATGCCGACCTATAGCGGGCCACACCCCGGACTGGACGGGCGGATCGAAGTGCTGAAGTTCGGAGACGGCACCGCTGTTGGGCGTTCAGACGGGGCCTTCAATGGGCGCCCAACTTCTGATCCGAAACAGCTCCGGATCCTTGAGCTGCGGTATGGCACCATCCGGGCTCAGGCTCTCACCCCTGGGGAGTCGCTGGCCTTCATCGAGCAAGTGCTGGGAGAAACATGATCCATAAGATCTCTGCCGGGGACGCCTCCGAGCTGGCCTGGTTCAAGAGCAGTTACAGCAGCGGCACCGAGGGCGACTCGTGTGTCGAGGTCGCCACCACGCCCCGCACCGTCCACGTCCGCGACTCCAAGAACGTCGAGGGTCCCCGGCTCGCCCTCGCGCCCGCCGCCTGGGCCGACTTCGTGGCGTACGCGTCCCGCGCCTAGCCGTTCGCGGGGCAGAGGCGTCGGGGTTTGGCGTCGCCCTTCAGCTCGGCATCGACGCAGCCCGCCGGGAGACCGGCGTACGCCTTGGAGCCGAAGTTGGCTGTCACCGTCAGCACGCCGTCGCCGAAGACCGAGCGCTGGACCAGGTGGTCCTTGGTCAGGTGGCGGAAGTCCGTCAGTCGTTCGGTGCCGGCCACCTGGTGCAGGGGGGCGAAGTAGCGCTGGAGGCGGGCCATTTCCCGGCCGGTGGTGTCCAGGTTCTCGTCGCCGAGGACGAAGTTGAGCGGGGTGTTGTAGAGCACGGACAGCAGCGCGCGGTTCGTCTTCTGGGCGGGGAACTTGTCGTACGGCATCTCCCAGCGCTCCGTGCTGATGAGGGAGTCGTGCAGCGCGGTCTGGTACATCGGAACGCGGTAGGTGGGGTCGTACATCGACTTCGCCAGCGCGGCGGGCAGCTCGACGGGCTTGAAGAAGACCCCGGGCGCGCCGGCCGGGTACCAGGTGCCCCACGCCTTGTCCTTCTGGAAGGGCCAGAGGCGGTCGTTCACCGGCGTCTGGGAGCCGTGGTTGAACGCGAGCACCGGTGCCGACCAGGAGACGGCGGACTCCGAGCCGAGGACGAGGCGGTTCTTGTCCGCGAGGGTACGCATGCGGTGCAGGCGGTTGGCCCGGTCCTGCTTCTTGGTCATCGGGTGGTCGGTGGAGAAGTCGCTGAACAGCTCACCGGCCGCGTCGACGTCCAGGAAGACGCTGTTGGCGCCGTTCTTGGTCAGCTCCCGGGTGTGCTCGGCCAGGTAGTGCTTGGTGGGTTCCGTCCTGGCGAACGCCTCCGAGCTGAGGTAGCAGCCCCGGTTGCCGAAGCCCGTCTTGATCTCGCCCTTCCAGGTGCGTACGCAGTGGTCGGGGTGGACGGTGCCGGGCCACTTGGCCACCGGGGTGTCGGCGGTCCGGGGATCCTGGCCGTTGGCGTACGTGTCGTACGGGCCGACGACGTACCCCTGACGTTTGGCGGTCGCGACCGCCTGCTCGTTCATGGGCTTGCCGTCGGCGTCGTAACCGAGCCACAGCCGTGTGTTGCCCTGCTCGCGCAGCCGCTGGATGGCCTTCGTGTCGCGGGCGCCGCCCCACAGGTAGGCGTGCTGGGCGCCGAGCAGCTTCCTGATCTCCGGGTTCTGGGCGATCTTCTGCTTGAGCGTGCGCGACTCGCCGTGCTCGCGCAGCCAGCGGTGGTAGTCGGCGGCCGGGGCGACGGGGGAGGCGGAGGTGAGGGAGAAGGTGACGGTGTAGTCGAGGGTCTTCTCCCGCTGGGAGAACTCGTGCTTGGCCGTCGCGTTCAGCTTCCCGCCCGTCGAGGCGAAGGCGAGCGACGTCCCGACGCTCTCCGGGACGAGGTAGCTGACACCGTGCCCGCCCGTGGTGTAGCCCCACAGCGGCAGGGTCAGGGAACCGGTCGCCAGGTCGGCCTCGGTGCCCGCGAGGCCTGCCTCGGGGGAGTTCCAGAACCGGTCCGTGGCGGGCACGGACAGCCCCTCGCCCCGCGGGATCTGCAACGAGGCATGCTTGGCATCGTCCTTGCCGGTCACCGGCCATGCCAGAG
Source organism: Streptomyces sp. CB03238 (assembly GCF_002099185.1). Lineage (NCBI taxonomy): Bacteria > Bacillati > Actinomycetota > Actinomycetes > Kitasatosporales > Streptomycetaceae > Streptomyces > Streptomyces sp. CB03238. The sequence continues at coordinate 197,715 of NZ_NBCN01000006.1, read as the reverse complement.
TGCCGTCCTCCTGGGCGCGCACCGTCATCCGCAGCCGTCCGCGTTCGGCCGCGGCGGTGACCCGCAGCCTCTTGGAGGGGTACGACCACGAGGCGCGCGAGCCGTCCACCTCGACCTCGCCGGGCTTGCCCAGGTCGTCGGCGGCCGCGTCGGAGACGGGGACGGTGGCCCCGCCCCGGGCGTGCCCGGTCAGCCGCAGCGTGGCCGTATCGACCGTGATGGTGCCGCCCGCCACACGGAAGTCGACGGCACCGCCGTGCACCCGGGGCATCGCGGCGAGCGGGGGCCGCCCATCGGGGCCGGCGAACGCGGCGTAACCGGCGGACGCGGTGCCCACGGTGACGACGAGGGCGGCGGCGACTCCGAGGACGCGGTTGCGCCGCCTGCGCGCGGCGCCCACGGTGTCGCGGTGTCCAGGACGTACGGGTGAGTGCTCTTCGGGAGGGACCATGCGGGCGAGCGTGCGGCCCGCGCCTAAGAGGTTTCTAAGAAAGCGCCCCACCGCCCGTCCACCGCACCTTGCCGCTGCCCAGCGCGACCCTCGCCCGCACCCGCATCGGCTCGTCACCGCGCCGGGAGAGCACGACCACATCGGTCACCCGCGCGGTCATGGGACCCCAGGTGCCCAGCCGCTCGGCGCACGCGGCGGTGACCTCACCGGGGTGGCGGGTGCGGCCGAGGCTCAGGTGCGGGGTGAAGCCCGGGTGGCGGCCCGTGCAGGAGGGGAAGCGGAGGCACAGCGCCCGGTACAGGTCGGCCCACGGCCGGTCGTCCGCAGCCGCCGGGTCCAGCCACACCGTGGAGCTGTCCCGGTGCCGGAAGGTGTGGATGCCGGCCAGGCGCGCGGGGAAGGGGGCGATCCCGGCGGCCGCCGAGGCCAGCAGGGGCGCGGAACGCGGGAAGTCCTCCTCGGGCACGAAGCCGAAGAGCAGGTTCACATGCGGCGGCCAACGCTGGATCTGGGGGTCGTGGTCCCGGCGGACGGCCTGGATCGGCGGCCACAGCTCGTCGGGCGGCAGCCATGCCACCGCCGTGCGTGGCGTGGGCGGCACATCGAGAGTCCGTACCCGCCCGGCGTCGGTCGCGTCGAGCCGGTCCACGCCCGTGGTCCGGTCCCACACCACCTCGCCGTCCGCCTCGAAGAACAGCACCCGGTGCCACGGGATGTCGCCGCCCGGTACGAAGTCGGTCAGCCGCACCCGCCCGGGACCCGCCTCCCGCAGACGTACGCCGATCATGAACCGGGCGGGATCGAACCGGGGATCCCACAGGAGCCGGTGGTAGATCTCCTCGCTGGTCCGCACGGATGCCTCCTTCCCCACCCACTGTGCCTCCTCACCAGCGCCCCGGGGGGGCGGGCCTTCTGTTCATGGTTGCCGTTCCGGGCCGCCCTCCCTTCCGAGAGTCGCGGGCTCCGGCGCCCTGTCAAGGGCGCTTCGCGTCGGCTTCGCCGATGGGCTTCGCCCACCCTTGACAGGCCGCCTCCACCCGCACGTTTTCTCTCGGAGGGCGGCCCCGGGGAGCAGGCACCCGGAGGGCCAGCCGTTCTGCCGGCGTTCGTAGCCGAGGCGGCCGGGCCGGGGCAGGCGCGGCAGTGGAATGGGGCGGTGGCTGGTGGGCTTGGCGGCAGGCCGCCGTCTCTGGGTTGCGGTACAGGACCTCGCTCCGGTGGGTGGTGGGTGCGCCCCAGTGCCATGGGGCATCCGGGCCCGGCTCGGCGACTGCGGTCCGGCGGAGGGCTGCGGTTCAGGCAGGTGGCCGGGGTGGGTGCGGGGTTGGGGCGGGTGGAGCCGAGCGGCCAGGGCACGGCGGGCACCGGGCGGCCAGGACAGCAGGGCTGGGGCGCGGCCCTGGCTCCGACCGGGGCCCAGGGCCACGGCCTCCCGGCCACTCGGGCAGGGCCAGGTCAGCCCTCGAAAGGGGCGGCCCCTCCGGCCCTTCCAGTCCCAGCCGTATCGCCTCGCCGGAGTTGTGTGCGCAATAGGACACCCGAGCCGGACACCCACGGCGGGAAGGTGTCCGACACCGCACACAACTTCCCGCCCCCGGTGCTGTGTGACCAAGGAGGCTGGTGAGGCGTCCCCCTGCAGGGAAGCGGGACCGGTGACAGACCCCCAGCCCCAAAAGACCAGCACGGGCCAGGCACCAAACCCCCGACCGCGTCTCCACCGCCTCCATCCCCACCCCGGGAACCAAGAGACACCGGTCCCAGCGGCTCCACCCAGGCCCAGCCACCACCCCACGCCAGCCACCTGCCTGAACCCCGACCCCTCACCCGCCCGCAGTCGCCGAGCCGGGCCCGGATGCCCCATGCCACTGCCGCGCACCCACCACCCACCGGAGCGAGGTCTTGTACCGCAACCCAGAGACGGCGGTCAGCCGCCAAGCCCAGCCGTCACCGCCCCATTCCATTGGGCGTCCCCAAGGAGCCGTCGGCCGATGAGCGCGCCGCGCGTGCGGCGCGGGTCGCCCGCTCCGCGCAGCCCGAGGGCTGGCGCACCGGGCCGGCCTGGCGGGAGCTGGACGGCCGCGCCACCCGGCGCCGGCGCCTGGCCGGGGCGCTCGGGATGCTGCTGGCGGTGGGGCTCGTGGTCGTCGCCGTACGCCCGGAGCTGGTCACCGACCGGTTCACCACCCGCGGGACGGGGTACGCCGACACCGCCGCGCCCCCGGCGGGAAGGGCCGATGGCGACACGCCCACGCTCAAGGAGCCCTTCAGGGGCTCGCCCGCGGCCGACTGGGCGGACGGCGCCGCGGGGATCGCGGTACCCGGTGCGAAGGCCGTCGGCGGGATGACCGAGGAGCAAGTCGCCCACGCGCTCACCAGCACCAAGAAGCTGCTCGTCGCCGCCAATCTGGACCCCGCCACGCTCAGGGGCGAGCGGCCCCGGGCGGCGCTGGACCTGCTGGACCCGCTCCAGGCCGACGGGCGCGTCCTGCTGGAGAAGGCCCTCACCGACCCGGGCGCGGACCGGAATCCGCTGTGGGTCTTCAGCCGCTTCGCCCCGTCCGAAGTCCGTCCGGCGGGCGACGTGGTCAAGGTCCAGGGCAGGCTGACGTACGAGAAGGGCGACCGGGACGGCCAGGTGCTCGTGCACGCCGACTACACCTTCGTCTACCCGGTGGTGAAGGCGGACCCCGGCGCCACCGAGGTCGCCCGGACCGTCGTGCGCCGGCAGCTGACCCTCGCCCTGTACGACCCCGACAAGATCCGTACGACGCCGGGCAAGCTGTATGTCCTGCGCATGGAGGAGAGCGCCGGCAACGACGACTGCTCGCGCGACGGCGACGGCTTCCTGCACCCGCAGTTCCTCTCGGACCTGGTGGCCGGGGAGGACGGCGGGGGCAGCGGCAGGGAGGTCGACCCCTACGACCGCAGCAAGCCCCTGGATGAGCTGTCCCAGGAGTGCGGCACCGTGACCCGCACCTGACGCACGGGTGCGGAAGAGGATGTTCCGCTGAGGGTGGGGGTGTGCCGCGGTTTGACAGGCACACCCCGCGGGGTAATCTCTTCGGCTCGATTGGCGTCGGCAGCGACCCGTATGGCAGACTGTCGGGGTTGCTCGGTTGAGTGCCGATGCTGCGCGCCTCCCGCCGGGAGGACCGGAAGCGAGTCCCACAGTACTCGTCGCTCCTGATCAGGGGCGGACGTACGGGAATCTTTCGGGAAGCGTGGGCGGGGCGCCGACCAGGCACCCGGTGGGTGTTCTGCCCCCGACGCTCTTCATTGAGCACAGCGCGGTCCTCGGGCCCGCACCCCCTTGGTTGGGAAATCCTTCGGGAGATCTGCGTAGAGGGGATGCGACACGCCCGACCGCGTGGGTCGGAGAAAGAACGCGAACCCACCAGGTTCCAGAGCGTTACGAGAGACAGGACTACTGAGTAGCCATGGCGGGACAGAAGATCCGCATCCGGCTCAAGGCCTACGACCACGAGGTCATCGACTCGTCGGCGAAGAAGATCGTCGAGACGGTGACGCGCACTGGTGCGTCGGTCGCGGGCCCGGTGCCGCTGCCCACTGAGAAGAACGTGTACTGCGTCATCAAGTCGCCGCACAAGTACAAGGACTCGCGCGAGCACTTCGAGATGCGCACGCACAAGCGCCTCATCGACATCCTCGACCCCACGCCGAAGACGGTTGACTCGCTGATGCGTCTCGACCTGCCGGCCGGCGTCGACATCGAGATCAAGCTCTGAGGTGACGCGCGAGATGGCTAAGAACATTAAGGGCGTCCTGGGCGAGAAGCTCGGCATGACCCAGGTCTGGGACGAGAACAACCGGGTCGTCCCGGTGACCGTCGTCAAGGCCGGGCCCTGCGTCGTCACCCAGGTCCGCACCAACGACACTGACGGCTACGAGTCGGTCCAGATCGCCTTCGGCGAGATCGACCCGCGCAAGGTGAACAAGCCCCTCAAGGGTCACTTCGCCAAGGCCGACGTCACCCCGCGCCGCCACCTGGTGGAGATCCGCACCGCTGACGCCTCCGAGTACACGCTCGGCCAGGAGATCACCGCTGAGGTCTTCGAGGCGGGCATCAAGGTCGACGTCACCGGCAAGAGCAAGGGCAAGGGCTTCGCCGGTGTCATGAAGCGCCACAACTTCCGTGGCCTGGGCGCCGGACACGGCACCCAGCGCAAGCACCGCTCGCCCGGTTCCATCGGTGGCTGCGCCACCCCGGGCCGTGTGTTCAAGGGCCTCCGCATGGCGGGCCGCATGGGCAACGAGCGGGTCACCACCCAGAACCTGACCGTCCACGCCGTTGACGCGGAGAAGGGTCTGCTGCTCATCAAGGGCGCGGTCCCCGGTCCGAACGGCGGCCTCGTCCTGGTCCGTACCGCGGCCAAGGGGGCCTGAGGTAACGATGAGCACCATTGACATCCTTTCGCCGGCAGGCGACAAGGCCGGTACCGTCGAGCTCCCCGCGGAGATCTTCGACGCGAAGACCAGCGTTCCGCTGATCCACCAGGTCGTCGTCGCCCAGCTGGCCGCTGCCCGCCAGGGCACGCACAAGACCAAGACCCGTGGCGAAGTCCGCGGTGGTGGCAAGAAGCCGTACCGCCAGAAGGGCACCGGCCGCGCCCGTCAGGGTTCGACCCGCGCCCCGCAGTTCGCCGGCGGTGGCGTCGTCCACGGCCCCGTGCCGCGTGACTACTCGCAGCGCACCCCGAAGAAGATGAAGGCCGCCGCCCTGCGCGGTGCCCTCTCGGACCGGGCGCGTCACTCCCGTATCCACGTCGTCACCGGCGTGGTCGAGGGCGAGGTCTCCACCAAGGCCGCCAAGACGCTGTTCGGCAAGATCTCGGAGCGCAAGAACCTGCTCCTGGTCGTCGAGCGCGCCGACGAGGCCGCGTGGCTGTCCGCCCGCAACCTGCCCCAGGTGCACATCCTGGAGCCGGGCCAGCTGAACACGTACGACGTGATCGTCTCCGACGACGTGGTCTTCACCAAGGCCGCCTTCGAGTCCTTCGTGTCTGGCCCCAAGGCCGATGACAACGAGGGGAGCGAGGCCTGATGGCCGAGATCACCAGCAAGACCTTCTCCGACCCGCGCGACGTTCTCGTCAAGCCGGTTGTCTCCGAGAAGAGCTACGCGCTGCTCGACGAGAACAAGTACACGTTCATCGTGGCCCCCACCGCGAACAAGACCCAGATCAAGCAGGCCGTCGAGGCGGTCTTCTCGGTCAAGGTCGCGTCGGTGAACACGATCAACCGTCAGGGCAAGCGCAAGCGCACCCGCACCGGTTTCGGTAAGCGCGCGAACACCAAGCGCGCCATCGTGACCCTTGCTGAGGGCAACCGTATCGACATCTTCGGCCAGGCCTCCTAACGGAGCGCCCTGGTCCGAATATCGGACGAGGACTGAGAAATGGGTATCCGCAAGTACAAGCCGACGACTCCGGGCCGTCGTGGCTCCAGCGTCGCCGACTTTGTCGAGATCACGCGGTCCACGCCGGAGAAGTCGCTGGTCCGCCCCCTGCACAGCAAGGGCGGCCGTAACAACACCGGTCGTGTGACCGTCCGTCACCAGGGCGGTGGCCACAAGCGCGCCTACCGCGTGATCGACTTCCGTCGTCACGACAAGGACGGCGTGCCGGCCAAGGTCGCTCACATCGAGTACGACCCGAACCGCACCGCGCGCATCGCGCTCCTCCACTACGTGGACGGCGAGAAGCGCTACATCATCGCCCCGCGTGGCCTGAACCAGGGCGACCGGGTCGAGAACGGCCCCGGCGCCGACATCAAGCCCGGCAACAACCTGGCGCTGCGCAACATCCCGGTCGGTACCACGATCCACGCGATCGAGCTCCGTCCCGGTGGTGGCGCCAAGTTCGCCCGCTCCGCGGGTGCCTCCGTGCAGCTGCTCGCGAAGGAGGGCCAGATGGCCCACCTGCGCATGCCGTCCGGTGAGATCCGCCTGGTCGACGTCCGCTGCCGCGCCACCATCGGCGAGGTCGGCAACGCCGAGCAGTCGAACATCAACTGGGGCAAGGCCGGCCGTAAGCGCTGGCTGGGTGTTCGCCCGACCGTCCGCGGTGTGGCGATGAACCCGGTTGACCACCCGCACGGTGGTGGTGAGGGCAAGACCTCCGGTGGTCGCCACCCGGTCTCCCCCTGGGGTCAGAAGGAGGGTCGTACTCGTTCTCCCAAGAAGGCGAGCAACAAGTACATCGTCCGCCGCCGCAAGACGAACAAGAAGCGCTAGGAGCGGGTTTAGATGCCGCGCAGTCTCAAGAAGGGGCCCTTCGTCGACGACCACCTGATCAAGAAGGTGGACACGCAGAACGAAGCAGGCACCAAGAACGTCATCAAGACCTGGTCCCGTCGCTCGATGATCGTCCCGGCCATGCTCGGCCACACGATCGCGGTGCACAACGGCAAGACCCACATCCCGGTGTTCGTCACCGAGTCGATGGTCGGCCACAAGCTCGGCGAGTTCTCGCCGACGCGCACCTTCCGGGGTCACGTCAAGGAAGACCGGAAGTCGAAGCGCCGCTAGTAGCGGGGTGAAAGACCATGACGAACGTGTCAGACACTGAAGGGACAACCATGGAAGCCAGGGCCCAGGCGCGGTACATCCGCGTCACGCCCATGAAGGCCCGCCGCGTGGTGGACCTCATCCGTGGCATGGACGCCACGGAGGCTCAGGCGGTCCTGCGTTTCGCCCCGCAGGCCGCGAGCGTGCCGGTGGGCAAGGTGCTGGACAGCGCCATTGCCAACGCCGCGCACAACTACGACCACACGGACGCCTCTTCGCTGTTCATCAGCGAGGCGTACGTCGACGAGGGCCCGACCCTGAAGCGGTTCCGTCCGCGTGCCCAGGGCCGTGCCTACCGGATCCGCAAGCGGACCAGCCACATCACCGTGGTCGTCAGCAGCAAGGAAGGAACCCGGTAATGGGCCAGAAGGTAAACCCGCACGGGTTCCGGCTCGGCATCACCACCGACTTCAAGTCGCGCTGGTACGCCGACAAGCTGTACAAGGACTACGTCAAGGAAGACGTCGCCATCCGTCGGATGATGACGTCCGGCATGGAGCGCGCCGGCATCTCGAAGGTGGAGATCGAGCGCACCCGTGACCGCGTGCGGGTGGACATCCACACCGCTCGTCCCGGCATCGTCATCGGCCGCCGTGGCGCCGAGGCCGACCGCATCCGCGGCGACCTCGAGAAGCTCACGGGCAAGCAGGTCCAGCTGAACATCCTCGAGGTCAAGAACCCCGAGGTCGACGCTCAGCTGGTCGCCCAGGCCGTTGCCGAGCAGCTGTCCTCCCGCGTCTCCTTCCGCCGCGCCATGCGTAAGAGCATGCAGTCGGCGATGAAGGCGGGCGCCAAGGGCATCAAGATCCAGTGTGGTGGCCGTCTCGGCGGCGCCGAGATGTCCCGCTCGGAGTTCTACCGCGAGGGCCGTGTGCCGCTGCACACGCTCCGCGCGAACGTCGAGTACGGCTTCTTCGAGGCCAAGACCACCTTCGGCCGCATCGGCGTGAAGGTCTGGATCTACAAGGGCGACGTCAAGAACATCGCCGAGGTCCGCGCCGAGAACGCCGCTGCCCGCGCCGGCAACCGCCCGGCCCGTGGTGGCGCTGACCGCCCCGCCGGCCGTGGTGGCCGCGGTGGCGAGCGTGGCGGTCGCGGTCGCAAGCCGCAGCAGACCGGTTCCGCTGCCGAGGCCCCCAAGGCCGAGGCCGCTGCCGCTGCTCCGGCTGAGAGCACCGGAACGGAGGCCTGACCGAAATGCTGATCCCCCGTAGGGTCAAGCACCGCAAGCAGCACCACCCGAAGCGCAGCGGTATGTCCAAGGGTGGTACGCAGGTTGCGTTCGGCGAGTACGGCATCCAGGCCCTCACTCCGGCGTACGTGACCAACCGCCAGATCGAGGCGGCCCGTATCGCGATGACCCGCCACATCAAGCGTGGCGGCAAGGTCTGGATCAACATCTACCCGGACCGCCCGCTGACCAAGAAGCCTGCCGAGACCCGCATGGGTTCCGGTAAGGGTTCGCCGGAGTGGTGGGTCGCGAACGTCAAGCCCGGTCGGGTGATGTTCGAGCTGTCCTACCCGAACGAGAAGATCGCGCGTGAGGCCCTGACTCGTGCCGCCCACAAGCTGCCGATGAAGTGCAAGATCGTCAAGCGCGAGGCAGGTGAGCTGTGATGTCGGCCGGTACCAAGGCGTCCGAGCTGCGCGAGCTGGGCAACGAGGAGCTTCTCAACAAGCTCCGCGAGGCCAAGGAAGAGCTGTTCAACCTCCGCTTCCAGGCGGCGACGGGCCAGCTCGAGAACCACGGTCGGCTCAAGTCCGTCCGTAAGGACATCGCCCGGATCTACACCCTGATGCGTGAGCGCGAGCTGGGCATCGAGACGGTGGAGAGCGCCTGATGAGCGAGAACAACGTGACTGAGACTGCAAAGACCGAGCGCGGATTCCGCAAGACCCGCGAGGGTCTGGTCGTCAGCGACAAGATGGACAAGACCGTCGTCGTCGCCGTCGAGGACCGCGTCAAGCACGCGCTGTACGGCAAGGTCATCCGCCGTACGAACAAGCTCAAGGCGCACGACGAGCAGAACGCCGCGGGTGTCGGCGACCGTGTCCTCCTCATGGAGACCCGGCCGCTGTCCGCGACCAAGCGCTGGCGCGTCGTCGAGATCCTCGAGAAGGCCAAGTAATCGCTCGGGGGGTTTCCCCCGAGTTCGTTCCGCCAGGCTCGGCAGGGGCTGACCTCGCAAGAGGCGCCCCTGCCGGGAACCGGCAGACAATCAGGAGATAGACGTGATCCAGCAGGAGTCGCGACTGCGTGTCGCCGACAACACTGGTGCCAAGGAGATCCTTTGCATCCGTGTTCTCGGTGGTTCCGGTCGCCGCTACGCGGGCATCGGTGACGTCATCGTCGCCACCGTCAAGGACGCGATCCCCGGTGGCAACGTGAAGAAGGGTGACGTCGTCAAGGCGGTCATCGTTCGCACCGTCAAGGAGCGCCGCCGCCAGGACGGCTCGTACATCCGCTTCGACGAGAACGCCGCCGTCATTCTGAAGAACGACGGCGACCCTCGCGGCACCCGTATCTTCGGCCCCGTGGGCCGTGAGCTGCGCGAGAAGAAGTTCATGAAGATCATCTCGCTCGCGCCGGAGGTGCTGTAAGCATGAAGATCAAGAAGGGCGACCTGGTTCAGGTCATCACCGGTAAGGACAAGGGCAAGCAGGGCAAGGTCATCGCGGCCTTCCCCCGTGAGGACCGCGTCCTGGTCGAGGGTGTCAACCGGGTCAAGAAGCACACCAAGGCCGGTCAGACCGCTCGCGGTTCCCAGACCGGTGGCATCGTCACGACCGAGGCCCCGATCCACGTGAGCAACGTTCAGCTCGTCGTGGAGAAGGACGGCAACAAGGTCGTCACGCGCGTCGGTTACCGCTTCGACGACGAGGGCAACAAGATCCGCGTTGCCAAGCGGACGGGTGAGGACATCTGATGGCTACCACCACCACTCCGCGTCTCAAGACGAAGTACCGCGAGGAGATCGCGGGCAAGCTGCGTGAGGAGTTCTCGTACGAGAACGTCATGCAGGTTCCCGGCCTCGTGAAGATCGTGGTCAACATGGGTGTGGGCGACGCCGCCCGCGACTCCAAGCTGATCGAGGGTGCCATCAAGGACCTCACCACGATCACCGGTCAGAAGCCGGCCGTCACGAAGGCCCGCAAGTCCATCGCGCAGTTCAAGCTGCGTGAGGGCCAGCCGATCGGTGCCCACGTCACGCTCCGTGGCGACCGCATGTGGGAGTTCCTGGACCGCACCCTGTCGCTGGCGCTCCCGCGCATCCGCGACTTCCGCGGCCTGTCCCCCAAGCAGTTCGACGGCCGTGGCAACTACACCTTCGGTCTCACGGAGCAGGTCATGTTCCACGAGATCGACCAGGACAAGATCGACCGTGTCCGGGGTATGGACATCACCGTGGTGACCACGGCGACCAACGACGAAGAGGGCCGTGCGCTCCTCCGTCACCTCGGCTTCCCGTTCAAGGAGGCGTAAGCGAGATGGCGAAGAAGGCTCTCATCGCGAAGGCTGCCCGCAAGCCCAAGTTCGGCGTGCGCGCGTACACCCGCTGCCAGCGCTGCGGTCGTCCGCACTCCGTCTACCGCAAGTTCGGCCTGTGCCGCGTGTGCCTCCGTGAGATGGCTCACCGTGGCGAGCTGCCGGGCGTGACCAAGAGCTCCTGGTAATCCCTTACTTGGGATGACCGGAGTCTCTCGGTAAGCATCTGGTCGGCAGGAGCCCCTCTCCACATGTCGTAGGCTTGTGGGGTTGGGCGCCTGCCGCCCGTACGACTTACTACGCCGTAGGTCCCCGCACCGCACCCGTCCCGCCCATGAGCGGGGAGAGGGATGGCGCATACAGGAAACCCCGGCGAGAGAGGCCGAAGGCCAATTCATGACCATGACTGATCCGATCGCAGACATGCTTACGCGTCTGCGGAACGCGAACTCGGCGTACCACGACTCCGTGACGATGCCGCACAGCAAGATCAAGTCTCACATCGCGGAAATCCTCCAGCAGGAGGGCTTCATCACGGGCTGGCGCGTCGAGGACGCCGAGGTTGGCAAGAACCTCGTCCTCGAGCTCAAGTTCGGTCCGAACCGTGAGCGCTCCATCGCGGGCATCAAGCGGATCTCGAAGCCCGGCCTGCGGGTTTACGCGAAGTCCACCAACCTGCCGAAGGTCCTCGGCGGTCTGGGCGTGGCGATCATCTCCACGTCCCACGGCCTCCTGACCGGCCAGCAGGCGCAGAAGAAGGGCGTGGGTGGGGAAGTCCTCGCCTACGTCTGGTAGTCGGGAACGGAGGAAAAGCTAATGTCGCGTATTGGCAAGCTCCCCATCACGGTTCCCGCCGGCGTGGACGTCACCATCGAGGGCCGCACGGTCACGGTGAAGGGTTCCAAGGGCACCCTGAGCCACACCGTCGCCGCGCCGATCGAGATCGTTAAGGGCGAGGACGGCGTTCTCAACGTCACCCGTCCGAACGACGAGCGTCAGAACAAGGCCCTCCACGGCCTGTCCCGCACGCTGGTGGCCAACATGATCACCGGTGTGACCCAGGGGTACACGAAGGCGCTCGAGATCAGCGGTGTCGGTTACCGCGTGGCCGCGAAGGGCTCCAACCTGGAGTTCCAGCTCGGCTACAGCCACCCGATCCTGGTGGAGGCGCCCGAGGGCATCTCCTTCAAGGTCGAGTCCCCGACCAAGTTCTCGGTCGAGGGCATCGACAAGCAGAAGGTCGGCGAGGTCGCCGCGAACATCCGCAAGCTTCGCAAGCCCGACCCCTACAAGGCCAAGGGCGTGAAGTACGCGGGTGAGGTCATCCGCCGCAAGGTCGGAAAGGCTGGTAAGTAAGCCATGGCATACGGCGTGAAGATTGCCAAGGGCAAGGCCTACAAGGGCGCTGCTCTGAAGCGTCGCCACATCCGCATCCGCAAGAAGATCGCGGGTACGACCGAGCGTCCGCGCCTGGTCGTCACGCGTTCCAACCGCGGCATCACCGCTCAGGTCATCGACGACATCGCGGGTCACACCCTCGCGTCGGCGTCCACCCTGGACGCGTCCATCCGCGGCGGCGAAGGCGACAAGTCGGCGAAGGCGAAGCAGGTCGGCCAGCTCGTGGCCGAGCGTGCCAAGGCCGCCGGCATCGAGGCTGTCGTGTTCGACCGTGGCGGCAACCAGTACGCCGGGCGCATTGCCGCCCTGGCGGACGCCGCCCGCGAAGCCGGGCTCAAGTTCTGAGCCGGTTCCGTAGCTCAGCGGAAAACGAAGAGAGGTAATTCCAATGGCTGGACCCCAGCGCCGCGGAAGCGGTGCCGGTGGCGGCGAGCGGCGGGACCGGAAGGGCCGTGACGGCGGCGCTGCTGCCGCCGAGAAGACCGCGTACGTTGAGCGCGTTGTCGCGATCAACCGCGTCGCCAAGGTTGTGAAGGGTGGTCGTCGCTTCAGCTTCACCGCGCTGGTCGTGGTGGGCGACGGTGACGGCACCGTGGGTGTCGGTTACGGCAAGGCCAAGGAGGTGCCGGCCGCCATCGCCAAGGGTGTTGAGGAGGCCAAGAAGCACTTCTTCAAGGTCCCCCGTATCCAGGGCACCATCCCGCACCCGATCACGGGCGAGAAGGCCGCGGGCGTCGTCCTGCTCAAGCCTGCTTCCCCCGGTACCGGTGTTATCGCCGGTGGCCCGGTGCGTGCGGTGCTCGAGTGCGCCGGCGTTCACGACATCCTGTCGAAGTCGCTCGGCTCGTCCAACGCGATCAACATCGTGCACGCGACCGTGGCGGCCCTCAAGGGCCTGCAGCGTCCCGAGGAGATCGCGGCTCGCCGTGGTCTGCCCCTCGAGGACGTCGCCCCCGCGGCTCTCCTCCGTGCGCGTGCAGGGGCGGGTGCGTAATGGCTCGCCTCAAGGTCACGCAGACGAAGTCGTACATCGGCAGCAAGCAGAACCACCGCGACACCCTGCGTACCCTGGGCCTCAAGCGCCTGGGCGACGTGGTTGTCAAGGAGGACCGCCCCGAGTTCCGCGGCATGGTGCACACCGTCCGCCACCTCGTGACGGTTGAGGAGGTTGACTGACATGGCGGAGAACAGCCCGCTGAAGGCCCACAACCTCCGGCCTGCCCCGGGCGCCAAGACCGCCAAGACCCGTGTGGGTCGTGGTGAGGCGTCCAAGGGTAAGACCGCTGGTCGTGGTACCAAGGGTACGAAGGCCCGCTACCAGGTTCCGGAGCGCTTCGAGGGTGGGCAGATGCCCCTCCACATGCGCCTTCCGAAGCTGAAGGGCTTCAAGAACCCGTTCCGCACCGAGTACCAGGTCGTGAACCTGGACAAGCTCGCCTCGCTCTACCCCGAGGGTGGCGAGGTCACGGTGGCCGACCTGGTCGCCAAGGGCGCGGTGCGCAAGAACAGCCTCGTCAAGGTCCTGGGCCAGGGCGAGATCTCCGTGGCGCTGCAGGTTTCGGTTGACGCCGTCTCCGGCTCCGCCAAGGAGAAGATTGCCGCCGCGGGCGGCACCGTCACCGAGCTCGTCTGAGCTCTGTCCTGACGGACACTGACGGAAAAGAGCCTGGCCGGCACCCCTCGTGGGCGTCGGCCAGGCTCTTTTCGTGTCGGCTCGGCGCCGGCTCCTGCCCCGTCGGCTCCGGCTGCTGGGCCATGCTGCTTCACGCCGGTCCACGGCGGCTTTCGGACATCTTCACCGGGTCCGCACGGAGTCGGGCGCCAAACGCGCCGCTGCGCCGTTGTCCTGTGTGGGACCGAGGCGCCCGCCGACCCGGGGACGATTCGGGTTACCCGCAGTTGACGTGGCTCAGCGACGTTTCACGCGGGCGTGGCGGCCGGGTATGGTAGCCGCTGTTAGTGTCCCGGCAGTCTGCCTCCGTGGCGTAAGGCTGCCGTGTTTGTATCTACTCACATACCAAACCGTCACCCTCACGCGCGTAACGCGGGGGTCGCAGGAGGCACCGTGCTCACCGCGTTCGCCCGGGCGTTCAAGACGCCCGACCTGCGCAAGAAGCTGCTCTTCACGCTGGGCATCATCGTGATCTACCGGCTCGGGGCCCACATCCCGGTCCCCGGTGTCGACTACCAGTCCGTCCAGCAGTGTGTGGACGAGGCCAGCAAGGGCGGCAACAGCCTGCTCGGCCTGGTGAACCTGTTCAGCGGCGGCGCGCTTCTGCAGATCACCATCTTCGCGCTCGGCATCATGCCGTACATCACGGCGAGCATCATCCTGCAGCTGCTGACCGTCGTCATCCCGCGCCTCGAGGCCCTCAAGAAGGAGGGACAGGCGGGCACCGCCAAGATCACGCAGTACACGCGTTATCTGACGATCGCCCTCGCGATCCTGCAGGGCACCGGTCTGGTGGCGACCGCCCGTACCGGCGCGCTGTTCAGTGGCTGCACCGTGGCGAGCCAGGTGGTTCCGGACCGGTCGATCTTCGTGACCATCCTGATGGTCATCACCATGACGGCCGGCACCGCCGTTGTGATGTGGCTCGGTGAGCTCGTCACCGACCGCGGCATCGGCAACGGCATGTCGATCCTGATGTTCATCTCGATCGCCGCCGGCTTCCCCGGCGCCCTGTGGGCCATCAAGGTGAGCGGCAAGCTCGCCCAGGGCTGGATCGAGTTCGGCACCGTCATCCTGATCGGCTTCGTGATGGTGGCCCTGGTGGTCTTCGTCGAGCAGGCCCAGCGCCGCATCCCGGTGCAGTACGCGAAGCGCATGATCGGCCGCAGGTCCTACGGCGGTACGTCCACTTACATCCCGCTCAAGGTGAACCAGGCAGGTGTGATTCCTGTCATCTTCGCCTCGTCGCTGCTCTACATCCCGGCCTTGATCGCGCAGTTCTCGAGCGGCACCTCAGGCTGGAAAACCTGGATCGAAGCCCACTTCGTCAAGGGTGACCACCCGTACTACATCACCGTGTACTTCCTCCTGATCGTGTTCTTCGCCTTCTTCTACGTGGCGATCTCGTTCAACCCCGAGGAAGTCGCGGACAACATGAAGAAGTATGGTGGCTTCATCCCGGGTATCCGGGCTGGTCGACCTACTGCTGAGTATCTGAGCTACGTGCTCAACCGGATCACCTGGCCGGGCTCGCTGTATCTGGGTCTGATCGCTCTTGTGCCGACGATGGCGTTGGCAGGCTTCGGTGGCGCCAATGCCAACTTCCCGTTCGGCGGGACGAGCATCCTCATCATCGTGGGTGTGGGGCTGGAGACCGTGAAGCAGATCGAGAGCCAGCTCCAGCAGCGCAATTACGAAGGGTTCCTCCGCTGATGCGAATCGTCCTCGTCGGACCGCCCGGTGCCGGCAAGGGAACGCAGGCCGCGTTCCTTGCCAAGAACCTGTCGATTCCGCACATCTCCACGGGCGACCTGTTCCGCGCCAACATCAGTCAGGGCACGGAGCTGGGCAAGCAGGCCAAGGCGTACATGGACGCCGGCAACCTCGTACCCGACGAGGTCACCATCGGGATGGCCAAGGACCGCATGGAGCAGCCGGACGCCGTGAACGGCTTCCTGCTGGACGGGTTCCCGCGCAACGTGGCCCAGGCCGAGGCGCTGGACGCCATGCTCGTCGGCGAGGGCATGAAGCTGGACGCCGTCCTGGACCTGGAGGTCGAGGAGGACGAGGTCGTCAAGCGGATCGCGGGCCGCCGCATCTGCCGCAACGACAGCGCCCACGTCTTCCACGTGACGTACGCGCCGCCGAAGACCGAGGGCGTCTGCGACGCCTGCGGTGGTGAGCTGTACCAGCGCGACGACGACTCCGAGGAGACCGTCCGCAAGCGGCTGGAGGTCTACCACACGCAGACCGAGCCGATCATCGACTACTACAAGGCCCAGGGCCTGGTGGTCACCATCTCCGCGCTCGGCAAGGTCGACGAGGTCACCGGGCGGGCGATGGCGGCGCTGCGGGGCGAGAAGGCCGCGTAGTACCACGTTGCTGCTGTGCTTCGGCCGCGGTGCCCTTCGGGGGCGCCGCGGCCGCTGTCGTACGGCCGTATCGTGGTGAGGTCACCCCGTTCTCCGTTTGGAAAGGCGTCAGCCGTCATGGTGCAGATCAAGACTCCCGAGCAGATCGCGAAGATGCGCGAGGCGGGGCTTGTCGTCGCCGCCATCCACGCGGCGACGCGCGAGGCGGCGGTGCCCGGGGCGACGACGAAGGACCTCGACGAGGTCGCGCGGAAGGTGATCGCCGACCACGGGGCGAAGTCGAACTTCCTGGGGTACGGCGGGTTCCCCGCGACGATCTGCACGTCCGTGAACGAGGTCGTCGTCCACGGCATCCCGAGCGACGACGTCGTCCTGAAGGACGGCGACATCATCTCCATCGACTGCGGCGCGATCGTCGACGGCTGGCACGGTGACGCCGCGTACACGGCGTTCGTGGGGTCGGGCCACGCCCCGGAGCTGATCGAGCTGTCGCGGGTGACCGAGGAGTCGATGTGGGCCGGCATCGCCGCGATGAAGAACGGCAACCGGCTGGTCGACATCTCGCGGGCCATCGAGTCCTACATCCGCCGCCAGCCGCGCCCGGCGACGGGTGAGCACAGCCTGGGCAAGTTCGGGATCATCGAGGACTACGGCGGCCACGGCATCGGCACCGAGATGCACATGGACCCGCACCTGCTGAACTACGTCGCCCGCAAGCGCGGCAAGGGCCCGAAGCTGGTGCCCGGCTTCTGTCTCGCGATCGAGCCGATGGTCTCGCTCGGTACGCCGCGCACGGAGGTCCTGGAGGACGACTGGACCGTCATCACGACGGACGGCACCTGGTCCTCCCACTGGGAGCACTCCGTGGCCCTCACCGAGCAGGGTCCCCTGGTCCTGACCGCCCCGGACGGCGGCAAGGCGAAGCTCGCGGAGCTGGGCGTGACGGCGGCCCCGGACCCGTTGGCCTGACGGGCCCGCCGGCGGCCGCCGGTCGGAGGCCGGCGCAGCCGCTCGACGCTTGTGAGGCGCCCCGGGCGCCGAGCCCGCGAGAGTGGCGTCAGGGATGGGTCGGCGGCAAGGCGAAGCTCGCGGAGCTGGGCGTGACGGCGGCCCCGGACCCGTTGGCCTGACGGGCGCGGTCACGGCCCGGCGCGGCTCGGTGACCGTCCGGGCGGTCGGAGGCGGGCCGGCGCGCGTTATGGCGGCGGAGGACCGTGGGTGGGGCGTGGCCCCTCTCGGCTCGGCGAGGCATGTGGCGCACGCGGCCGGTCAGTGGGCCGTGCCTGCCGCCGGTCGCCTTCCGGGGGCGGGGGTAACGATCTCCGCCGGTGGGCAAGCTCTCCGGATTCGTCTTTTCCAGGGGCCTGACGTAGACTGATGCGTCGGCTCTCGTGTACCCGTGTGTCCGCACACGGAGGCGAGAGTCGATCAAGGTAGCCGATTCGAAGGGCGAAGCGTGGCCAAGAAGCAAGGTGCCATCGAAATTGAGGGCACCGTGATCGAGTCCCTGCCGAACGCCATGTTCAAGGTAGAGCTCCAGAACGGTCACAAGGTCCTCGCGCACATCTCCGGCAAGATGCGGATGCACTACATCCGTATCCTCCCGGACGACCGGGTCGTCGTGGAGCTGTCTCCGTACGACCTGACGCGTGGGCGGATCGTCTACCGATACAAGTAGATCTTGTCGCGCCCCACGCGTGGGGTGGTGGCACTGACCCGGAGAACCTCACATCCCATGAAGGTCAAGCCGAGCGTCAAGAAGATCTGCGACAAGTGCAAGGTGATCCGCCGTCACGGCCGGGTCATGGTCATCTGCGACAACCTGCGCCACAAGCAGCGCCAGGGCTGACGCACGCCGACCTGCACCTCCGCAGTTCTTCGCGCGACGCGAGCAATTTCGTACATACGCAGTGCCCGCCAAGCCCTCACAGGGCCGGCGACACCTCCGGCGGGGGCCGGGGACCCGGAACGTACCTCGTACGGCGGCCGGGATCGGTACTGCGGAAGACCCCCGAACACACAGGAGCCATTGAATGGCACGCGTTTCCGGTGTTGACATCCCGCGCGACAAGCGTGTGGAGGTCGCACTCACCTACGTCTTCGGTATCGGCCGCACCCTGGCGAAGGAAACCCTCGCCTCCACCGGTGTGAACCCGAACACCCGCGTTCGTGACCTGTCCGAAGAGGACCTGGTCAAGATCCGCGAGTACGTGGACGCCAACCTCAAGACCGAGGGTGACCTCCGTCGCGAGATCCAGGCCGACATCCGCCGCAAGGTCGAGATCGGCTGCTACCAGGGTCTGCGCCACCGTCGCGGTCTGCCGGTCCACGGCCAGCGCACCAGCACGAACGCTCGTACCCGCAAGGGCCCGCGTCGCGCCATCGCCGGCAAGAAGAAGCCGGGCAAGAAGTAGTCCGCAGCGGACGACTGTCCACGGTCTTCGCTGTAGGACCGACCACCTCCCGTAGGAGTAAGACATGCCCCCCAAGGGTCGTCAGGGCGCTGCCAAGAAGGTGCGCCGCAAGGAAAAGAAGAACGTCGCTCACGGGCACGCCCACATCAAGAGCACGTTCAACAACACCATCGTTTCGATCACCGACCCCTCGGGCAACGTGATCTCCTGGGCCTCCGCCGGCCACGTCGGCTTCAAGGGCTCGCGCAAGTCCACCCCCTTCGCCGCGCAGATGGCCGCCGAGTCGGCCGCCCGCCGCGCGCAGGAGCACGGCATGCGCAAGGTCGACGTCTTCGTCAAGGGCCCGGGCTCGGGTCGTGAGACGGCCATCCGTTCGCTCCAGGCGACCGGTCTCGAGGTCGGCTCCATCCAGGACGTCACCCCCACGCCGCACAACGGCTGCCGTCCGCCGAAGCGCCGCCGCGTCTGACGCACGGCTGCGGACAGGTCGGCGGTCTGCTGGGGGTCCGGGGGTTATCCCCCGGGAATTCGCAGCACGGCTGCCGTCCGCCGAAGCGCCGCCGCGTCTGACGCACGGCTGCTGCTTGTCTTGTGAGGTTCCGGGCGGTACGGCTCTTCGGGGGCGTGCCGCCCGTACCCTTGCAGTATCCGAGGACGTCAAATAGCGGGCGTCCACGACTGAAGGAAACACACCATGCTTATCGCTCAGCGTCCCTCGCTGACCGAAGAGGTTGTTGACGAGTACCGCTCGCGGTTCGTCATCGAGCCGCTGGAGCCGGGCTTCGGCTACACGCTCGGCAACTCGCTTCGCCGTACGCTCCTCTCCTCGATCCCGGGTGCGGCCGTCACGTCCATCCGTATCGACGGTGTCCTGCACGAGTTCACCACCGTGCCGGGCGTCAAGGAAGACGTCACCGACCTCATCCTCAACATCAAGCAGCTGGTCGTGTCCAGCGAGCACGACGAGCCGGTCGTGATGTACCTGCGCAAGCAGGGCCCGGGCCTCGTGACCGCGGCCGACATCGCCCCGCCGGCCGGTGTCGAGGTGCACAACCCCGACCTGGTGCTCGCCACGCTGAACGGCAAGGGCAAGCTGGAGATGGAGCTGACCGTCGAGCGCGGTCGCGGCTACGTCTCGGCCGTCCAGAACAAGCAGGTGGGTCAGGAGATCGGCCGCATCCCGGTCGACTCGATCTACTCGCCG
This sequence comes from Streptomyces sp. CB03238, assembly GCF_002099185.1. Taxonomy (NCBI): domain Bacteria; kingdom Bacillati; phylum Actinomycetota; class Actinomycetes; order Kitasatosporales; family Streptomycetaceae; genus Streptomyces; species Streptomyces sp. CB03238. Next base: position 178,133 of record NZ_NBCN01000006.1, on the reverse strand, counting down.
GTCCTGAAGGTCACGTACAAGGTCGAGGCCACGCGTGTCGAGCAGCGCACCGACTTCGACAAGCTGATCGTCGACGTCGAGACCAAGCAGGCCATGCGTCCGCGTGACGCCATGGCGTCGGCCGGTAAGACCCTGGTCGAGCTGTTCGGTCTGGCGCGCGAGCTCAACATCGACGCCGAGGGCATCGACATGGGCCCGTCCCCGACGGACGCCGCCCTCGCCGCCGACCTGGCGCTGCCGATCGAGGAGCTCGAGCTCACCGTTCGTTCGTACAACTGCCTCAAGCGCGAGGGCATCCACTCCGTGGGTGAGCTCGTGGCGCGCTCCGAGGCCGACCTGCTCGACATCCGCAACTTCGGTGCGAAGTCGATCGACGAGGTCAAGGCGAAGCTGGCCGGCATGGGCCTGGCCCTCAAGGACAGCCCGCCCGGATTCGACCCGACCGCCGCGGCGGACGCCTTCGGCGCCGATGACGACGCGGACGCGGGCTTCGTCGAGACCGAGCAGTACTGATCACCTCCCGGTGAGGGGTCGGGCCCTGGCGGCCCCGGCCCCCGCCGGGCGTGTGTTCGCCCCCGCCCCACGGGCGGGGGATCCCGGGCCGGGAGGCCCGGTGGGGCGGGCCTTGTGGGGCCCAGCCCCGGATCCCGGCCTTGCGCCGGGCGCAGGATCCCGGGCCGCGTCCCGGGCCCGGGCGGCAGCCCGGAAAGAGACCTCCCCGGCACCGCCGGGGGTGCGCGAGGGGCGTCACGCCCCTCGCACAGGCTGACACCGGTACCTGATACGGCCGGTGCAGATCACAAGGAGAAACACCATGCCGAAGCCCGCCAAGGGTGCCCGTCTGGGCGGCAGCGCCGCGCACGAGAAGCTGCTCCTCGCGAACCTCGCGAAGTCGCTCTTCGAGCACGGCCGCATCACCACGACCGAGGCCAAGGCCCGCCGCCTGCGTCCGGTCGCCGAGCGCCTGATCACCAAGGCGAAGAAGGGCGACATCCACAACCGTCGCCTGGTGCTGCAGACGATCACGGACAAGGGCATCGTCCACACGCTCTTCACCGAGATCGCTCCGCGCTACGCCGAGCGTCCGGGTGGCTACACCCGCATCACCAAGATCGGCAACCGTCGTGGCGACAACGCCCCGATGGCCGTGATCGAGCTGGTCGAGGGCGAGATCGCGAAGAAGGCGACCGTCGCCGAGGCCGAGGCCGCGACCAAGCGCGCGGTCAAGGAGTCCGAGGAGGCCAAGGTCGAGGAGACCAAGGCTGACGAGGCTCCGGCCGAGGAGTCCAAGGACGCCTGAACCGCGTTCTGAAGGCTGACGGACGGGTCCGCCCCCTCGGGGGCGGGCCCGTTCGGCTTGAGAGGATTGACGCGTGAGCGATGACGTGAAGCCCGGCTTCGTACGGGTACGGCTGGACCTTTCGTACGACGGCAAGGACTTCCACGGCTGGGCCAAGCAGGCCGGCGGGCAGCGGACCGTGCAGGGCGACATCGAGGACGCGCTGCGTACGGTGACGCGGTCGTCCGAGACGTACGAGCTGACCGTCGCCGGGCGGACCGACGCGGGCGTGCACGCGCGCGGGCAGGTCGCCCACGTCGACCTGCCGGAGGCCGTGTGGGCCGAGCACCGGGACAAGCTCCTGCGGCGGCTGGCCGGGCGGCTGGCGCACGACGTGCGGGTGTGGAAGGTCGAGGAGGCACCGCCCGGGTTCAACGCGCGGTTCTCCGCGATCTGGCGGCGGTACGCGTACCGGGTGACGGACACCCCCGGTGGCGTCGACCCGCTGCTGCGCGGGCACATCCTGTGGCACGACTGGCCGCTGGACGTCGACGCGATGAACGCGGCCGCCGAGCGGCTGGTGGGCGAGCACGACTTCGCCGCGTACTGCAAGAAGCGGGACGGCGCGACGACCATCCGTACGCTCCAGGAGCTGCGGTGGGAGCGGCTGACCAGCGGAGTGCTGGAGGCGACCGTGCGCGCGGACGCGTTCTGCCACAACATGGTCCGCTCGCTCGTCGGCGCGCTGCTCTTCGTCGGTGACGGGCACCGGCCGGTGGAGTGGCCCGGGAAGGTGCTGGCCGCCGGAGTGCGGGACTCGGCCGTCCATGTCGTACGGCCGCACGGGCTCACGCTGGAGGAGGTCGGTTACCCGGCCGACGAGTTGCTGGCCGCCAGGAACCTGGAGGCCCGCAACAAGCGGTCACTGGCCGCCCGTGGCGGGGGCGGTGGCTGCTGCTGAGGCCTGGGCGCGGCCTCGTGCGTAGATCTGGTTGAAGGTGAACGTGCCGACGTCGTCGCTGACCTTGAAGACGGTCTCGTCGGCCTTCGTCACCTTCTTGCCGCTGGTGAAACCGGCCTGTGTGAAGTAGGCGTACCGGCCGAGTGAGTTCGCGCGGCGCAGGCAGACCGTCTGGGACTGGCAGAAGCCGTTGACGCCCGAGCCGGCGAGCGGGGCGATGCCGCCCTGCGCCTGCTCCTTGGCCTTGACCGCGGCCGCCTGGTTCTCGAACAGCGCGACGCCGACCGTGACGGCGACGCCGTCCCTCTCGTACGTGGCGCGGATCACGCGCTCGCAGCCGTTGCGCTCCAGGACCGCGCCGAGGCCGTCCTCCGCGGCGGCCGCGCAGTTGGTGGTGGAGGCGGTGGCGCCCTTGACGTAGACGCGGTCGCCCATGGTGAGCTTCTTGCCGGGGAAGAGGGAGTCGGCGCTGAGCGGCGCCTTGTCCTTCTGGGCGGTGGAGATGAAGTCCATGGGGTTCGGCGGGGGTGGGGGCGCCACCGAGGAGAACGACGGCTGCGGCTTGGCCGTGTCCGTGGGCAGCTCCGGGGTGCCGCTGGTGGTGTCCGCGAGGTTGGCGCCGTCGTCGTCGGCCTTGTTGGTGGAGACGATGGCCGTCGCGATGACGGTGCCCACCAGGGCGGTGGCGAGTACGGCACCGCCGGCGATCAGCAGGCGCCTGCGGCGCGTACGCCGCTCGGAGGCCTCGGCGAGGGCGCTCCAGTCCGGGGCGCCGGTCTGCGGCGGGGCGTACGGATGCTGCTGGTGACTGTGGTGCGGCTCCTGCGGCCACTGGGGTCCCCCAAAGCTCATGCCGCGCATCCTAAACCGGTTGGGGCGGGGCCCGGCCCCCGGAGACAATGCGGCCATGGGACATGTAGAGGTCGCGCATCTGGAGTACTACCTGCCGGACGGGCGGGTGCTGCTCGGTGATGTGTCGTTCCGGGTGGGTGAGGGCGCGGTGGTGGCGCTCGTCGGCGCGAACGGGGCCGGTAAGACGACGTTGCTGCGGCTGATCTCGGGCGACCTCCAGCCGCACGGGGGCACGGTGACCGTGTCGGGCGGGCTGGGCGTGATGCCGCAGTTCGTCGGGTCGGTACGGGACGAGCGGAGCGTGCGGGACCTGCTGGTGTCGGTCGCGCCGGCGCGGATCCGGGAGGCGGCGGCCGCGGTGGACGCCGCCGAGCACCGGATCCTGACCGTGGACGACGAGGCGGCGCAGATGGCGTACGCGCAGGCGCTGAGCGACTGGGCGGAGGCGCGCGGGTACGAGGCCGAGACGGTCTGGGACATGTGCACGACGGCGGCGCTGGGGGTGCCGTACGACAAGGCGCAGTTCCGTGACGTACGCACGCTGAGCGGGGGCGAGCAGAAGCGGCTGGTCCTGGAGGCGCTGCTGCGCGGCCCCGAGGAGGTGCTGCTCCTGGACGAGCCGGACAACTATCTGGACGTCCCCGGCAAGCGGTGGCTGGAGCAGCGGCTGGCCGAGACCCGTAAGACCGTGCTGTTCGTGTCGCACGACCGGGAGCTGCTGGCGCGGGCCGCCGAGAAGATCGTGGCGGTGGAGCCGGGGCCGGCCGGGTCGGACGTGTGGGTGCACGGCGGGGGCTTCGGGACGTTCCACGAGGCGCGGCGGGAGCGGTTCGCGCGGTTCGAGGAGCTGAAGCGGCGCTGGGAGGAGAAGCACGCCCAGCTGAAGCGGCTGGTGGTGAACCTGCGGCAGGCGGCGTCGGTCAGCCATGAGATGGCGTCGCGGTACGCGGCCGCTCAGACGCGGCTGCGGAAGTTCGAGGAGGCCGGTCCGCCGCCGGAGCCGCCGCGCGAGCAGGACATCCGGATGCGGCTGCGGGGCGGGCGTACGGGGGTGCGGGCCGTGACGTGCGCGGACCTGGAGCTGACCGGCCTGATGAAGCCCTTCTCCCTGGAGGTCTTCTACGGGGATCGGGTGGCCGTGCTGGGGTCGAACGGGTCCGGGAAGTCCCACTTCCTGCGGCTGCTGGCCGGGGAGGACGTCTCCCACACGGGTACGTGGAAGCTCGGCGCGCGGGTGGTGCCCGGGCACTTCGCCCAGACCCACGCCCACCCGGAGCTGGTGGGCCGCACGCTGGTCGACATCCTGTGGACCGAGCACGCCAAGGACCGGGGCGGCGCGATGTCCGTGCTGCGGCGGTACGAGCTGGAGCGGCAGGGCGACCAGGTCTTCGACCGGCTGTCGGGCGGGCAGCAGGCGCGGTTCCAGATCCTGCTGCTGGAGCTGGCCGGGACCACCGCGCTGCTCCTGGACGAGCCGACGGACAACCTGGACCTGGAGTCGGCGGAGGCCCTCCAGGTGGGGCTGGAGGCGTACGAGGGGACGGTGCTGGCCGTCACGCACGACCGCTGGTTCGCGCGCTCCTTCGACCGGTACCTGGTGTTCGGCTCCGACGGGGTCGTACGGGAGACGCCGGAGCCGGTGTGGGACGAGCGCCGGGTGGAGCGGGCGCGCTAGCCGGCCGGTCCGCCGTTTCCTGGGGCGGTTTCCTGGAGCGGTTTCCTGGAGCGGCATGGCGCGTCACCGGTACAGTGCGCGCAGTGTCGGGGCCGGGCGGACCTGGGGGCGGGCGGGCATGCATGGCGACGGGGTGACGGACGCTCGGGGCGCGCTGCGGCCGGGGCACCGGCTGGGACCGTTCACGGTGCTGGCCGAGCTGGCCAGCGGCGGCATGGGCCGTATCTACCTGGCCCGTTCGCCGGGCGGCCGGACCGTGGCGGTCAAGACGCTGCTCGCCGATGGCACGGGCGGCCCGACGGGCACGGCGGACCGGCGCCGCTTCGCCCGCGAGGTGGCGCTCGCCCAGCGGGTGCGCGGCGTGTACACCGCGAGCGTGGTCGACGCCGACGCGACGGGGCCGGTGCCGTGGATGGCGACCGAGTACGTCCCGGCGCCCTCGCTGCGGGACCTGGTGGACGGCTGCGGCCCGCTCAGGGGCGGCGCGCTGTACTGGGTGGCCGCCGGTATCGCCGAGGCCCTGGTCAGCATTCACGAGGCCGGCCTGGTGCACCGGGACGTCAAGCCGTCCAACGTCCTGCTGCCGGTGGACGGCCCCCGGGTCATCGACTTCGGCATCTCGCAGGCCGGTGACCTGACCCGTACGCAGACGGCCCTCGGGACGATCGTCTACGCGGCGCCCGAGCAGGCGCGAGGCGAGCCGACCACGCCGGCGTCGGACGTCTTCTCGATGGGCGCCACGCTCTTCCACCTCGCGGTGGGCCGCGCCCCGTACCGGGACGGCGGGGCGGGCTCCGCCGTGGAGCAGCTCGTCCGGGCCGCCATGGGCGAGCTGGACGTCTCGGGGCTGCCGCGCGAGCTGGAGCCGCTCGTCCTGCCCTGCCTGGCCCTGGACCCGGCCGAGCGGCCCACCCCGGCGGACGTCCTCGCCCTGTGCGGGGCGCGGCTGGGGCAGCGGCCGGACGCGCGGGGCGGCGCCGACTGGCTCGACGCGCGGTGGCTGGCGGCCATCGAACGGCACCGGGAGCGGCGTACCCGAGCCGTGGAGGAGGCCCGCCGGAGGGTCGAGCCGGACGCGCCGACCGGGCCCGTGGCGCCGCCGCCCCCGACCGCGCGCTTCGCCCCCGCGGTGACCGCCCCGGCCGCCCCGGCCGCCTCACGGCGCCGGGTGGGCGCGCGGTGGTGGGCCGGTGGCGCGGTGGCGCTGGCGCTCGCCCTGGCAGGCCTGCTGGTGCTGGAGCCGTGGGCCGCCGACGGGGAGGCGGGGGCCGCGGGGCTGCCCGACCAGCCGGTCCGCATCCTCCCGGTGGAGTCGGAGTCCTTCGGGGTGTGCCCGGAGGGGGCGCCGGAGGGCCGGGCGTACACGTCCGACGACCGCCAGAGCTGCGTGATCACCACCGGGGACGGGATGACGGTACGCAGTTTCACGGCCGTGCGGGCCTACGAGGACAAGGCGAACGGCATGGGCTGGGTCGTCGACGTCACGTTCCAGGAGGCCGACCGCGCGAAGTGGACCGAGCTCACCGGCCGCGTGACCGGGCGGCCGGAACCCGGGGACCGGCTGGCGTTCGTCCAGGGCGACAAGCGCCTGCTCGCCGCCCCTAAGATCATGGAGCGGATCTCCGGCGCCCGGATGCCCATCGCCACGGCACTGGGCCGCAACGAGGCGCAGTTCCTGGCCAAGGCACTCGGCGCGCCCTGACCGCGCGTACGGCCCGGGGCAGCGCGTGGACGGCCCCGAGTTGCGCGCCGTGGACGGGGGTGGGCGCGGCTGTTTTGACCCATCCGGGGCACGCGGCGTATCCTTCTGGTTCGTTATGCGTATTGGCTTGCTCGTTCTCACGTGAGAGGCCGTTACGCCGGTCCACCGGGCCGATGACCAGCGACTGGCACTCGGGTTGCGTCCCCGACGTGCCGTCAAGGCTGTCGTGATCGTCCGGGTGGCCTTGTCAGGACCCACTCACTGAAGAAGCGAAGGCTACGACCGTGCGTACGTACAGCCCCAAGCCCGGCGATGTGACGCGCCAGTGGCACATCATCGACGCGCAGGACATCGTCCTGGGCCGTCTGGCGACCACCGCCGCCACCCTTCTGCGGGGCAAGCACAAGCCGATCTATGCACCGCACGTTGACACCGGTGACTTCGTCATCATCATCAACGCCGACAAGGTGCACCTGTCCGGCAACAAGCGGACCCAGAAGATGGCGTACCGCCACTCCGGTTACCCGGGTGGTCTGCGCTCCGTCCGCTACGACGAGCTGCTCGAGAAGAACCCCGAGAAGGCTGTTGAGAAGGCCGTCAAGGGCATGCTCCCGAAGAACTCCCTTGGCCGTCAGATGCTCTCGAAGCTGAAGGTCTACGCGGGCGAGAACCACCCGCACGCTGCCCAGCAGCCGGTCCCGTTCGAGATCACCCAGGTCGCGCAGTAAGTCCGGCCACCCCCTAAGACGAAAAGAATCTGAGGAGCATCGTGGCCGAGACCACTGTTGAGAACCCCATCGAGGGCGAGGAGACCTACGCCGAGGTCACCACCTTCGAGTCCGAGGTCCCCGTCGAGGGTGAGTACACCTCGGAGTCCCTCGCGTCCCGCTTCGGCGAGCCGCAGCCGGCCGCCGGCCTGGGCCGCCGCAAGAACGCCATCGCCCGCGTCCGGATCGTTCCGGGCACCGGCAAGTGGAAGATCAACGGTCGCACCCTCGAGGACTACTTCCCGAACAAGGTGCACCAGCAGGAAGTCAACGAGCCCTTCAAGGTGCTCGAGCTCGACAACCGCTACGACGTCATCGCCCGCATCTCGGGTGGCGGCGTCTCCGGTCAGGCCGGCGCCCTGCGCCTCGGCGTGGCCCGCGCGCTGAACGAGGCGGACGTGGACAACAACCGCGGTCCGCTGAAGAAGGCCGGCTTCCTGAGCCGCGACGACCGTGCGGTCGAGCGCAAGAAGGCCGGTCTCAAGAAGGCCCGTAAGGCCCCGCAGTACAGCAAGCGCTAATCACGCCTGCTCGGTCTGCTCAACGTACGCCCCGGCGGCACCTTCGTGCTGCCGGGGCGTACGTCTATACGCTTCACCTTGCTTTTTCGGAGTAACTCGGAGGACAGCTGTGGGACGACTCTTCGGCACGGATGGTGTGCGCGGTGTCGCCAACGCGGATCTGACGGCGGAGCTCGCGCTCGGTCTGTCGGTCGCGGCGGCGCACGTGCTCGCCGAAGCGGGGACCTTTGAAGGACACCGGCCGACCGCCGTGGTCGGGCGGGACCCGCGTGCGTCGGGAGAGTTCCTGGAGGCCGCCGTCGTGGCGGGCCTCGCGAGCGCGGGCGTGGACGTCATGCGGGTGGGCGTGCTGCCGACGCCGGCCGTCGCGTACCTGACGGGCGCGCTCGGTGCCGACCTGGGCGTGATGCTCTCCGCCAGCCACAACGCCATGCCGGACAACGGCATCAAGTTCTTCGCGCGCGGCGGCCACAAGCTGGCCGACGAGCTGGAGGACCGTATCGAGGCCGTCTACGAGCAGCACCGCACCGGTGAGCCGTGGGACCGGCCGACCGGCGGCGGGGTCGGCCGGATCGCCGACTACAAGGAGGGCTTCGACCAGTACGTCGCCCACCTGCTCAGCGTCCTGCCGAACCGGCTCGACGGGCTCAAGATCGTCCTCGATGAGGCGCACGGTGCCGCGTCCGGAGTGTCGCCCGCCGCGTTCCAGCAGGCCGGGGCCGAGGTCATCACCATCGGCGCCACCCCCGACGGGCTCAACATCAACGACGGCTGCGGCTCCACCCACCTGGAGATGCTGAAGGCCGCCGTCGTCGAGCACGGCGCGGACCTCGGCATCGCCCACGACGGCGACGCCGACCGCTGCCTGGCCGTGGACCACACGGGCGAGGAGGTCGACGGCGACCAGATCCTGGCCGTACTGGCGCTGGCGATGCGCGAGGCGGGCACGCTGCGCGGTGACACCGTCGTCGCCACCGTCATGTCGAACCTGGGCTTCAAGCTCGCCATGGAGCGCGAGGGCCTCCAGCTCGTGCAGACGGCGGTCGGCGACCGTTACGTACTGGAGTCGATGAAGGAGCACGGCTACGCGCTCGGCGGCGAGCAGTCCGGGCACGTCATCGTCCTCGACCACGCCACCACCGGCGACGGCACCCTGACCGGTCTGCTGCTCGCCGCGCGCGTGGCGGCGACCGGGCGGTCGCTGGCCGAGCTGGCCGGGGTCATGGAGCGGCTGCCGCAGGTCCTGATCAACGTCAAGGACGTCGACAAGACGCGGGTGAAGACCTCCTCCGAGCTGGGTACCGCCGTCGCGGACGCCGAGCGCCGGCTGGGCAGCACCGGCCGCGTACTGCTGCGCCCCTCGGGCACCGAGCCGCTGGTGCGCGTCATGGTCGAGGCCGCCGACATCGAGCAGGCCCGCTCGGTCGCCGGGGAGCTCGCGGACGTGGTGAAGTCCGCGCTGGGCTAGTCCACCGACGTGAAGGGGCGCCCCGCCGTTGCCGGTGGGACGCCCCTTTCGCGTACCGTCAGGCCGGCTGCGTACGGCGGCGCTGCCTGGCCCAAAAGTACTTCTGCGTCAGCAGCGTCAGTGTGCCGGCGAGCACGATCGCCAGCAGGTTCAGCAGGAGCTGCTCGACGGAGCCCTTGGTCTGGCCGAAGTTGCCGTACCCGAGCGCCACGGCGGCGTTGGCCGCCGCCGGGACGGTGGTGACCGAGATGGCCACGCCGACCAGCGCGCCGGACTTCGCGGAGGTGAGCGACAGGGTGCCGGCGGCGCCCGCGAGGAGGCCGACGACGAACGAGAACCAGTCCGGCGCGTAGATGAACCCGGTGTTGGGGCGGTCGCCGCGCAGCAGGTCCTCGGTGAACAGGCCCAGCGCGTCCATGGCCAGGCTGAACAGCACCGTCAGCGCCATGGCCGCCGCGAAGCCCACGATCAGGGCGGCCAGCGACCGTACGGCAAGGCGCGGCCGGCGCTGCACCAGCGCCGTACAGATACCGGCCAGCGGGCCGAACTCCGGGCCAACCGTCATCGCGCCCACGATCAGGATGGCGTTGTCCAGCACCACGCCACAGGCCGCGATCATCGTGGCGAGCGTCAGGAACGCCACGTAGGTGACGCTGAGCGTCGACTCCTCGTGCGTGGCGCCCTGGAGCTGCTCCCACAGCACCGCGTCCGCGCCCTCGCCCGGCGCGTCCTTCTCGGCCTTCTCCGCGTGCTTCGACAGCGACAGGCCGATGTCCTCGACGGCGATCGAGCCGGACTTGTCGATGCCCAGGGCGCACAGGTCGGCGATCAGCTCGTCGCCGGCCTCGCGCGCCACGTCGCACAGGACGAGGTCGCCGGCCGGGTCGCGGGCGGCGCCGGGGATGACGGCGAGGTGGGTCGTGCCGACCGTCTTCTCGATGGTGCCGACCACCTCGTCCGTGCGGTCGGCCGGGACGATCAGGCGCAGGTGCAGCACGGCCGGGACCCTTTCAGAGCTTGCGGAGGGACAGGCGCTGGACCTTGTGGTCCGGGCCCTTGCGTACGACGAGGGTGGCACGCCCGCGCGTCGGCGCCACGTTCTCCAGCAGGTTCACCTTGTTGATGGTCCGCCACATGGTACGGGCGTAGTCCAGGGCCTCTTCCTCGCTGACCCGGGTGTACTTCTGGAAGTACGAGGAGGGGTTCTGGAACGCGGTGGCGCGCAGCTTGCGGAAACGATTCAGGTACCAGGCCTCGATGTCCTCGGGGCGCGCGTCGACGTACACCGAGAAGTCGAAGTAGTCGGCGAGCCCGACGCGGGTGCGGCCGTCCTTGCCGGGCAGCGCGGGCTGGAGGACGTTGAGGCCCTCGACGATCAGGATGTCGGGGCGCCGGACCGTGAGGCGCTCGCCGGGGACGATGTCGTAGATCAGGTGGGAGTAGACGGGGGCGGTGACCTCGTCCTTGCCCGCCTTGATGTCGGCGACGAACCGGGTCAGGGCGCGCCGGTCGTACGACTCGGGGAAGCCCTTCCTGGACATCAGGCCGCGTTCCTGGAGCTCCTTCATGGGGAGGAGGAACCCGTCGGTGGTGACCCGCTCCACGCGCGGGTGCTCGGGCCAGCGGGCGAGCAGCGCCTGGAGGAGCCGGGCGACGGTGGACTTGCCGACGGCGACGGAGCCGGCGACCCCTATGACGAACGGGGTGCCGCGCTGGGCGCTCTTCTCGCCGAGGAACGTGTTGAGGGCGCCGCGCAGATTGGCGGTGGCGCCGACGTACAGGTTGAGGAGGCGGGAGAGCGGGAGGTAGATGTCGCGGACCTCGTCGAGGTCGATGACGTCGCCGAGACCGCGCAGCCGCTCGACTTCCTCGGCGGTGAGGGGCAGCGGCGTCTTGTCCCGCAGCGCGCTCCACTCCTCGCGGGTGAGGTCGACGTATGGAGTGGCCTCCGCACGGCGGTGGGCGGCGGCGCTGCGTGGCGGCGAAGTGATCACACGGCCATTGTCGTGCTTGCGGAGGTGTTGTGGGTCGTGTGCTCGGTCACCCTCGTCCGTCCTCGCGACGGCTGGAATGTCAGTGGCGTGCGTCACAGTTGTGGGGAAGGTGGGCGTCGGGACTGCGGCGTCCGCGTGGTACGACCCGAGCCGAGGGGATCAGTCCCATGACCTATGCGATCCAGGCGGAAGGCCTGGCCAAACGGTTCAAGGAGACCCGGGCGCTGGACGGGGTGGACCTGGCCGCCCGTACCGGGACGGTGCTGGGGCTGCTGGGGCCCAATGGGGCGGGGAAGACCACGGCCGTACGGATCTTCGCCACGCTGCTGGAGCCCGACGCCGGCCGGGCGCTGGTCGCCGGGCACGACGTGGTGCGGGAGGCGGGGCGGGTGCGCTCGCTCGTGGGCTTGACCGGGCAGTACGCGGCGGTCGACGAGAACCTGACGGGCACGGAGAACCTGCTGCTGATCGGGCGGCTGCTGGGGATACCGAGGCGGGAGGCCAGGGCGCGGGCCGCGGAGCTGCTGGACCGGTTCGGGCTGGCCGACGCGGCGGGGCGCGCGGTGAAGACGTACTCGGGCGGTATGCGGCGCAGGCTGGACCTGGCGGCGAGCCTGGTGGGGCGGCCGCGGATCCTGTTCCTCGACGAGCCGACCACGGGCCTGGACCCGCGCAGCCGCGGCGAGCTGTGGGACATGCTGCGCGGCCTGGTCGCCGAGGGGGTGACGGCCCTGCTGACGACGCAGTATTTGAACGAGGCGGACATGCTCGCCGACAACATCGTGGTGATCGACAAGGGCCGGGTCATCGCCGAGGGCACGCCCGACGAGCTGAAGTCCCAGGTGGGCGGCCAGGTGCTCCAGGTCCGGCCGGTGCGGGCGCACGACCTGGCGGGCGCGCACGCGCTGGTGGCCGAGGCGGCCGGCCGGCAGACGAAGATCGAGGGGGACGTGATCACGGCACCGGTGAACGGTCCGGAGCTGATGCCCGCCGTCGTACGGCGGCTGGACGGGGCGGGGATCGCGGTGGGCGAGCTGACGCTGCGCCGCTCGTCGCTGGACGAGGTCTTCCTGGCCCTGACCGGGCACCGGGCGGAGGCGGAGACCGGCGCCGCGGAGGTGGAACCCGATGACAGCGACATCGAGAAGGTGGTGAGTTCGGCATGACCGCCACGACGATCGGCGCGCCCCTGACCGCGAGCGGCCGGGTGCGGCCGGGCGCCGGCCTGCGGCAGACCGCCACGATGGCGTGGCGGAGCCTGGTGGCCGTCAAGCACAACCCGCTGGAACTCGTCGACTACAGCATCACGCCGATCATGTTCGTGTTCCTCTTCACGTATGTGATGGGCGGGCAGATGGCCGGGTCGCCGGACGCGTACCTGAAGTACGCGCTGCCCGGGATCATCGTCCAGAACACGCTGTTCATGACCATCTACACGGCGATGGCCCTCAACACCGACCTGACCAAAGGGGTGTTCGACCGGTTGCGGAGCCTGCCGATAGCCCGGTCCGCGCCGCTGATCGGCCGGATCACCGCCGACCTGGCCAAGCACCTGTGGGCCATGCTGCTGATGATCGGCCTCGGCGTGGCGCTCGGCTTCCGCATCACCGGTGGCCTGGGCGGGTTCCTGGCGGGAGCCCTGCTGCTCGTGGTCTTCGCGGCGGCCGTGTCGTGGTGCGCGGTGCTCGTCGGGATGCTGGCGGGTGACGCGGAGAAGGTGCAGGCCTTCGGCTTCACGCTGATCTTCCCGATCACCTTCACCAGCAGCGCGTTCGTCGTGGTCGACACGATGCCCGGCTGGCTCCAGGCCTGGGTGCACGTCAACCCGGTGACGCATCTGTCGGACGCGTTCCGCGGTCTGCTGCTGGGCGGCGAGGTGGGGCGGCCGCTGCTGTGGTCGCTGATATGGGCGGCGGGCATAGCCGTCGTCTTCTACCCGCTGGCCATGCGGGCGTACCGCGCGAAGGCCTGACCCGGTCGCGGGTGGTCGTACCCGGTCCTGCTCGGTCCTGCTCGGTCGGCCTTGCGGACCTGAGGGGGCGGGCGGCTTTAGGCTCGTCGGCATGTGCGGAATCGTGGGTTACGTCGGCGGGCAGTCGGCGCTTGATGTGGTGATCGCGGGCCTCAAGCGGCTCGAGTACCGGGGCTACGACTCGGCCGGTGTCGCGGTGCTCGCCGACGGCTCGATGGCCGCGGCGAAGAAGGCGGGCAAGCTCGTCAACCTGGAGAAGGAGCTGGACAGCCGGCCCCTGCCGACCGGCAACGCGGGGATCGGGCACACCCGGTGGGCCACGCACGGCGGGCCGACCGACGCCAACGCGCACCCGCACCTCGACAATGCCGGGCGGGTCGCCGTCGTCCACAACGGCATCATCGAGAACTTCGCGCCGCTGCGCGCCGAACTGGCCGAGCGGGGGCACACCCTGGAGTCCGAGACGGACACCGAGGTCGTCTCCCACCTGCTGGCCGAGTGGTTCTCGTCCTGCGGCGACCTGGCGGAGGCGATGCGGCTGGTGTGCCGGCGGCTGGAGGGCGCCTTCACCCTCGTCGCCGTGCACGCCGACCAGCCGGACGTGGTCGTCGGCGCGCGGCGCAACTCGCCGCTGGTGGTGGGGGTCGGGCAGGGCGAGGCGTTCCTCGCCTCGGACGTGGCCGCGTTCATCGCCCACACCCGGTCCGCGATCGAGCTGGGGCAGGACCAGGTGGTGGAGCTGCGCCGGGACGGGGTGACGGTCACCGACTTCGACGGGGCGCCCGCCGACGTACACGCGTACCACGTGGACTGGGACGCCTCGGCGGCCGAGAAGGGGGGGTACGACTACTTCATGCTCAAGGAGATCGCCGAGCAGCCGAAGGCGGTCGCCGACACGCTCCTGGGCCGGATCGACGCCGGGGGCGCGCTGACGCTGGACGAGCTGCGGATCCCCGACGAGGTGCTGCGCGAGGCGCACAAGGTGGTCGTCGTGGCGTGCGGGACGGCGTTCCACGCCGGGCTGATCGCCAAGTACGCCATCGAGCACTGGACCCGCATCCCGTGCGAGGTGGAGCTGGCGAGCGAGTTCCGCTACCGGGACCCGATCCTGGACCACCGGACGCTGGTGATCGCGATCTCGCAGTCCGGCGAGACCATGGACACCCTGATGGCGCTGCGGCACGCCCGCGCCCAGGGCGCGCGGGTGCTGGCGATCTGCAACACCAACGGTTCGACGATCCCGCGTGAGTCGGACGGCGTGCTGTACACGCACGCCGGCCCGGAGGTGGCGGTCGCGTCCACCAAGGCGTTCCTGACGCAGCTCGTGGCCGTGTACCTGCTGGCGCTGTATCTGGGGCAGTTGCGGGGGACGAAGTGGGGCGACGAGATCCGGGCGGTCGTCAAGGACCTGGCGCGGATCGCCGACGACGTCGACCGGGTCCTGGAGACCATGGAGCCGGTGCGGGAGCTGGCGCGGTCGCTGGCGGACAAGAACACCGTGCTGTTCCTGGGGCGGCACGTGGGCTATCCGGTGGCGCTGGAGGGCGCGTTGAAGCTCAAGGAGCTCGCGTACATGCACGCGGAGGGCTTCGCGGCCGGTGAGCTGAAGCACGGGCCGATCGCGCTGATCGAGGAGGACCTGCCGGTCGTCGTCGTGGTGCCGTCGCCGCGGGGCCGGTCGGTGCTGCACGACAAGATCGTGTCGAACATCCAGGAGATCCGGGCGCGCGGCGCCCGCACGATCGTGATCGCGGAGGAGGGGGACGAGGCGGTGACGCCCTACGCGGACCATCTGATCCGTGTCCCGGCGACCCCGGTGCTGCTGCAGCCGATGGTGTCGACGGTGCCGTTGCAGGTCTTCGCCTGCGAGCTGGCGACGGTACGGGGCAACGAGGTGGACCAGCCGCGCAACCTGGCGAAGTCGGTCACCGTCGAATGATCATCGGGGTGGGGATCGACGTGGCGGAGATCGACCGGTTCGCGGCGGCGATGGAGCGTACGCCGCACATGGCGCAGCGGCTGTTCCTGGAGCGGGAGTTGCTGCTGCCGAGCGGGGAGCGGCGCGGTATCGCCTCGCTCGCGGCGCGGTTCGCGGCCAAGGAGGCGATCGCGAAGGCGCTCGGCGCGCCGGCCGGGCTGCACTGGACGGACGCGGAGGTGTACGTCGAGGACAGCGGGCAGCCCCGGCTGCGGGTGCGGGGCACGGTCGCGGCGCGCGCCGCCGAGCTGGGCGTACGGCACTGGCACGTGTCGCTCAGCCATGACGCGGGGGTGGCGTCGGCCGTGGTGATCGCGGAGGGTTGAGCCCATGCGTACCGCTTACCGAGTGGAGACCGTACGGGCCGCCGAGGCCGCGTTGATGGCGACGCTGCCGGACGGCGCGCTGATGCAGCGGGCGGCGGCGGGGCTGGCCGCCGCGTGCGCCGGGCTGCTCGGCCGGGTGTACGGCGCCCGGGTGGTGCTGCTCGTCGGCAGCGGCGACAACGGGGGCGACGCGCTGTACGCGGGCGCCCGGCTGGCGCGCCGAGGGGCGCGCGTGTCGGCGGTGCAGCTCGGCTCGCGCGCCCACGAGGGCGGGCTGGCGGCGCTGACCGGGGCCGGCGGGCATGTCGTGGAGGACCCGTATGCCGTCCTGGGCGGGGCCGACCTCGTCCTGGACGGCATCACCGGGATCGGCGGGCGCGGCGGGCTGCGGCCGGAGGCGGTTCCCGTGGTGCGGGCGGCGCGGGACTCCGGTGCCGTGGTGGTGGCCGTCGACCTGCCGAGCGGCGTGGACGCCGACACGGGGGAGGTGCACGGGGAGGCGGTGCGGGCGGACGCGACGGTGACGTTCGGGGCGTACAAGCCGGGGCTGTTGATCGATCCGGCGCGGGAGTACGCCGGGGCGCTGCGGCTCGTGGACATCGGCCTCGCCCTCCCTTCGGCGCCGGACGTGGAGGCCCTCCAGCACGTGGACGTGGCGCGGTTGCTGCCCGTCCCGCTGGGGGAGAGCGACAAGTACCGGCGCGGCGTGGTCGGTGTCGTCGCCGGCTCGGCGCGCTACCCCGGTGCGGCGGTCCTCGCGGTGTCGGGCGCGCTGCGGGGCGGCGCCGGGGCGGTGCGGTACGTCGGGCCGGCCGCCGACGCGGTGCTCGCGCGCCACCCGGAGACGCTGGTGCACGCGGGGCGTCCCGGGAAGGCGGGGCGCGTCCAGGCGTGGGTGATCGGCCCGGGCCTGGGCGACACGCCGGGCGTGGACGACGTCCTCGGCTCGGACGTCCCCGTCCTGGTGGACGCCGACGGACTGCGGAACCTCGACCCCTCGGCGGTGCGCTCCCGCCCGGCGCCCACGGTCCTCACCCCGCACGCGGGCGAGGCGGCGGCACTCCTGGGCACCGCCCGGGAGGACGTGGAGTCGCGGCGCCTGGAGGCGGTCCGGGAGCTGGCGGGACGCTACGGGGCGACGGTGCTGCTCAAAGGCTCGACGACCCTCGTCGCCTCGGCCGACGGCCCGGTACGC
The DNA here is from genome assembly GCF_002099185.1 of Streptomyces sp. CB03238. NCBI lineage: Bacteria > Bacillati > Actinomycetota > Actinomycetes > Kitasatosporales > Streptomycetaceae > Streptomyces > Streptomyces sp. CB03238. The sequence goes on along the minus strand of NZ_NBCN01000006.1, from coordinate 161,443 downwards.
GTCAACCCCACGGGCACGCCCTGGCTCGCCACCGCCGGCAGCGGCGACGTCCTGTCGGGCCTCGCGGGCTCCCTGCTGGCCGCCGGTCTCGCCGCGCGCGACGCCGCCTCGGCCGCCGCCTACCTCCACGGCCTGGCAGCCCGCCGCGCCTCCCGCGACGCCCCCATCGCGGCGTACGACGTCACGGAGGCGCTCCCGGGGGCGTGGCGGGACGTGCGGGGGGCGTGATGGGGCCGACAGCCTGGGGCGGCCGGACCGGGACGCGCACCTGAGAGACTGGGCGCGATGAGTGAGACACCGCAGACCCTTCGCGCCCGCGCCGAGATCGATCTCGGGGCGTTGCGCGCCAATGTGCGTGCCCTGCGGGGGCGCGTGGGGACGGACGTTCAGGTCATGGGCGTCGTGAAGGCCGACGCGTACGGGCACGGGGCCGTGCCCTGCGCGCGGGCGGCGCTGGAGGCCGGGGCCACCTGGCTCGGCACCGCCACGCCGCACGAGGCGCTCGCGCTGCGGGCCGCCGGGATCGACGCGCCCGTCCTGTGCTGGCTGTGGACCCCCGGGGACCCCTGGGACGAGGGCATCCGGGCCGGCCTGGACATGACCGTGAGCGGCATGTGGGCCCTGGACGAGGTCAAGGAGGCCGCGCGCCGGACCGCACAGCCGGCGCGCGTCCAGCTCAAGGCCGACACCGGGCTCGGCCGCAACGGCTGCCAGCCCGCCGACTGGCCCCGGCTCGTCGGCGAGGCCCTCACGGCCCAGGCCCAGGGCCTCCTCCGCGTCACCGGCATCTGGTCGCACTTCGCGTGCGCCGACGAGCCAGGCCACCCCTCCATCGGCGCCCAGCTGGAGACGTTCCACGAGATGCTGACGTACGCCGAGAAGGCGGGCGTCGAGCCCGAGGTGCGGCACATGGCCAACTCCCCGGCCACGCTCACCCTCCCGGAGACGTACTTCGACCTCGTACGGCCCGGCATCGCGATGTACGGCGTCTCGCCCAGCCCGGAGCTCGGGACCGCGGCCGGCTTCGGGCTGCGGCCCGTCATGCGGCTGGTGGGGAGCGTCGCACTCGTCAAGGACGTACCGCCCGGCCACGGCGTCAGTTACGGGCACCACTACGTCACCGAGCGCGCCACCACCCTCGGTCTCGTCCCCCTCGGGTACGCCGACGGCATCCCGCGCCACGCGTCCGGACGCGGCCCGGTGCTGGTCGGCGGCAAGGTGCGGACGGTGGCCGGGCGGGTCGCGATGGACCAGTTCGTCGTCGACCTCCAGGGGGACGCCGTCGAGCCCGGTGCACAAGCCGTGCTCTTCGGGGCAGGTGATGACGGTGAGCCGACCGCCGAGGACTGGGCACGCGCCGCGGACACGATCGCGTACGAGATCGTGACGCGCATCGGTTCGCGGGTACCACGCGTCTACCTGAACGAGTAGCGGGAGCCAGAGGAGCAGCCGTAGTGAGTGAGACCAGTTCGGTGGACGCGGCGGAAGCGATTTCCGCGGCGGCCGGCGCGGCCGGCAATTGGCGCCGCGCCGGTTTCGCCGGGGCCGCGATAGGAGTGATCGCGGCGGGCGCGGCGGCCGGTGTCGCCCTCGAACGGCTCACCGTCGGGCGCGGCATGCGCCGCAAAGCGCGCCTCGCGCTGGACGCCGCCGGCCCGTACGGCTCGCTGCGCGGCACCCCGGGCCGGGCCGAGGCCGACGACGGCACCGAGCTGTACTACGAGGTCGACGAGGTGGAGGCGGAGTCCGGCGCGCCGCGCCGCCGCCGGCTCTTCGGGCGCCGGGAGCCCGCCCCCGTCACGGTCGTCTTCAGCCACGGCTACTGCCTCAACCAGGACTCCTGGCACTTCCAGCGCGCCGCCCTGCGCGGGCTGGTCCGTACGGTCCACTGGGACCAGCGCAGCCACGGCCGTTCCGGGCGCGGCGCCGCCCAGCGCGGGCCCGACCGGGTGCCGGTCTCCATCGACCAGCTCGGCCGCGACCTGAAGGCGGTCGTCGACGCGGCCGCCCCCGAGGGGCCGCTGGTGCTGGTGGGGCACTCGATGGGCGGCATGACGGTGATGGCGCTGGCCGAGCAGTACCCGGAGCTGATCCGCGAGCGGGTCGTCGGCGTCGCCTTCGTCGGTACGTCGTGCGGCAACCTCGGCGAGGTCAACTACGGGCTGCCGGTCGCGGGCGTGAACGCCGTACGCCGGGTGCTGCCGGGTGTGCTGCGGGCGCTGGGCTCGCAGGCGGAGCTGGTGGAACGGGGCCGCCGGGCCACGGCGGATCTGTTCGCGGGGCTCATCAAGCGCTATTCGTTCTCGTCGAAGGACGTGGACCCGGCGGTCGCCCGGTTCGCCGAGCGGATGATCGAGGGGACGCCCATCGACGTGGTCGCCGAGTTCTACCCGGCGTTCACCGAGCACGACAAGGCGGAGGCGCTGAGCATCTTCGCCGAGGTGCCGGTGCTGGCGCTCGCCGGCGACCAGGACCTGGTCACGCCCAGCTCCCACACGGAGGCGATCGCCGACCTGCTGCCGGACGCCGAGCTGGTCATAGTGCCCGACGGCGGGCACCTGGTGATGCTGGAGCACCCGGAGGCGGTCACCGACCGGCTCGCGGACCTGCTGGTACGGGTGGGCGCCGTACCGTCAGCGACTAACGTTGGCACGTATGGAAGCACCGCACAGCCCGGCGGCTGAGCCCGCCGGCCCCGTCGCCCGATTCACCCTCCACGCACCTGAGCAGACGCAGGAGCTGGGCCGCACGCTCGCCGAACTGCTGCGCCCCGGTGACCTCGTCATGCTCACCGGCGAGCTCGGCGCCGGCAAGACGACACTGACGCGCGGGCTCGGCGAGGGCCTGGGGGTGCGCGGCGCGGTGACGTCCCCCACGTTCGTCATCGCCCGCGTCCACCCGTCGCTGGTGGGCGGCCCCGCGCTCGTCCACGTCGACGCCTACCGCCTGGGCGGCGGGCTCGACGAGATGGAGGACCTCGACCTCGACGTGTCGCTGCCCGACTCGGTGGTGGTCGTGGAGTGGGGCGAGGGCAAGGTGGAGGACCTCACGGAGGACCGGCTGCACGTGGTCATCCACCGGGTCGTCGGCTCCACGGACGACGAGCGGCGGGTCGTGACGCTGACGGGGTACGGGGCGCGCTGGGCGGGCGTGGACCTGGCGCTGGGGTGACCGCCGGACCACCGCGCGCCGTACTTTCCGACAAGACGTCGGCATAATGTTGCGCCGTACCTCCGAGGCGTGGTCACATGGATACCAGGACCTGGTTAGGTCTACCTAACTACGCCTGCCCCCGGAGCCCGAGGAGGCGACCATGCCGACGTCGAAGCAGCAGGATGTGTCGATGCGCGATCTGCTGGCCTCGTGCGCGGCGGCCAGCGCCGTCTCCACACCACCCCGGGCCGATGCCGCCGCCGCTGACGACGACGTGCGGGACGAGGACGGCTCGCGGGACGTACGCGACGTCCGCGCCCCGCGCGAGCCGGCGCCGGAACGGCGCAGGGCGGCGTAGGGGGCGCGTCGGTGCGCCGAGCGGCGCGCGCGGCGCACCCGCTTACGCCGCGGCCGGGGCGTGGCGTACCCGCGCAGGTCGCTCCGCGTGAGGCCGGCGCCCGTCACGGCGCCGTACCGCCTGTGTAAGCCCCCGCATGTACCCGCGTGCGCGGTCCCGCTGCCTGTCGCGCACCCCCAGGGCGCCGTGCCGCACCGGGCTGCGTGACACCCCACGCCACGTGCCCGCCCAGGGCTCAGTGGCGCGGGGGCTGGGTGAGGGCCCGGGACCGCGTGCCGCCCACGCCTGCGTGCCGCCCACGCCTGCGTGCACCAAGGCCGCGTGGGGCCCAAGGCCGCGTGCCACGTCCGGCCGCCGTACCGCCCGAGAGGCGCGTACCGCGTCCGGGCTGCGTGCCGCCCACGGCCGCGCGCCGCCGAAGGGCGCGTACCGCGTCCGGGGCTGTGCGCCCGCCCGGATGGCGTGAGTCCGAGGCGCCCAGGGTCGCGTACGCCCAGGGGCCGCAGGGTGCCGGGGTCGCGGGCATGGGGCGGGGTGGCCGAGCCGGGGCTGCGCCCAGGGGCTCACGGGCTGGCGAGCCAGTCAGGGCGGCGCTCCGGGGCTGGGGCGCCGCGGGGTGGGGTCAGTCGGTCAGGGGACGACGACGACCTTCGAGTTGACCGTCGCGAACGTCCACATCGCGTTCCCGTCCACCCGCTGCATGCGGATCCCGCCCGTCCGGCGCGTCGGGTCCGGGCTCGCCATCGAGCCGTCGACCGCCGCGCTGAAGCCGATCGTCACGCCGTCGACGCTCGTGAACCGCACGACGTGCTCGATCTGGACGCCGTCGGAGCCGGGCACCGTGCCGGAGCGGGACGTCACGGCGTACGTGCCCGGGGCCGGGTTGACCGTGCTCGGCATCACCGGGAACGTGCGCGTCACCGTGTCCTGCTCGCCCACCAGCCACACCCGCCGCTCGCCGAGCGAGTACACCACCCGTACACCCGTGCCCGACTGCTTCGGCAGTGCGAGCGCGGGGTCGGCCGGCTGCTTCGGCACGCCGCCCGGCGCCGGGGCCGACGGCGAGGCGGCCGGGGCGGGAGACGTGTCCGACAGGTCGGCGGGGACGTTGGCCGACGCCTGGTAGGCGAGGAAGGCGACCGCGGCCACGGCCGCCGCGGTGAGCCCGGCCACGAATCCCGAGCTGCTCCTTGCCACGCTGCTGCCCACCTCTCCCACGTACGTATGCGGTGTGACCGTAGCAGGAACGCGCGCGTGGACCGTGGCGCCGTGCCCGCCGCCACGGAGCCGTAGGCTGTTTGCGTGCTCTTGCTCGCCATGGATACCGCCACACCCGCCGTCACCGTCGCCCTCCATGACGGGGACTCCGTCCTCTCCGAGTCCACCCAGGTGGACGCCCGCCGCCACGGGGAGCTGCTGCTGCCTGCCGTCCACCGGGTCTTCCACGAGGCCGGGCTGAAGCTCGACGCCGTGACCGGCATCGTCGTGGGCGTCGGGCCCGGCCCGTACACCGGACTCAGGGTCGGGCTGGTGACCGCGGCCACCTTCGCGTCGGCGCTCGGCGGCGTACCGGTGCACGGCCTGTGCACCCTCGACGGACTCGCGTACGCCTCCGGGCTCGACGAGCCGTTCGTCGTGGCGTCGGACGCGCGCCGCAAGGAGGTCTACTGGGCGCGGTACGACAACTGCCGTACGCGCGCGACCGGCCCCGCCGTCGACCGGCCCGCCGACATCGCCGGACAGGTCGCCGGCCTCCCGGCGGTCGGCGCGGGCGCGCGGCTGTACGGCGAGGTGTTCCCGGACGCCCGCGACCCCGAGCACCAGTCGGCGGCCGCGCTCGCCGCGCTGGCGGCCGAGCGGCTGAAGGCGGGCGCGGACTTCCTCGACCCGCGGCCGCTGTACCTGCGCCGCCCCGACGCCCAGGTGCCGAAGAACTACAAGGTGGTCACCCCGAAGTGACCGACGTGACCGCGGTGCTTCGCGAGATGCGCTGGTGGGACATCGCGCCGGTGCTGGAGCTGGAACGGGAGCTGTTCCCCGACGACGCCTGGTCGGAGGGCATGTTCTGGTCCGAGCTCGCCCACGCGCGCGGCCCGCACGCCACTCGCCGCTATGTCGTCGCCGAAGCCGATGGCCGGCTGGTGGGGTACGCGGGGCTCGCGGCGGCCGGCGGACTCGGCGACGTACAGACCATCGCCGTCGCCCGCGACCAGTGGGGCACCGGGCTCGGCGCCCGGCTGCTGACGGACCTGCTCCAGCACGCCACCGCCTTCGAGTGCGACGAGGTCCTGCTCGAGGTGCGCGTGGACAACACCCGCGCCCAGAAGCTGTACGAGCGCTTCGGCTTCGAACCGATCGGCTTCCGCCGCGGCTACTACCAGCCGGGCAACATCGACGCGCTCGTCATGCGCCTGAACGTACACAACGTACAAGGAACTGAGAGTCATGGCTGACGAACCCCTCGTCCTCGGCATCGAGACCTCCTGCGACGAGACCGGCGTCGGCATCGTCCGCGGCACGACCCTGCTCGCGGACGCCGTCGCGTCGAGCGTGGACACGCATGCCCGGTACGGCGGCGTCGTGCCCGAGATCGCGTCCCGTGCGCACCTGGAGGCGATGGTCCCCACCATCGAACGCGCCCTGAAGCAGGCCGGCGTCTCCGCCCGCGACCTGGACGGCATCGCCGTCACCGCCGGCCCGGGCCTCGCGGGCGCGCTGCTCGTCGGCGTCTCGGCGGCGAAGGCGTACGCGTACGCGCTGAACAAGCCGCTGTACGGCGTGAACCACCTCGCCTCGCACATCTGCGTCGACCAGCTGGAGCACGGGCCGCTGCCCGAGCCGACGATGGCGCTGCTGGTGTCCGGCGGCCATTCGTCGCTGCTGCTCGCCCCGGACATCACCTCCGATGTACGGCCGATGGGCGCGACGATCGACGACGCGGCGGGCGAGGCGTTCGACAAGATCGCCCGCGTGCTGGACCTGGGGTTTCCGGGCGGGCCGGTGATCGACCGGCTGGCGAAGGAGGGGAACCCGGACGCGATCGCGTTCCCGCGCGGGCTGAGCGGGCCGCGGGACCCGGCGTACGACTTCTCCTTCTCCGGGCTGAAGACCTCGGTCGCCCGCTGGATCGAGGCCAAGCGCGCGGCGGGCGAGGAGGTTCCGGTACGGGACGTGGCGGCGTCCTTCCAGGAGGCGGTCGTCGACGTCCTGACCCGCAAGGCCGTACGGGCCTGCAAGGACCAGGGCGTCGACCACCTGATGATCGGCGGCGGCGTGGCCGCCAACTCGCGGCTGCGGGCACTGGCGGGGGAGCGGTGCGAACGCGCCGGCATCCGGCTGCGCGTGCCGCGCCCCGGGCTGTGCACGGACAACGGCGCGATGGTCGCGGCGCTGGGCGCCGAGATGGTGGCCCGCAACCGGCCGGCCTCGGACCTGGAGCTGTCGGCGGACTCGTCCCTCCCGGTCACCGACCCTCATGTGCCGGGCAACCACGACCACGACCACGTCCACGAGATCAGCAAGGACAACCTCTACTCATGACGGTGGTCACCCTGATGTGGGAGGCCCGCGCGGCGGACGGCCGGGGCGCCGAACTCCTCGCCTGGGCCCGCGCGCAACGCCTCCCCACCCCGCCGCTCCGCCGCGAGACCTTCACGGCCCCGGGCGACCGGGTCCTGGTCCTGACCTGGTGGAACGCCCCCTTGGACGCGGACCTCCCCGAACTCGCCGAACCGTCCGCCGACCTGGTCACCCGCCCGGTGCACCGCTGGCGTTTCGAGTCGCACGGGACGTGAGCGGCCCGCCTCAGGCCGGCCTGGTGCGGTGGTGCTCGGCCATGTGCGCCTGGCCGAGTTCGACGACGACCTCCAGGGTGGCCGGGGCGGCGGCGGGGGCGTACGCGTGGAAGGCGGTGGTGAAGGCCGTGGACCGCTCGCACAGCGCGAGGGCCTGCAGGGCCTGGGTGACGATCGGGACGAGCTCGCGGTCGCACAACGGGTGTTCGCCGTCGATGCGTTCCTGGAAGGCGCTGTCGAACGAGTCGTGCTCGCCGAGGTAGGCCCACAGGTCCAGGTCCCGCAGCAGCGGGAACCTGGCCTCCGCCTCCCACCTGGCCAGGGGCACCGCGTCGTAGTCCGGCTCGCCCTCGCGGTCGGCGAGGCGCAGCAGCAGGGCCAGATCCGTCATGAACGCGGGTACGGTCCTGTCGCCGGCGGCGGCGGTCCACACGGCGCGCGCGGCCGGCGGGCAGCTGTCGAAGAAGGCGTCGGTGAACGTCACCGCCATGTAGTCGAGTTGCGAGGCGAGCGGCTGCAAGGGGTGGCGCCAGCGCGGGTCCCAGTGCTCGGTCAGCAGGATCCGGTTGAGTCGCAGGACTTCCCACTCCAGCGCATCGCCGGGGCCGGCGGCCAGACCGACCAGCTGGAAGAGCGGGCCGCTGGTGAATATCCCCTCGGGGTGCAGTGCCATCGTCGTGACCGCCCTACCGCCCTACCGCCCTACCGCCCTACCGCCCTACCGCACCGGCCGGCCGGCCGAGCAGCATCGTCGGCGCCCCCGCCACGCGGGTCAGGAACACCGTGGCCGCGTTCGGGCCCTTGGGCTTGAGCTTGCGGCGCAGTTCCTCCGGTTCGACCGCCGAGCCGCGCTTCTTCACCGTCAGGGTGCCCACTTCCCGTTCGCGCAGCAGGGCCTTCAGCTTCTTGAGGTTGAAGGGCAGCTCGTCGGTGATCTCGTACGCGGTGGCGTACGGGGTGGGGCGCGGCTCGGCCGCCGTGATGTACGCGATCGTCTCGTCGACCAGGCCGCCGCCGAGCTCCTCGGCGACCTCCGCGACCAGGTGCGCGCGGATGACGGCGCCGTCCGGCTCGTACAGGAAGCGGCCGACGGGGCGGACGGGCGGGTTGGGCAGGCCCCGGCCGGTGAGGGTGTGCGGGCCGGGCAGGAGGGTCGCGGTGATCGTGCCGGGACGGGTGCCGAACCACAGCACCGCCTCCTTCACATCGCCGCCGTCGGAGACCCACTCAGCCTCGGCCTCCGGCGGGATCGTCTCGTGCGGGATGCCGGGGGCGATCTTCAGCGCGGCGTGCGGGGCCTTGCGGGCCGCGTCGATCGCCCAGGAGAGGGGCGGGGAGTACGCCTCCGGGTCGAACACGCGCCCCCTGCCGCCGCGCCGTGCCGGGTCGACGAAGACCGCGTCGTACGGGGAGGTGTCGACCTCCGTGACGTCCGTACAGCGCACCTCGATCAGGTCGGCGAGGCCCAGCGCGGCGGCGTTCGCGCGGGCGGCCTCGGCCGTCAGCGGGTCGCGGTCGACGGCGAGGACCCGGATGCCGGCGCGGGCGAGCGCGATCGCGTCGCCGCCGATCCCGCTGCACAGGTCGGCGACGCTGCGTACGCCGAGGCGGGCGAAGGCGGCGGCGCGGTGCTCGGCGACCGTCCTGCGGGTGGACTGTTCGACGCCGCCGGGCGTGAAGTACATCCGGTGCGCGTCCTGCTCGCCGAACTTCGCCACCGCCCGCTGCCGCAGCCGGGCATGCGTGATCGCCGCCGTGACCAGGTCGGCGGGGTGCTCGCGGCGCAGCCGGGAGGCGACCGCCAGCTCCTGGGAGGGGGTGTAGTCGCGCAGGGCGGTGAGCAGGGTCTGGCCCTCGTCGGTGAGGAGCGCGGAGAAGGCGGCGAGATCGGTCACCCGGCCCATTGTGGGCCAGGCGGGGGATGGTGCGCGTCAGGCGGCGGTGTCGGCCGGTGGTCGGGGCGGCGCGCTGACAGGATGCGGCGCCATGCAGCTAGTACGACAAAAAGGTCAAACAGTAAGCAAGCGGGCACGTGTTCTGCTCGCCGCCCTGGTCGTCGCGGCGCTCGGTTCCGCCTGTGCGGCGGAAACCGGCACCCGTGGCGTGGGAGCGGGGCCGGGAGCGGGTCCTGCGGCGGGCGGCGGCACGGTCGAGCCCGCCGCAGGCCAGCAGCCCCAGCAGCCGCGCGACGCGGCCGGCGCCCTCACCGCGTACGTGGAGAAGATCAGGCGCGCCCAGGCCGCCCGCGCCCTCGCCGCCAGGAAGTGGGGCCTCAAAGCCGCCCCTCTGGCTGCCCCTCCGCCCCCCGCGGCGGCCGACAAGCCGCACCTCACCTTCCGCAAGGGCTTCGGGGTCGGCGACCCCACCCTCCCGCCCGTCTTCACCACCGTCCCGACCACGGAACGCATCGTGTTCCTGACGATCGACGACGGCGCCGAAAAGGACCCCGAGCTGCTGAGGATGATGGACGAACTGGACATCCCCTACAGCGCCTTCCTCAGTGACTACCTGGTCAAGGAGGACTACGGCTACTTCAAGCGGATGCAGGACAAGGGCGTGGCCCTGCACAACCACACCCTCAACCACCGCTACATGCCCGCCCTTTCGTACGCGGAGCAGAAGCGCGAGATCTGCGGGCAGCAGGACACCATCGAGAAGCGGTTCGGCAAGCGGCCGCCGCTCTTCCGCCCGCCCTACGGCAACTACAACGCCGACACCCTCCGCGCCGCGCAATCGTGCGGCGTCAGAGCCGTGCCCCTATGGGCGGCCGAAGCTTTTCCCGACCATATGGAGTGGCGCGAGTGGGACCGGGACCTGCATCCCGGTGACATCATCCTCACCCACTTCCGGGGCAGGGAGGACTGGAACGGCTCCATGCCGGACATGATCCGGCAGGTGATGGACGTCGTCACGGCCAAGGGGTACGCGGTGGCCAGGCTGGAGGACTACGTATGAGCCGCCCGTACGGCCGCTATCACGCCACGACCGGGCGGTGAATTGGCACTCCGCTTGACCGAGTGCTAATCGCGGTCATAGTCTCGGCTCTGGCACTCCCCACCGGAGAGTGCCAACACAGCGACGGGCAGGTCCGGCACCCGCGACGACGGATCCACCTGGTCGCCACCTCAGACAGTTAACCCCGTGAGATCTCCGAAGGGGGAGGTCGGATCGTGACGACCACCAGCTCCAAGGTTGCCATCAAGCCGCTCGAGGACCGCATCGTGGTCCAGCCGCTCGACGCCGAGCAGACCACGGCCTCTGGCCTGGTCATCCCGGACACCGCCAAGGAGAAGCCCCAGGAGGGCGTCGTCCTGGCCGTGGGCCCGGGCCGCTTCGAGAACGGCGAGCGCCTGCCGCTCGACGTCAAGACCGGCGACATCGTGCTGTACAGCAAGTACGGCGGCACCGAGGTGAAGTACAGCGGCGAGGAGTACCTCGTCCTCTCGGCTCGCGACGTGCTCGCGATCGTCGAGAAGTAAGTCACCCGAGCAAGATTGCTTTGAGCTGCGCCCCTGGCCCCCGCTGATGACACATTGCCGGGCGGCGAGGGGCGCGGTTCGTCAACCAGAGTTCCGAGAGGGCTGAATCGCTCCCATGGCGAAGATCCTGAAGTTCGACGAGGACGCCCGTCGCGCCCTTGAGCGCGGCGTCAACAAGCTTGCCGACACGGTCAAGGTGACGATCGGCCCCAAGGGCCGCAACGTCGTCATCGACAAGAAGTTCGGCGCACCGACCATCACCAACGACGGTGTCACGATCGCCCGCGAGGTCGAGATCGAGGACCCGTACGAGAACCTCGGCGCCCAGCTGGTGAAGGAGGTGGCGACCAAGACCAACGACATCGCGGGTGACGGCACCACCACCGCCACCGTCCTGGCCCAGGCGCTGGTCCGCGAGGGTCTGCGCAACGTCGCCGCGGGCGCCTCCCCGGCCGCCCTGAAGAAGGGCATCGACGCCGCGGTCAAGGCCGTCTCGGACGAGCTGCTCGCCTCGGCCCGCCCGATCGACGACAAGGCCGACATCGCCGCCGTGGCCGCGCTCTCCGCGCAGGACCAGCAGGTCGGCGAGCTCATCGCCGAGGCGATGGACAAGGTCGGCAAGGACGGTGTCATCACCGTCGAGGAGTCCAACACCTTCGGCCTGGAGCTGGACTTCACCGAGGGCATGGCCTTCGACAAGGGCTACCTGTCCCCGTACATGGTCAGCGACCAGGAGCGTATGGAGGCCGTCCTCGACGACCCGTACATCCTGATCCACCAGGGCAAGATCGCCGCGATCACCGACCTGCTCCCGCTGCTGGAGAAGGTCATCCAGGCCGGCTCCTCCAAGCCGCTCCTGATCATCGCCGAGGACGTCGAGGGCGAGGCCCTGTCGACCCTGGTCGTCAACAAGATCCGCGGCACGTTCAACGCCGTCGCGGTCAAGGCCCCCGGCTTCGGCGACCGCCGCAAGGCGATGCTCGGCGACATGGCCGCCCTCACCGGCGCCACCGTCATCGCCGAGGAGGTCGGCCTCAAGCTCGACCAGGCCGGTCTGGACGTGCTGGGCACCGCCCGCCGCGTCACCGTCACCAAGGACGACACGACGATCGTCGACGGCGGCGGCAAGTCCGAGGACGTGGCCGGCCGCGTCGCGCAGATCAAGTCCGAGATCGAGACCACGGACTCCGACTGGGACCGCGAGAAGCTCCAGGAGCGCCTCGCGAAGCTGGCCGGCGGCGTGTGCGTGATCAAGGTCGGCGCCGCCACCGAGGTGGAGCTGAAGGAGAAGAAGCACCGCCTGGAGGACGCCATCTCCGCGACCCGCGCCGCGGTCGAGGAGGGCATCGTCTCCGGTGGTGGCTCCGCGCTCGTCCACGCCGTCAAGGTGCTGGACGGCAACCTCGGCAAGGAGGGCGACGAGGCCACCGGTGTCGCCGTCGTCCGCCGCGCCGCCGTCGAGCCGCTGCGCTGGATCGCCGAGAACGCGGGCCTCGAGGGCTACGTCATCACCTCCAAGGTGTCCGAGCTCGACAAGGGCCAGGGCTTCAACGCCGCCACCGGCGAGTACGGCGACCTGGTCAAGGCCGGCGTCATCGACCCGGTCAAGGTCACCCGCTCGGCCCTGGAGAACGCCGCCTCCATCGCCTCCCTGCTGCTCACGACCGAGACCCTGGTCGTCGAGAAGAAGGAAGAGGAGCCGGCGGACGCGGGCCACGGCCACGGTCACGGCCACTCCCACTGACGCCTGCCTGAGCGTTACGAGGCCCGGTGCCCCCGTCGCGGGGGCACCGGGCCTCGGTCGTTTCCCAGAGCTAGGCCGAGCGGCTCAGCTGCGACGGCCGCACCGGATCCTCGAACGGCGCGCCCTTCACGTACCGCTCCAGCTCGTCCAGCGCCTGGTCCGCCATGCGGTGCAGCTCATTGCCGAGCGAGCCCGCGATGTGCGGGGTGAGCAGGACGTTGGGGAGGGTGTAGAGCGGGGAGTCGGGCGGCGGGAGTTCGGGGTCGGTGACGTCGAGTACGGCGTGGAGACGGCCCGTGGTGAGGTGCGGGAGCAGGGCGGCCTCGTCGACCAGGGAGCCGCGCGAGGTGTTGACGAGCGTGGCCCCGTCCGGCATGAGGGCCAGCTGTCCGGCGCCGATCATATGGCGCGTGGACGGCAGTTGCGGGGCGTGGATGGAGACGGTGTCGGAGCGGGCGCACAGCTCGTCCAGGCCGGCCGGGACGGCGCCGAGCGCCGCGGCCTCGTCGAGGGTGACGTACGGGTCGTACAGCAGCACCTGTACGTCGAAGGGCCGCAGCAGTTCGATCACGCGGCGACCGATGCGGGACGCGCCCACGATGCCGACCGTGCGGCGGTGGTTGCCGCTGTCGGCCAGCTCGCTCAGCCAGTCGTGGTCGGCGCGCAGCTCCGCGTACCGCCGCGCGGCGCGCAGGACGCGCTTGCCGGCCAGCAGGATGGTGGCGAGCGTGTACTCGGCGACGGGCAGGGCGTTGGCCGCCGCCGCCGAGGTCACCGCGATGCCGCGCTCCCAGCAGGCGTCGGTGACATGGTGCTTGACGGACCCGGCGGCGTGGACGACGGCGCGGAGGCGCGGGGCACGGTCCAGGACGGCCGGGGTGAGCGGGGTCGCGCCCCAGCAGGTGAACAGCACCTCCGCCTCGGCGAGCGCGACGGCGACGCGGGGCGTGGGGGTGGCCAGGTCGTGGGCGACCAGGTGCGGGTCGGTGCGCGCGAGGGCGGCGAGGCGGGCGCGGTGGGCGTCGGTGAGCAGGCGCCCGGCGATGCCGGGGCCCATGGCCAGCAGGACGGCGGGGCGCTGCTCGGAGGGCCGATTGTCAGTGGCGTGGTGCATGGTGGGACCTGAGCTCCTCAACGGCGGCACGGGCGGCGGCCTCACTTGACGCTGCCGGCGGTCAGACCGGCCTTCCAGTGGCGCTGGAGCGAGACGAAGGCGACGACCAGGGGGACGACGGCGAGCAGGGAGCCGGTGACGACGAGGGGGTAGAAGTCGGGTTCGGCGCGGGCGTTGCTGTTCCATGCGTACAGGCCGAGGCTCAGGGGGAAGAGCCGCTGGTCCGAGAGCATCACCAGGGGGAGGAAGAAGTTGTTCCAGATGGCGGTGAACTGGAAGAGGAAGACGGTCACGAAGCCCGGCATGATCATGCGCAGCCCGATCGACCAGAAGGCGCGCAGCTCGCCGGCCCCGTCGATACGGGCGGCTTCCAGGGCCTCGTTCGGGATGTATCCGGCGCTGAAGACGCGGGCGAGGTAGACGCCGAACGGGTTGACCAGGGCGGGGATGAGCACGGCCCAGTAGGTATTGACGAGGCCCGTCCTGCTGGCGAGCAGGTACATGGGCAGGGCGAGCGCGGTGGTCGGGACCAGCACGCCCATCAGGACGGCACCGAAGAGCTTCTCCTTGCCCCGGAATTCGTACTTGTCGAAGGCGTAGCCCGCGGCGACGCAGATCAGCGAGCAGGCCAGCGCCCCGCCGGCCGCGTACAGCAGGCTGTTGAGGTACCAGCGGAAGTACACCCCGTCGCCGTACTCGGCGAGCCGGGTGAGGTTGCCGGCGAGGTCGAAGCCCTCGAAGGAGAAGGCGTTTCCGGCCAGCAGCCCGCCCGCGTCCTTGGTGGCGGCGGTGACGAGCCAGACGAGGGGGAAGAGCATGTAGGCGGCGGACAGCAGCAGGGCGCCGTTGACTGCGGTCTGGGACAGCCAGCGGCTCGGCGGCCGGCGGGCGGACGAGGTGCTCACTGTTGCCGGGGCGGTGGGGCGCGCGGGCGGTGTGGTGGTGACGGTCGCGCTCATGCCTGCTTCTCCTTCCGGTCCTGCTTCCGGTCCTGCTTCCGGCGGCCGGTGAGGCGGGTGACGGCGAAGGACAGGAGCGCGGCGGTGAGCGCGAGGAGGACGGATGCGGCGGCCGCGAGTCCGTAGTCGTTGCGGTCGAAGGCCGCGGTGTACGCGTACATGTTCGGCGTCCAGGTGGAGGTGACGGCGGAGCCCGTGCCCTTGTTGAGGATGAGCGGCTCGGTGAACAGCTGGAGCGAGCCGATGACGGTGAACAGCGCGACCATCGCCAAGGAGGCCCGGATGAGCGGGAGTTTGATGCTGAACGCGGTGCGCCAGGCACCTGCCCCGTCGACCGTCGCGGCTTCGAGAACGGAGCGGTCGATGGCCTGGAGGGCCGCGTAGAAGATGACCATGTTGTAGCCGAGCCATTCCCACAGCGCGATGTTGACCACGGAGGGGAGGGCGCCCTCGGGAGAGAAGAAGTCGAAGCCGATGCCGCCCGACTCCATGGCCTTCACCACCGGGCTGAGCTGGGGCGTGTAGAGGTACACCCAGATCAGCGCGGCGATGATGCCGGGCACGGCGTGCGGCAGGAACAGCGCCAGCTGGAAGAAGCGGCGGGCGCGGGCGAGCGCCGAGTCGAGCAGCAGGGCGAGGCCGAGGGCCCCGGCGAGCAGCAGCGGAATGTAGAACAGGCAGTATCCGAGCAGGACGCCGAAGCCCTCGCGGAAGGCCCGGTCGCCCAGCGCCGCCAGGTAGTTGTCGAGGCCGCTGAAGACGGTCTCGGTGCCGCCGAAGCCCAGCCCCGACTGCTTCTCGGTGAACAGGCTGAGCCAGACCGCGTATCCGATCGGCACCACCATCACCGCGGTGAACAGGACGAAGAAGGGGGTCAGGAGGACGGCGGCGGCGCCGGTACGGGCGCGGCCACCAGTACGGCGGCTGCCGGTGGCCGCGGTGGCCGCGGTGGCCGCGGTCCCCGCCGGAGTGGCGTGGGCGGCAGGGGCGGCCGGTGCGGCGGTGGCGGCGGGGGCGACGCGGGCCTTCATCGGGTCAGCCCTCGACCTTCAGGCCGCGCTTCTTCAGCTCGGCGACGGTCGCGTCGTGCCCGGTCTTCACGGCGTCGGCGAGGGTGGTGCCGCCGTTCGCGACCTTGCCGAGCTGGTCCTTGATGGCGAGGTTGGTGGTTCCGGTGGCCGGGCCCCAGGTCCAGTTGGGGTTGATGGAGGCGCCGGCCTGCTCGAAGAGCTGGTAGATGTCCTGGCCGCCGAAGTACCCGGCGTCGAAGGCCTTCTTGGCGACGGGGCGCAGGGCGGTGGCGGCCGGGAAGGCGCTGGAGGTGCCGGAGGCTATCCGGGCCTTGACACCCTCCTCGGTGGTGGCCATCCAGGTGGCGAACTCGACCGCCGCCTCCGCCTTCTTGCTGTCCTTGGTCACGGCGAAGGTGGAGCCACCGACCATGCCGCTGGCGGGCTTGCCGTCCCAGGAGGGCATCGGGGCGACGGCCCACTTGCCGCTCTGCTCGGGCAGGGTGCCCTTGAGGACGCCCGCACCCCAGGAGGCGCCGAGGTAGCCGATGGTGGTGCCGTTCTTCAGGGAGCCGGTCCACTCGGGGCTGAAGGAGGCGTTGTTGTGGACCAGGTCGGCGTCGAGCAGACCCTGCCAGTAGGCGGTGACCTTGTTGGTGGCGGCGTCGGTGGTGTCGACCTTCCAGGTGTCGCCCTCGGCCTTGAACCACTGGGCGCCGGCCTGCCAGGCCATCGCCTCGAAGCTGGTCGGGTCGTCGGGGAAGAAGGTGGCGATCCGGGCCTTGGCGTCGGCCTTCTTCACCTTCTCGGCCGCCGCCTTGAACTCGTCCCACGTCTTGGGGACGTCGACGCCGTACTTCGCGAACAGGTCCTTGCGGTAATAGAAGGCCTGCGGCGCGGCGTCGAAGGGGACGGCCCAGTTCTTGCCGCCGAGGGTGGTGAGTTCGAGGGCCTGCGGGAGCAGCTTGCCCTTGACGTCGTCCGGCAGGTGGGCGCCGATGTCCTGCAGTGAGCCCTGGCTGACGAACTCGGGCAGCGACGGGTACTCGATGGCGACGAGGTCGGGGGCGTTGCCGGCCTTCACGGCGTTGGAGATCTTGGCGTACCCGCCGGCGTTGCCGGAGGGGATCTCCTCGAAGGTCACCCGGATGTTCTTGTGGGAGGCGTTGAACGCGTCGACCACGTCCTTCGAGCCCTTGGCCCAGCCCCAGAAGGTGAGGGTCACGGGCTTGCCGTCGGCCCCGGGGGCCGAGGCGTCGTCACCGCTGCCGCCGCCGCACGCCGTGAGCAGGGCGAGGGCGGTGGCAGTGGCGGCTATGGCGGGGGACGTTCTGCTCCAACTGCGGCTCATGGCGGGGCTCCTGAACGAACGGCGACACGGAAGGTGTGGCCGTGATGATTGAGCCACTCGTGAGCGAAGTCAAGAGCGAAAGATTGATTGATCGAAAATAGATCAGTCCGGTTTCGGTTGTCCCGCCCCGCACGAGGCCCGCACCCGCAGCCGGGGCAAGAGCGTCACATGCCGCCGGGGATCCTCCTCGGGCCGTCCGTCCGGCCCCTCGACGGGACCCTCGCCACCGCCCTCGGCGCGGTCGGCCGCCGCCTGTGCGAGCCGCTCGACCAGCAGTTCCGTGGCCAGTCGGCCCACCTGCCGCTTCGGCGGGGCGACCGCTGTCAGCGGGGTGTCGGCGAGGGCGGCGACCTCGTCGTCGTACGCGATCAGCGCCAGGTCCTCCGGCACGCGCACGCCCAGCTCGGCGAGGCGCTGCACCATCTGGATGGCGTCCACGTCGTTGTGCACCAGGGCCGCGGTGGCCGCGCCCGACGCGACCGCCGAGTGCAGCGCCCGGACCGCCGCCTCGAACCCCTCCGGATGCAGTTCGGACGGCACCGAGTCGATCACCGGGCCGGGCTCACCCAGCCCCAGCGCGCCCAGCGCCTCCGCGTACCCCGACCGCACCGCCAGCGCGGTCGGGCTGTCCGCGCGGGCCACCAGCAACGGTGACCGGTGCCCGAGCCCCACCAGGTGGCGCACGGCCAGGACGACCCCGTGCCGGTGGTCGGACGACACCCGGTCGAGCGCGTCCAGCGCCGAACCGGGCGTGGCGCGCCGCTCCAGCAGCACCGCGGGCACCGGCAGCTCGGCGATCCAGTCGCTGTGTTCGGCCTGGTCGCCCGGCGCCCGCCAGCCCGGCGCCACCAGCAGCCCCTCCGCCCCCGCGGCCAGCAGGCCCTCGGTGCGGGCCCGGTCGTCCTCCGGCCGGTAGTCGGAGATCCGCAGGATCAGCCGCGCCCCGGCCCTGGCCGCCGCCTCGCGCGCACCACGGATCACCTCGGCGAAGTAGTACGTCGCCGACGGCGCGAGCAGCCCCAGCACCGGGCCGCTGCCCGGCGCCGCGGCCGCCGGCTCCCCGCCCGCGCGCCGCTCGGCCCCGCCCTGCCCCCGGGGCCACGAGACCTGGCCGTGCACCCGGTCCAGCAGCCCCTTCGCGGCCAGCGCCTCCACGTCCCGGCGTGCGGTCACGGGAGAGACGCCCAGCTGCGCGGCGAGGTCCGAGACCCGTGCCGTGCCGCGCTCCCGCACCAGGGCCAGCAGACGGTCGTGACGTTCAACAGCACTCTCGCGCACGGTGGAAGTCCCCCTCGAGGTGTGGTGGATCGGTCGAGCGGTGCCCGTCGTCAGACCCTAATCCACCCGCGAACCCAATCTGATCGAATGGCAAGATCTTCGATCATTCGTTCCGTAACTCTTGACGTTCGATCACCGCTGCCTTCATGATTCCCGGACGAAAAGAGGCGCGTCGCAGTAGTGAGAGGGGGCTACTGCGGCCCGTACTTGCGCCCCGCGCGCGAGCTCACGCCCCCGAGCACGCTGCGCGGCACCAGCTTCACCACACCCATCAGCGCCTTGTAGCGCGGGTCGGGAATCGACAGCGTCCTGCCCCGCGCCAGATCCGCCAGCGCCGCGGCCACCAGTTTGTCGGCGTCCAGCCACATCCAGCCCGGGATGTTGTCCGTCCCCATTCCCGCCCGCTCGTGGAACTCCGTACGCACGAAGCCCGGGCACAGCGCCATCAGCCGCACCCCGCTCCCCGCCAGGTCGCGCGCCGCGCCCTGGGTGAACTGCACGACCCACGCCTTCGACGCCCCGTACGTGCCACGCGGTACGAACGCGGCCACCGACGCGACGTTCACCACGCCGCCGCGCCCCCGGTCCCGCATCGACGCCGTCGCGGCCGCCGTCAGCCGCAGCACCGCCTCGCAGTGCACCTTCAGCATCTTCAGTTCGTCGGCCATGGACACATCCAGGAACCGGCCCTTGTTGCCGAACCCGGCGTTGTTGATCAGCAGGTCCACCGGCCGCTTCGGGTCCGACAGGCGCGCCTCCACGGCCGCGATGCCGTCCTCCCCGGCCAGGTCGGCCGCCAGGACCTCGGCCTCGATCCCGTGCCGGTCGTGCAGCTCGGTCGCTTGTTCCCGGAGCCGCTTCACATCCCGGGCCACCAGCACCACGTCGCGGCCGTCCGCCGCCAGCCGCCGCGCGAAGGCGGCCCCGATTCCCGCCGTCGCGCCCGTAATCAGTGCAGTCGTCATACGCGGCACGTTAGTGCCCCGCGCGGAGAAAGCCGTGCGCGGTCTCATGGGGCGGCGGACGGGCCACCGTACATGTACGGAGTATCAGGATCCGCCGCCCCGCCATCATGGATTCACGCGCTACGGGCCGTCTTCGCGACGTACGTGAGCGCCGCCTCGCGCAACTCCGGGTCCAGCGCCTCGCCCGCCGCGAGCGTGCGGGGCAGCAGCTCCCGCTGGAGCGTGGACGCTCGGAAGACCAACTCCACCGTCACGTCGTGGTCCGGCCGGTGCACGACCTCGATCGCATCGCCCGCGCGGATCTCCCCCGGCTCGACGACCCTGAGGAAGGGGCCGGGCGCGGCCCGCCGCGTGAACCGCCTGACCCAGCCCTTCTCGCCCAGCCAGCCGGCGAACGTACGGCACGGGATGCGCACGGACGCGACCTCCACAACCGCCGACCCGATCCGCCAACGCTCTCCTATGAGCGCGGCGTTGACATCGATCCCGGAGGTGGTGAGGTTCTCCCCGAACGCGCCGTTGGCCAGCGGGTGCCCCAACTCCCCCTGCCAGTAGTCCAGGTCCTCGCGCGCGAAGGCGTACACCGCCTGGTGGTTCCCGCCGTGGAAGCGCAGGTCGCAGACCGCGTCCCCCGCCACGCCGCTCGCCCCCTCGCCCTTCGGCCCCGGATCGGCCACCCGCACGGGGCCGTCGACCGGCCGCTTGTCGATGCCCGTCGTGCCGCTCGGCGCATCGGTGTATTCCACGGCCTTCGGCCGCCCCACATTGACGGTGAGAACTCTCATGACCTCACGCTAGCCCTGAGCCCCCTCAAAGCAGCAGGTGGATATTTCGCGCGCGGCCCAAGCCAGCCTTATATTCAAAGGGTGATCGAAGCCCGTCATCTGCGCGTCCTCCGCGCCGTCGCCGCCACCGGTTCCTTCTCCGCGGCCGCGCGCGAACTGGGCTGCACCCAGCCCGCGGTCAGCCAGCAGATGAAGGCCCTCGAATCGTCCGCGGGTACGCCGCTGCTGATCCGTACGGGCCGGGAAATGCGGCTGACCCAGGCCGGCGAGGCGCTCGTACGCCATGCCTCCGGCATCCTCGCGGGCCTCACCGCCGCCGAGGAGGAGATCGCCGCCATCGCGGGCCTGCGCGCCGGACGCGTCCGGCTGGTGTCGTTCCCCAGCGGCAGTTCCACCCTCGTCCCGAACGCCCTCGCCGCACTCCGCGCGGCCCACCCCGGCACCCGGGTCTCGCTCGTCGAGGCCGAGCCGCCCCGCTCGGTCGAGATGCTCCGCGACGGCGACTGCGACGTGGCGCTCGCCTTCCGCTACCGCCCGGCCGTCGCGGAGTGGGACGACCTCGTCGTACGCCCGCTCCTCGCCGACCGCCTGGTCGGCCTGGTCCCGGAGGGGCACCGCCTCGCGGACGCCGGGGCCGTGGCCATCGGGGAGCTGGCCGAGGAATCGTGGATCGCGGGCTGCCCGCGCTGCCGCCGCCAGCTCGTGGAGGTGTGCGAGGGTGCCGGTTTCACCCCGCGCATCGACTTCGCGACCGACGACTACCCGGCGGTGATCGGACTGGTCGGCGCGGGCCTCGGGGTCGCGGTACTGCCCGAGCTGGCCATCCGCTCGGTACGCCCCCGGGGCGCGAGGACGGTGGCGGTGGAACCGGCCGTCGAGCGGGAGATCGTCGCCCTCACCCTCCCCGACCTGGCCAAGGTCCCGGCGGTCGCGGCCACCCTCGACCAGCTGACGCGCGCGGCCGCCCTGGCGTAAACCCGCTCCACGCGCGCGTGGGCCCCGCCGGCCGCAGGACGAATCAGTAGGACGAACCACGGGACGAACCAGAGGGGCGGCCCGGGCGGCCGCCCCTGCAGGGCCTTGCGGGGGTCGGGAATGGGGAGTCGGGGCCGGGAGGCGGGAGCCGGTGCAGAAACGTTCCTTCAGGCCCGGGCCGGTGTCCCGGACGACGTCGTGATGAGACGGTTGCGGGCTCGTCCCATGAGTTCCTCGCGCTCGTCCTCGGTGAGGCCGCCCCATACGCCGTAGGGCTCCCGCACGGCCAGCGCGTGGGCCGCGCACTGTGCGCGGACCGGGCACCGCATGCAGACCTCTTTCGCCGAGTTCTCGCGCGCACTCCGCGCCGCGCCGCGCTCCCCCTCGGGGTGGAAGAAGAGCGAACTGTCGACCCCCCGGCAGGCCGCGAGCAGCTGCCAGTCCCACAGGTCGGCGTTGGGTCCGGGAAGGCGGGAGAAATCTGCCATAGCGCATGTCCCCTTGGTTCCGGTACTGAGCGGGTGAGTGGGCTGATACAGCCACGACCGTACAACTACTGTCTAAGTAGATGTAAATATGACTCATTGCGAATCTAGCCACAGACACTGACAAAGTGAAGGAAAAGCCGCTAAATGGGGCATAGCTCTGGGTGAACCAATGGTGACCTGCGTCGCTCTCCTCCGTACGCGCTCCCTCACGTAGAGTGCCGAAGGTGGAGGGCGTACCCGTAACTCTTTCGAGTGACCGTCGTTGAGAGTGCGGAGGCGGTTGAAAGAACAAGCGCTCGGGCAGATGTCCGGGGGCGTCAACCGCACAGGTGACGATACGTAACCAGCCTGGAGGCTCAAGGTGACGCGCATCAGCTGCGGAGGACGGCCATGACATCCGTCCTCGTCTGCGACGACTCCCCGCTTGCCCGAGAAGCGCTCCGCCGCGCCGTCGCGACGGTGCCCGGCGTCGAGCGTGTGACGACCGCGGCCAACGGCGAGGAAGTCCTCCGCCGCTGGGGCGCGGACCGCTCGGACCTGATTCTGATGGACGTACGCATGCCCGGTCTGGGCGGCGTGGAGACCGTCCGCCGGCTGCTCTCCGCGGACCCCGGCGCCCGCATCATCATGCTCACCGTCGCCGAGGACCTGGACGGGGTGGCGCTCGCCGTCGCCGCCGGCGCCCGTGGATACCTGCACAAGGACGCCTCGCGCGCCGAGCTGCGGGCCACGGTCACCCAGGCGCTCGCCGACCCGACCTGGCGGCTCGCCCCGCGCCGGCTGCGCTCGGCCGAGATGGGCGCCGCGCCCACCCTCACCGCGCGCGAGATCCAGGTGCTGGAGGGGATGAGCCACGGCCGTTCCAACGCGGAGATCGGCCGCGAGCTCTTCCTCTCCGAGGACACGGTCAAGACGCACGCCAGAAGGCTCTTCAAGAAGCTGGGCGCATCGGACCGGGCGCACGCCGTCGCGCTCGGATTCCGCTGGGGCCTGGTGCGCTAGCGCGTGACCGTAGCGATCCCCGTCCGCCGCCCGGCGGACGGGGCGGCGGAGGCCCGATATCTGTTTCCGGCGCGATGCCGCATCCTTGAAGGGTGGAGTTCCTCGGGGACGAGTCGATCGAGCGGCAGGGGAGGGCGCAGGAGATGACGTCCGGCGCACCTGCTCATAACGCTTCGGTGCACAACAGTGGACGCGGTGCCGCGGACCAACAGCCGCCAAGGCACCATGGACCGATGCGCGACGACGAGGCGGCCCATGCCCACGGGGCCATCGGTGCACTCGTACACCGTGCGGTCGAAGGCGACGAGCAGGCCACGCACGATCTCCTGGCCCACGTCCACCCCCTGGCCCTGCGGTACTGCCGTACGCGGCTGAACCGCCTGCCCGGTGACGCGCGCCACTTCGTCGAGGACCTGGCCCAAGAGGTCTGCGTCGCCGTGCTGATGGCCCTGCCGCGCTACAAGGACACCGGGCGCCCCTTCGAGGCGTTCGTGTTCGCCATCGCCGGCCACAAGGTCGCCGATCTCCAGCGGGCCGCCATGCGGCACCCCGGCTCCACCGCCGTGCCCTCCGACGAGATGCCCGAGCGGCCCGACGACTCCCTCGGCCCCGAGGAGCGTGCGCTGCTCAGCGACGACGCGGAGTGGGCCAAGCGCCTGCTCGCCAACCTCCCGGAGAACCAGCGCGAGCTGCTGGTGCTGCGGGTCGCGGTCGGCCTGACCGCCGAGGAGACCGGCCAGATGCTCGGCATGTCCCCCGGGGCGGTACGGGTGGCGCAGCACCGCGCGCTCAGCCGGCTCCGGGCGCTCGCCGAACAGTGAGCCGCGTGAACGGGCGCGCACGGGTGCGTCCGTACGTGTGAACGTACAAACCTTCTGGGTGATCTTGCTCGTGGAATGAGACACGCCCGCAGGCCGTTAGCATGGACATCCGCACCGAGCAAGGCCATTTGGGGAAGGTGTCATGACTGCCAACGTCGACGGAGTGCCCGAGAAATTCGCGACACTCGGGCTGACCTACGACGACGTGCTGCTGCTGCCGGGCGCGTCCGACATGGCGCCCGACCAGATCGACACTTCCTCGTACATCTCCAAGAACGTACGGGTGAACATCCCGCTGCTGTCCGCCGCCATGGACAAGGTCACCGAGGCCCGGATGGCGATCGCCATGGCCCGGCAGGGCGGCGTCGGTGTCCTCCACCGCAACCTGTCCATCGCCGACCAGGCCAACCAGGTCGACCTGGTCAAGCGCTCCGAGTCCGGCATGGTGACCGACCCGATCACCGTCCACCCGGACGCGACGCTGGCCGAGGCCGACGCCATCTGCGGCAAGTTCCGCATCAGCGGCGTCCCCGTCACCGACAAGGGTGGCAAGCTCCTCGGCATCGTCACCAACCGCGACATGGCCTTCGAGACCGACCGCAGCCAGCAGGTGCGCGACGTCATGACCCCCATGCCGCTGGTCACCGGCAAGGTCGGCATCTCCGGCGTCGACGCCATGGAGCTGCTGCGCCGCCACAAGATCGAGAAACTGCCGCTGGTCGACGACGCGGGCATCCTCAAGGGCCTCATCACCGTCAAGGACTTCGTCAAGGCGGAGAAGTACCCGCAGGCCGCCAAGGACAAGGAAGGCCGGCTGCTCGTCGGCGCCGCCGTCGGTGTCGCGGGTGACGCCTTCGAGCGCGCCCAGGCGCTGATCGAGGCGGGCGTCGACTTCATCGTCGTCGACACCGCGCACGGCCACTCCCGGCTGGTCGGCGAGATGGTCGCCAAGATCAAGTCGAACGCGACGGTGGACGTCATCGGCGGCAACGTCGCCACCCGCGACGGCGCCCAGGCCCTGATCGACGCCGGCGTCGACGGCATCAAGGTCGGGGTCGGCCCCGGCTCCATCTGCACCACCCGCGTGGTCGCCGGTATCGGCGTCCCCCAGGTCACCGCCATCTACGAGGCCTCCCTCGCCGCCAAGGCGGCGGGCGTCCCGGTCATCGGCGACGGCGGCCTGCAGTACTCCGGAGACATCGCCAAGGCCCTCGTCGCGGGCGCCGACACGGTGATGCTGGGCTCGCTGCTCGCGGGCTGCGAGGAGTCGCCGGGCGAGCTGATGTTCATCAACGGCAAGCAGTTCAAGTCGTACCGCGGCATGGGGTCCCTCGGCGCCATGCAGTCCCGTGGCGAGCAGCGGTCCTTCTCCAAGGACCGGTACTTCCAGGAGGGCGTCGCCTCCGACGAGAAGCTGGTGCCCGAGGGCATCGAGGGCCAGGTGCCCTTCCGCGGCCCGCTGTCCGCGGTCGTCCACCAGCTGGTCGGCGGCCTGCGCCAGTCGATGTTCTACGTCGGCGGGCGCACCGTTCCCGAGCTCCAGGAGCGCGGCCGGTTCGTCCGGATCACGTCGGCGGGCCTCAAGGAGAGCCACCCGCACGACATCCAGATGACGGTCGAGGCGCCGAACTACAGCAGGAAGTAGTACGCACCTGTGTGAGGGGCGGTCCCGGCATACGGCCGGGAACCGCCCCTCGCGCGCGTGTCGGGGATACTGGTAGGCGCAGACGTAGAGGGAAAGGCCACACATCGTGACTGAGATCGAGATCGGGCGCGGCAAGCGCGGCCGCAGGGCGTACGCGTTCGACGACATCGCCGTCGTACCGAGCCGGCGCACCCGGGACCCGAAGGAGGTCTCGATCGCCTGGCAGATCGACGCCTACCGCTTCGAGCTGCCGTTCCTGGCCGCTCCCATGGACTCGGTGGTCTCCCCGCAGACCGCCATCCGCATCGGCCAGCTGGGAGGCCTCGGCGTCCTCAACCTCGAGGGCCTGTGGACCCGGTACGAGGACCCGCAGCCGCTGCTGGACGAGATCGCCGAGCTCCCCACGGAGACCGCGACCCGCCGTCTGCAGGAGATCTACGCGGCCCCGATCCAGGAGGAGCTGATCGGGCAGCGCATCAAGGAGGTGCGCGACTCGGGCGTGGTCACCGCGGCCGCCCTCTCCCCGCAGCGCACCGCCCAGTTCTCCAAGGCCGTCGTCGACGCCGGTGTGGACATCTTCGTCATCCGCGGGACCACCGTCTCCGCCGAGCACGTCTCGGGCGCCGCCGAGCCGCTGAACCTGAAGCAGTTCATCTACGAGCTGGACGTTCCCGTCATCGTCGGCGGCTGCGCCACCTACACCGCCGCCCTGCACCTGATGCGTACGGGCGCGGCGGGCGTCCTCGTCGGCTTCGGCGGCGGCGCCGCGCACACCACCCGTAACGTGCTGGGCATCCAGGTCCCGATGGCCACCGCCGTCGCGGACGTCGCGGCCGCGCGCCGGGACTACATGGACGAGTCCGGCGGCCGGTACGTCCACGTCATCGCGGACGGCGGCGTGGGCTGGTCCGGCGACCTGCCCAAGGCCATCGCGTGCGGCGCCGACTCGGTGATGATCGGCTCCCCGCTCGCGCGGGCGACCGACGCGCCGGGCAAGGGCCACCACTGGGGCATGGAGGCCGTCCACGAGGACGTGCCGCGCGGCAAGCTGGTCGACCTCGGCATCGTCGGTACGACCGAGGAGATCCTGGCCGGCCCGTCGCACTCGCCGGACGGGTCGATGAACTTCTTCGGCGCGCTGCGCCGTGCGATGGCGACGACGGGCTACAGCGAGCTCAAGGAGTTCCAGCGCGTCGAGGTCACCGTCGCGGACGCCCAGCACAAGCGCTGACGCCGCACCGTTTCTGCTGCGCGGTTTCTGCCGCGAAGGGGCCCGCACCGGACGACGGTGCGGGCCCCTTCGGCGTACGCCGTTCCTAGGAGTTGGCCTTCTTGGCGCCCGCGAAGGCGGTGACCGCGGCGAGGGCGAGGAAGAGGTACGTCATGCCGTCCGCGGCTTCCTTCCACGCGTCCGTCAGCGTCCCGAAGTCCTCCAGGAGGATCTCGGGGGCGGACCCGCCGACGAGGTTGCTGAAGATGACCGCTATCACGACCAGCTGGCCGAGGTAGACGGCACCGACCGACAGGATGGCGGCGATGACGGGCAGCGCGGGGTTGCGGCCACCGACCTTCGCGGCGGCGAAGCCGACCAGGAAGCCGACGCCGACCGCGGCGTACCCGATCTCGCGCTCGATCGCGCCACCGATGGCGCCGTACGCCACGGCGGCGACGAGAGCGGCCACAAGGGCGACCACCAGGCCGAGCGCGACATTGTTCCGCGCGGGGGCCGGCGCGGGCGCGGGCGGGTACGGGGCCTGACCTGCGGCGAACGGGTTGCCGGGCGGCGGGGTGGGCTGGCTCATGCTGGGAATCCCCCTGGGATGGTTTTCACAGGTCTGTACGCATTTGTCTGCGCATAAGATCGCTGTGAGTTCAGAGGGCCGGAGACTAGCAGGCCGATCCGACAATCGGGCCGGGCTTTTCTCCGTGATGTCGCCCGGGCCCGTTACAGACGGTGGGCCGCGCCCGCCGGGGTGACCCCGCGGGTGTCCAGGAGGAGCTGGGCCTTCACGGCCAGCCCCTGGAGGTCGTACGTACGGTGCTGCTGGAGCAGGACCGTCAGATCGGCCGCGGCGGCCGCCTCGTACAGGGAATCCGCCCGGGGGACGGGCAGGTCGCGGACGCGCCAGTCGGCGACGTACGGATCGTGGTAGCTGACCACCGCGCCCATGTCCATCAGGCGGCGGGCGATCTCGGTCGCGGGGGAGCCCTCCTGGTCGGCCAGGTCCGGCTTGTAGGTGACGCCGAGCAGCAGGACGCGCGCGCCGCGCGCGGACTTGCCGTGCTCGTTGAGGAGCGTGGCGCAGCGCTGGATGACGTACTGCGGCATGCGTTCGTTGACCTGCCCCGCGAGCTCCACCAGGCGCAGCGGGCGGTGGGGGCCGATCGTGTCGACGGGCACGCCGTGGCCGCCGACGCCGGGGCCGGGGCGAAAGGCCTGGAACCCGAAGGGTTTGGTCTCGGCGCACCGGATGACGTCCCACAGGTCGACGCCCAGGTCGTGGCAGAGCACCGCCATTTCGTTGACCAGGGCGATGTTGACGTGGCGGAAGTTGGTTTCCAGCACCTTGACGGTCTCGGCCTCGCGCGTGCCGCGGGCCCGTACGACCTTGTCGGTGAGGCGGCCGTAGAAGGCGGCGGCGGATTCCGTGCAGGCGGGGGTGAGGCCGCCGATGACCCTGGGGGTGTGGGCGAAGTCGTGGGCGCGGTTGCCGGGGTCGAGGCGGCCGGGGGAGTACGCGAGGTGGAAGTCGCGGCCGGCGGTGAGGCCCGAGCCTTCTTCGAGCAGCGGACGCAGCACGTCCTCGGTGGTGCCGGGGTGGACGGGTGATTCGAGCAGGACGGTGGTGTTGGGGCGCAGCCGGGCGGCCAGTGCGCGCGCCGCCTCGGCGACGGCGGTGAGGTCCGGTGTGCGGTCGGTGCCGACGGGGGTGGGGGTGCAGATGACGGCGGTACGGACCCGGCCCAGTTCGGTGGGGTTGGTGGTCGGCCGGAAGCCCCCCGAGAGCATCCGGCGGATCTCCGAGGCGGTGAGCGAGCCGTCGACCGGTGGCCGGCCGGCCGCCAGCTCCGCCACGGGGCGCGGGTCGGTGTCGTAGCCGATGGTGTCGATACCGGCGGCTGTGGCGGCTTGGGCGAGGGGCAGTCCGAGGTGGCCGAGGCCGATGACGGCGAGGTCTGCGGGCATGGGTGATGCCGTCCTTCCCAGTAGCCGGAGTGGACGAGACGCGCAAGTCCTGTGGACAGAACGAGCGCAGCGCAATGTCAGACTAGGCGTAAATATGACCGTTATGCAGCATTGCAAGCCGCGGTTCCGCCGAGTGTTGTCCACAGGCGGTGGCTGAAGTCGGAGGGCCGGGACAGAATCGAGTCTGTGAGCCCGACCACACGGGGCCCATTCGGGGACCATACGGGACCACACGGGGGCGACGGGAGGCAGCGGTGAGGACAGCGACACTGGGACCCGCCGAGCGCGCCGAGGCGCTGGCGGCCATGGCCGATCGTGAACTGGACGTGCTGGTCGTGGGCGCCGGAGTCGTCGGCGCCGGGACGGCTCTCGACGCGGCGACACGCGGCCTCGCCACCGGACTGGTGGAGGCCCGCGACTGGGCCTCGGGTACCTCCAGCCGGTCGAGCAAACTGATCCACGGCGGGCTGCGCTATCTGGAGATGCTGGACTTCGTGCTCGTACGGGAAGCACTCAAGGAGCGCGGGCTGCTGCTGGAGCGGCTGGCCCCGCACCTGGTGAAACCGGTGCCCTTCCTCTATCCGCTGCAGCACAAGGGCTGGGAGCGGCTCTACGCCGGCACGGGCGTCGCGCTGTACGACGCGATGTCCGTCTCCTCCGGACACGGGCGCGGACTGCCCGTGCACCGGCACCTGTCACGGCGGCAGGCACTGCGCGTGGCGCCGGCGCTGAAGAAGGACGCCCTGGTCGGGGCGTTGCAGTACTACGACGCGCAGATGGACGACGCGCGGTTCGTGGCGACGCTCGTGCGGACGGCCGCGAGCTACCGCGCGCACGTCGCCAGCCGGGCACGCGTCATCGGCTTCCTGCGCGAGGGGGAACGCGTTGTCGGTGCCAGGGTGCAGGATGTGGAGGCGGGCGGCGAGTACGAGGTCCGGGCCAAGCAGGTCGTCAACGCGACCGGGGTGTGGACGGACGACACGCAGGCCCTGATCGGGGAGAGGGGGCAGTTCCACGTACGGGCGTCGAAGGGCATCCACCTGGTCGTGCCCAAGGACCGGATCCACTCGAGCACCGGCCTGATCCTGCGCACCGAGAAGTCCGTGCTGTTCGTCATCCCCTGGGGCCGCCACTGGATCGTGGGGACGACCGACACCGACTGGGACCTGGACAAGGCGCACCCGGCCGCCTCCAGCGCCGACATCGACTACCTGCTGGAGCATGTGAACAGCGTGCTGGCGGTGCCGCTCACCCGCGACGACGTGCAGGGCGTGTACGCGGGCCTGCGGCCGCTGCTGGCCGGCGAGTCCGACGCGACGAGCAAGCTGTCCCGCGAACACACGGTCGCCCATCCGGTGCCGGGCCTGGTCGTCGTGGCGGGGGGCAAGTACACGACGTACCGGGTGATGGCCAAGGACGCGGTCGACGAGGCGGTGCACGGCCTCGACACGCGGGTGGCCTCCTGCGTCACCGAGGACGTGCCGCTGCTGGGCGCCGAGGGATACCGGGCCCTGTGGAACGCGCGCGCCCGGATCGCCGCCCGGACGGGACTTCACGTCGCCCGCGTGGAGCACCTGTTGAACCGGTACGGCTCGCTGGTCGAGGAACTGCTGGAACTGATCGTCGCCGACCCCAAGCTCGGCGAACCGCTGGGCGGCGCCGACGACTACCTGCGGGCCGAGGTCGTCTACGCCGCGTCCCACGAGGGCGCCCGGCACCTGGACGACGTACTGACCCGGCGCACCCGCATCTCCATCGAGACCTTCGACCGCGGAACGCGCAGCGCGCGGGAGTGCGCGGAACTGATGGCACCGGTACTGGGCTGGGACGAAGGGCACATCGAGAAGGAGGTGGAGCACTACGAGAAACGGGTGGAAGCGGAGCGCGAGTCCCAGCGCCAGCCGGACGACCTGACAGCGGACGCCGCCAGGCTGGGCGCACCGGACATCGTGCCGCTCTAGAGGCGGCGGCGGCCTCAGAGGTCTGAGCTCCGGGAGCCGAGGGCCTGCGGGCTTCTGGCTACCGGGTGTGCCGCCGCGGGCAGAACTCGGCTTCGAGGAGGGCGGGTTCCAGGGCGCCGAGGGTTTGGTGGGGGACGGCGTCCGTATTGACACGGAAGGTGACGGTACGTCGGCCGTCGCGCGTCGTGGCGGTGCGGACGTAGCTGCCGGTGATGTGCCCGTTGTGGCCCCACACCGTGGTGCCGCAGGAGAGCGTGCGCGGGTAGATGCCCATGCCGTAGGGGCCGTTCGCCGGACCGGTGTCGAGCAGTTGCCGGAGCTGGGCTGCGGGGAGGAGGCGGCCGGAGAGCAGGGCGGCGTAGAAGCGGTTCAGATCGTCGAGGGTGCTGATCAGTTCGCCCGCGGCATCCGCGGTGCGCGGGTCGAGCGCGGTGACGTCCCGGCCGGTGGCGTCGTACGCCTGGCCGTGCGGCGAAGGCAGAGCCGTGCGGGCGCCGGGGAACGAAGTGCCGGTGAGGCGCAGCGGGCTGATGATGCGCCGATGGGCCTCGGCCGCGTAAGGGTGGTCGGTGACCCGTTCGATGACGAGGCCGAGCAGGACGTAGTTGGTGTTGGAGTACGCGTAGCGGCCGACGGGGCCGGGCGGGTGGGCCAGAGCGCGGCGGACGGCCTCCCGCGCGGTGGACCGCGCCGTGGGTGACGGGCGACTGCTGCTGTCGGTGTAGTCCGGCAGGCCGCTGGTGTGGGTCAGCAGGGCGCGCAGCGTGACGCGCCGGCCCGCCTCGCCGGAGACCAGGCCGGGCAGATGGCGGTCGACCGGGTCGGCGAGGCTCAGCCTGCCCTCGGCGGCGAGTTGGAGCACGACCGTCGCGATGAACGTCTTGGTGATGCTGCCCGCGCGGAAGCGGTCGGCGCGGGCGATGCCCGGACCGGCTGCCTGGAACTGCGACGCCGTGGGTGAGGCGGACAGCATCGCGGCGGCCGGGGCGTGGCCCTCGGAGACGAGCCGGGGCAGAACGGCGGAGGGAGGGGTGAGGGAGGGTTCCCCCGACAGCGGGCCGGCGCCCAGCGCGAGCAGGGCGGTGACCAGCACAGCGGTGACCCGCGCGCGGGGCAGTGGCATCGTGTGGTCCCTTCTTCGGGGCCCATCCTGGCGGACGGAGGACCCGGGAGTTTCGCCGGTCCCGGAGTGAGAGACAATGGACGCTCTTCCAGGGCGGGTTACCGCATCGCGCGGAAGCGGCAGGCGCGGGCGAGGATCAGGGATCGCAGAGGGGACGCATGTCGGGAGCGGAGCAGTCGCGGAACGCGGCTCGGGAACCTCAGCGGGACGCGGCGAAGCCGGGCGTCGGGGCGGACGGCGGGCCGGACACGGAACCGGGCGCCGAACCGGCCGAGGGCGCACCCGCCACGTCGGGCACCGGGCCGGTCAAGGACGTGACCATGAAGCTGGGCGCGGGCCGCGCCAAGGCGGCGGCCGACGAGTCCGGCGGCCCCTCGGGCAAGGACGCGGGCGACACGTCCGGCGCCGGGGCGGACGCGGACTCGGGTGCGGGTGAGGACGCCGGCCTGGGCGCGGGCGCAGGCTCGGATGCGGACGCGGCGGCCCCGGACGCGGGTGCTTCGGTGCCCGCCCCCCGGTCGGGCAAGGGCGGCGCGGGTGCGAGTGCCGGTGCGGCCACGTCCGGTGACGGGGCGGACAAGGGTGGGGCCACGTCCGGTGACGGGGCGGGTGAGCCGTCCGGCAAGGCGTCCGCGGCCTCGGGTGCGGGCGGTTCGGTTCCCGGGGCGCGGTCGGGTTCGGCCGAGGACGCCAAGGGGCCTACGGAGGCCAGGGCGGCGGCCAAGGGCGCCAAGGAGCCGAGGGACGGGAGCAAGGCGTCCGGAGAGGCCGTCGGCGGGCGCGGCGGTGACCGGGCCGGCACGGCGTCAGGGGCCCGGCCAACGAACGAAGGGCGGCTGCTCGCGGGACGGTACCGGCTCGGTGGCGTCCTGGGACGCGGCGGCATGGGCACCGTCTGGCGGGCCGTCGACGAGACGCTCGGGCGCACCGTCGCCGTCAAGGAACTCCGCTTCCCCAACAGCATCGACGAGGACGAGAAACGCCGCCTCATCACGCGTACCCTCCGCGAGGCCAAGGCGATCGCGCGGATCCGCAACAACGGCGCCGTGACGGTCTACGACGTCGTCGACGAGGACGACCGCCCCTGGATCGTCATGGAGCTGATCGAGGGCAAGTCGCTCGCCGACGCCATCCGTGAGGACGGCGTCCTCACGCCCAGGCGCGCCGCCGAGGTGGGGCTCGCCATCCTCGACGTCCTGCGTTCCGCGCACCGCGAGGGCATCCTGCACCGCGACGTGAAGCCGTCCAACGTCCTCATCGCGGACGACGGCCGCGTCGTCCTCACCGACTTCGGCATCGCGCAGGTCGAGGGCGACCCGTCCATCACGTCGACGGGCATGCTCGTCGGCGCGCCCTCGTACATCTCGCCCGAGCGGGCCCGCGGTCACAAGCCCGGCCCGGCGGCGGACATGTGGTCGCTGGGCGGCCTGCTGTACGCGTGCGTGGAGGGCTGTCCGCCGTACGACAAGGGCTCCGCCATCGCGACGCTGACCGCCGTGATGACCGAGCAGCTCGACCCGCCGAAGAACGCGGGCCCGCTGGAGGAGGTCATCTACGGCCTGCTCCACAAGGACCCGGCCAAGCGGCTCGACGACGCGGGCGCCCGCGTTCTGCTCAATGACGTGATCCACGCGCCGGAGACGCCCGTGGCGCCGCCGGTGTCCGAGCCGTCGCCCGAGGTCACGCGCATCGTGCCGCTGCTGCCGCTGCCCGGTGAGGAGGCCACGGCCAAGCCCAAGGGCGTGGACGACCCGGCGGCTGAGCGGGTGCGCGGCGCGCTGCGTTCCGTACGCAACGCGGCGGCGTTCGCCAAGGCGGAGCCCGCCACCCCGCCGCAGACCGCCGACCGGTCCGCGCCGGTGGCTCCCGCGCGGGCACCGCTCACCGACGTGGTCTCGCGCCGCACGCTCGTGGTCATCGCGGTCGTCGTCGCGCTGGCCGTGGTCGCCACCGTGCTGGCCTTCGCCCTGAGCGGTGGCGACGAGCCGGGCGCGAACGGCCAGGGCACGCCCGGCACCGACCGGACCGCGTCGGCCGGTTCCGCGGGCGCCCAGGGTGCCACCGGCGGGAACGGGAACGACGCCAAGCCTGACGAGGCCAAGCCTGACGAGGCCAAGCCCGGCGGTCAACAACCCGGCAGCGGGGGCGGCGACGGCAGTGGTGGCGCCAAGCCGTCCGAAGGGACAGGGAACGGCGCGGCGTCGCTGCCGGCCGGGTACGCCATGGTCAGCAACGACCAGTTCCACTTCGCCATGGCCATGCTGTCGAGCTTCCGCATGCACGCCATAGCGGGGGACAACTCGGGCGGGATATTCAGCGAGAAGAAGGGCGGCTTCCCGCGCGTCCAGGTCGACTTCGGCAGCAGCCCCCAGGACGACGCCGTCAAGGCATGGCAGGCCGCCGCAGCCGGATTCAGGGTCAGCGGCTACAAGCACCTCGGCATCGAGAAGGTCGACTACAAGGGTTATCCGACGGCCGCCGACTGGAAGTTCGAGCGTGACCAGAACGGCGAGCGGGTACGCGTGCTCAACCGGGGCTTCAAGGTCGATGCCCGACGCGGTTACGCGATCATGATCACCTGCAAGGCCGCCGAGTGGGACGGCGCGGAGTGCCGGACGTTGCGGGACACGGCGTTCGCGACGTTCAGCCCCAAGGACTGACCAGGGCCACGTATCGTGAGAGCTCGTAGACCGTACGCAGCCGGAATGGGCGGGTAACTGCACGCGAGCCGACCAGTATTGACGGTTTCGTACGGTCTGGAAGCCGGGGGACAGCGCGCTCGTGGGGAGGCGGCGTCGTGGACGACTACGCGGGAAGGGTGCTCGCCGACCGCTACCGCCTGCCCTTGCCGCCCTCCGACGAGTACGAACTCGTCGAGACGCGTGCCTTCGACACCTACAGCGGCCAGGAAGTGCTGGTCCGGCAGCTTCCGTTGCCGGAGGTCGTCGACGCCGAGGTGGTGGACGCGGACGACACGGGCGTACCGGCCGGGACGCGCGTGCCGCCGCGCAGACCGGCGACCGGCCGGGCGGTCCGGAGGTCGTCCGATCCGGCGGTACGGCGGGCGATCGAGGCCGCTCAGGCAGCGGCGCAGATCCCGGACCACCCCCGGCTCGACCAGGTTTTCGACGTCTTCGCCGAGGCCGGGTCGCTGTGGATAGTGAGTGAGCTGGTGGCGGCCCGGCCGCTGGCGGCGCTGCTCGCGGAGAAGCCGCTGAATCCGTACCGGGCGGCCGAGATCGGCTCCGATGTGCTCACCGCGCTGCGCGCGCTCCACGCGCACGGCTGGGTCCACCGGAACATCACGGTGCGTACGGTGCTGGTCTGCGACGACGGACGGGTCGTGCTGACGGGCCTCGCGGCGGGCGCCGCGGAAGAGGCGCTGTGCGGGTACGCCCCGGTCCCGGACCCGGACGCCGACGACGACTTCCCGCACGCACCGGCCGCTCCGGAACCGGCCCCCGCGCCGCCTCTTCCCGCCCTCGCGCCCGGGTACGAGCTGGCCGCGCCCACGCTCCCGGAGGCACCCGCGCCGGACGGCCGCACGGCGCCGGACGGCCGCACCGCGTCGGACGGCCGCGCTGCCCCGGACAGCCGTGCCGCGCGGGCCGGTGCCATCGCCGCGTACCGGGCCGGAGCGCGTGCCGCCGCCCGCGCCGGCGAGGCGGGCGCCGCCCTCTCCTTGCCGCCCCCGCCGAAGGGCCCCGCGGCCCCGGCGGGCGGCACCCAGGCCGACTACGAGCCGCAGTGGTGGTCGCAGGCCGCGGACCTGGACGACGACGAGGACGACGACACCGGCGAGGGCGAGGCCGACCGCGGAGCCCCCCGGCGCGCCCTGCTGGCCGGCACCTGGAGCGACGGGCCGGGCAGCCACGGCTCCGGCTCCGTTCCGGCGGGCGGTGGCGTCTCCCCGTACGGCACCAGGGACGCGCTGCGCGCCGACGCCCAGCGCCGGGCGCACGCCCCCGCCCGGGAACCCGCCCCCGATCCCGCCCCCGATCCCGCCCGGCAACCCGCCGAACCGGGCCGCTGGGACGACGTCGTCGCGGGCGCCCCGGCCCCCGCCCCCGGGTACCGGGGCCCGGCCACGCCGCTCGCCGCCGAGCGCGCCCGCCAGGCCCGGATCGCCGTCGTCGGAGCCGTGACGGAGCGATGGGCCCCCGAACAGGCCGGGCCGGTCCACGAGACCTGGCAGCTGGCGCCGCCCATCGGCCCCGCCACCGACCTGTGGGCGCTGGGCGCGCTGCTCTACCGCGCGGTCCAGGGCCACGCCCCGTACCCCGAGGAGAGCGCCGCCGAGCTGGTCCAGATGGTGTGCGCCGAGCCGCCCGCGTTCGCCGAGGAGTGCGGCCCGCTGCGCCCGGTCGTCGAGTCGCTGCTGCGCCAGGACCCGACCGAGCGGCCGGACTTCGAGGAGCTGCGCGGCTGGCTGCGCTCGCTCATCCGGTCGGCACCCGAGCCCGACGCGGGTACCGCCGTAGTGCCGATGCCGTCCGTCGACGGCGCCCGCCTGCCCGTCGTACGCCGCCGGGGCGAACTCGTCCGCAGGCGCCGCCCCGGCGCTCCCGGCACCACCCACGGCCGCCACCGCCACACAAAGAAGACGAGGCCCGGCAGCAACGACCCCCGCGCCCCGCGCGCCCTCGGCCGTACGCTCCTGCTCGTCATACTGCTCGCGCTCGCCGCCGCCATCGCGTACGCCGTGATGTTCATGCCCAAGGCGGAACCGCAGACCCGCGGCCAGGCCCCGCAGTCGTCCCAGCAGCCCCAACCGCCCCAGCAGCCGCCCCAGCGGACCGAGGCCCCACAGCAACCGCAGCCCACTCCCAGCGCCCCCGCCCCCTCCACCAACACCGTCAGCCCCGGCTCCTCAGACTCAGCCGGCTCACCCGACATGGCGGACGGTTACGCCGTGCGCGACGACCCGGAGGGCTTCCGTATCGGTGTCGACAAGAGCTGGCGGCGCAGCCCCATCAACGACGTGGGCCAGGTCCGGTACACCGGCGGCGACTTCACCCTGATCGTCGTCCCGGGCCGGGACACCGTCCAGGCCAACGGCAGCGACCCCCTGGAGTACCAGCGCACCAAGGAGCGCGAGCTGCAGCCCTGGCGGGAGTCCAGTTGGGCGACCGCATCCGGGCTGCGCCGGATAGACGTCGGCCGACAGGTCATGGCGGAGGGCCAGTTCACCTGGTCGGACGTCAACGGACGTGAGGTGTACGTCCGGAACCTGGCGCTCGTCGTCGGCGACCGCTACCACGTGATCCAGGTCATCGGCCCGGAGACTGAGCGTGACAAGGTGTCCGAGATCTACCAGCAGGCGGTCGGGGCCTACCGCTCCACACGCTGACCGGTCGCCGTCGCGACGCTGACAAATGCGCCCGAAACCCCAACTGCGCATCACAGAGCGGTCTCCTTGGCAACCCCGAGGTTTCGGCCACGGCGCAACCCTCCGTAACCTGTCCTCCGAAGGAACGAGCGGGGGACAGTGGAACACTCTCAAGGCATGGGCGCGGGAAGCGTACTCGCCGGGCGCTACCGGCTGAGCGAGACCATCGGCCGCGGCGGCATGGGCAAGGTCTGGCGCGCCCACGACGAAGTGCTGCACCGGACCGTCGCCGTCAAGGAGCTGACGGCCGGCAAGTACGTCTCCGAGGCCGACCGGGCCGTCCTCCACGCCCGTACGCAGAAGGAGGCGCGGGCGGCCGCCCGCATCACCCACCCCGGTGTCGTCACCGTCCACGACGTCCTGGAGCACGACGACCGCCCCTGGATCGTGATGCAGTACGTCGACGGGCCCTCGCTCGCCGACGCCGCCAAGGCGGCCGAAAATCGCCGTATCGATGCCTGTGAGGCGGCCCGCATCGGACTGCACGTCCTGGGCGCGCTGCGCGCCGCGCACGCCGCCGGAGTGCTGCACCGGGACGTCAAGCCGGGCAACGTCCTGCTCGCCCGCGACGGCCGCGTCCTGCTCACCGACTTCGGGATCGCCGCCATCGAGGGCGACTCCACCATCACCCGTACCGGGGAACTGGTCGGCTCCATCGAGTACCTGGCCCCCGAACGGGTACGCGGAGGCGACCCCGGCCCCGCCTCCGACCTGTGGTCACTGGGCGCCACGCTCTACACCGCCGTCGAGGGCACGCCGCCCTTCCACCGCACCTCACCGCTCAGCGTCATGCAGGCCGTGGTGACCGAGGAGCCACCGCCCGCCGAGCACGCCGGCGCCCTCGGGCCCGTCATCATCGCGCTGCTGCGCAAGGACCCGGCGGACCGCCCGGACGCCGCCGAGGCCGAACGCATGCTGCTGGAGGCGATGGAGGGCCGCACCCCGGCCGCCGCCCAGGCGTACGTCCCGACGCGGTCCATGAGCCGGGAGGACCTGGCGGCCGCGACCGCGAGACCGCCGGCGCAGGAACACGGCAGCCCGGAACACGGCAGCTCGGAGCGCGGCACCTCGGAGCGCGGCACCTCGGAGGCGGAGGCGCCCGGACGGAAGGCCACGGGCGAGGAGACGGCGGACGCCCCGAGCGCCCCCGGCGCCCCCGGCCTCACCGGCGACCAGGCCGACGCCGCCACCGCCCACAATCCGTCACATCCCCGCAGCCGTTGGCGCACGGCCGTCCTCGTGACCGTCCTCGCCGCCGTCGTGGGCAGCGCCGCGGGTTTCGCCGTGATGCGGTACGGGAACGACGACACGACCCGGAACGACGACGCCGCCGCCGACCGGGACGGGGCGGCACAGACCGTTCCGGATGGCTGGGAGCGGGTCAAGGACCCGTCGGGTTTCAGCCTTCTCGTACCCGAGGGCTGGAAGCGCAGGACGCAGGACGGTCAGATCGACTACACGCCCGACAACGGCCGCCACCTCATCCGTATCAGCGTCGACGCCTCACCGGACTTCGAGAATCCCTGCCTTCACATGCTCGATATCGAGAAAGGGCTGAAGAAGCGGCTTCCCCAGTATGAGCGGAAGGAGCTGCACACCAACACGTTCCGTGATCAACTGGAATCCTGTCTGTGGGAGTTCACCTGGGTCGAGAAGAACGCCAACGCGGGGGAGCGGCACGCGATCGACCAGGTGTACTACGCGGACGACGGAACCGAGTACGCGCTGTTCATGTCCGCTCCCGCGGCCGACTGGCCGGTGACCCGGGAGCAGTTCGACATCATGCTGCGCGGCTGGCGTCCCGCCGAGGAGTGACCCTCGGCGCGAGCAGAGGGGATGTGCCGTGTCCGGATCAGGGCAGCAGCGGCGGATCGTCGGACGCTACCGGCTGGAGGCCCGGCTCGGGCGGGGAGGCATGGGCACCGTCTGGCGGGCGTACGACGAGCTGCTCGGCCGCCGCGTCGCCGTCAAGGAGCTCCATGTGGACGTCGGAACCGCCGTCCACCCCACCCTCCGCGAGGCGCGTGCCATCGCGCGCGTCCACCACCCGCACATCGTCTGCGTCCACGACGTCGTCGAGGAGGACGGCGTCCCGTACATCGTCATGGAGCTGGTCGAGGGCGGCTCGCTCGCCGAGCGGATCGCGACGCACGGTCCGCTCGACGCCCGTGAGGCGGCCCGCATCGGCCTCGCGCTGCTGAGCGCGCTGCGCGCCGCGCACGCGCTGGGCGTCCTGCACCGGGACCTGAAACCGGCCAATGTCCTGCTGGAGCAGGGGACCGGGAGGGTCGTCCTCACCGACTTCGGCATCGCGCAGCTGGCCGGCTCGACGACGATCACGGAAGCGGGGATGTTCGTCGGCTCGCCCGAGTACACCGCGCCCGAGCGCATGCAGGGGGCGCAGGCCGGTCCGGAGACGGACCTGTGGTCGCTCGGGGCACTGCTGTGCGCGACGCTGACCGGCCAGTCGCCGTTCCACCGGGACTCGTTGGGCGGCGTGCTGCACGCGGTCGTCGAGGAGGACTTCAGACCGCCTGCGGCGGCGGGGCCCCTGTTGCCGGTCGTACGCGGCCTGTTGCAGCGGGACCCGGCGCGGCGGATGGGCGCGGCGGAGGCGGAACGGCTGCTGCGGGCGTACGCGCGGTCGGGGCGGACCGCGACACGCGGGTACGAACCGCGCGGGTACGAGGGGCTCGGGTACGAGGGGCCCGAACCGGCCGACGACGTCCCGCTGTCATACACCGGCAGGACGACCGGCGCCGCCGGCCCGTACGCCGACGCGCGGCCGTCGCGCGCCGACGCCGCCCGACCCGCGCCCACCGACGCCGTCCCGCACTGCACCCGCCCGCGCGCCCACAACCGCCCCGGCGCCCGCGACCGCGCCCGCGACCGCTCCGACGGCGTCCCGCCGCACGAGGACGCGACGCCCCCGCACGCCGCCCACCCCACCCGGCGCCGGCTCCGCCGTACGCCGCTGGTGGCCGCCGTACTGCTCGTGGCCCTCGCCGGGGCGGGCGCGGCGGGCGTACTGCTCCTGCGCGGTGACGGCGGCGGGGGCGGCGGAGGCGGCGATGACCACCGGACGGCCACGGTGTCACCGTCACCGGGCGCGCCCACCGCCCCCAACACCTCCGGCGCAGCGGCCGGCACAGGCACCGGCACAAACCCCGGCACAGGCACCGGCACGACACCCAGCAACAGTTCCACCCCCACCCACGCCCGCGTACCAACCGGATACCGTTCCACTTCCGACCCGCGTGGCTTCACGCTGACCGTCCCCCAGGGGTACGTCCGCTCCACCGACGACAAGCGCGTCTATTACGCGTCGTCCGACAAAACGTTCCGGATCGGTATCCGGATCCAGGACCCGGCCGCCGACGGCCCTCTCGGGTACATGCGGCGGGCCCACGCGAACGGACCCGACACCAACCCCGGCTACCGCGCGGCCAAGGTCACCCCGACCACCCACAACGGTCTCCCGGCCGCCCTGCGGGAGTTCACCTGGAACGGCTTCTCCCGCGCGGAGGGGCCGCGCCGGACCTACGACATCTGCTGGGACGAGGGCGGGCGGATGTACGACGTGTGGGTCTCGGCGCCGGTGGCACGGCTCGACGAGCTGAAGCGTCACTTCGACACTGTTCTCGATTCCTTCCGGGTACGTCACTCGTGACCCCGGGCCCGGTCCTGACGAGCCCCTGATCAGGGCTTATTTGCCAGCGAACACTGGCACGGTGTGAGCGCCCGGTGAAAAGCTGTTACCGGCGGGTACCGCACGGCCCGCATCCGGAATACCCTCGCCCCCATGACGGACACCACGGACACGCAGGCCCCCGCCACGCCCCTCGGCACGAACCCGACAGCCCCCGCCCCGGCCGGTGCCCGTACCGCCGCCGACGTGGTCACGCCCGAAGTGGTCGCCCAGCTCACGCGAGGCGTCGTCGGGTCCGGCCGTACCGCCAACCACACGCCCTTCACCGGCGAGAAGCTGGCGGACCTGCCCGAGTCCACCCCCGAGGACGTCGCCGAGGCGTTCGCCCGCGCCCGCGCCGCCCAGCCGGTCTGGGCCGCGACGCCCGTACGCGCGCGTGCCGCCGTCCTCCTCCGCTTCCACGACCTGGTCCTGGAGCGGCAGGCCGAGGTCCTCGACCTCATCCAGCTGGAGACGGGCAAGGCCAGGCTGCACGCCCACGAAGAGGTCCAGGCCGTCGCCGTCGCCGCCCGCCACTACGGCCGCCGCGCGGCCGCGTACCTCAAGCCGAAGCGCCACACCGGCGTCGTACCGACCCTCACCAAGGTCACCGAGCTGCGCCAGCCGCGCGGTGTCGTCGGCCAGATCGCCCCCTGGAACTACCCCCTCGAACTCTCCGTCGGCGACGCGCTGCCCGCCTTCGTCGCCGGCAACGCGGTCGTCATGAAGCCCGACACCGAGACCGCGCTGACCGCCCTGTGGGCCCGCGACCTGCTCATCGAGGCCGGTCTGCCCGCCGAGGTCTTCCAGGTCGTCCTCGGGGACGGCCCGGTCGTCGGCCCCGAGGTCGTCAAGCACGCCGACTACGTCTCCTTCACCGGCTCCACCCGCACCGGCCGCGAGGTCGCCCAGGGCGCCGCCGCCCGCCTCGTCGGCGTCTCCCTCGAACTGGGCGGCAAGAACGCCATGCTGGTCCTCCACGACGCGGACGTGGAGAAGGCCGCCGCGGGCGCCGTGCGCGCCTGCTTCTCCTCGGCCGGCCAGCTCTGCATCTCCATCGAGCGGCTGTACGTCCACGAGTCCGTCGCGGACGACTTCATGGAGCGGTTCGCCGCCCGTACGAAGGCGATGCGGCTCGGCAACTCCCTCGCCTACGGGGCCGACATGGGCTCCCTGGTCGGCGAGCGGCAGCTGGAGACGGTGACCCGGCACGTCGAGGAGGCCGTCGCCAAGGGCGCGAAGCTGATCGCGGGCGGCGTCGCCCGGCCCGACATCGGCCCGCTCTTCTACGAGCCGACCATCCTGGAGAACGTCCAGGAACCGATGGCGGTGTGCACCGAGGAGACCTTCGGCCCCGTCGTGTCGATCTACCGCTTCACCGACGAGGACGAGGTCGTCGAGCGCGCCAACGCCACCGCGTACGGCCTCAACGCCAGCGTCTGGACCAAGGACGGCCGCCGCGGCCACGCCGTCGCCGCGAAGCTGCGCACCGGCACGGTCAACATCAACGAGGGGTACGCCCCGGCGTACGGCAGCGTCCAGTCGCCGATGGGCGGCATGAAGGACTCGGGCCTCGGCCGCCGGCACGGCTCCGAAGGCATCCTCAAGTACACCGAGGCCCAGACGGTGGCGCAGCAGCGGGTGATCCCGCTCGCGCCCTCCTTCGGTATGGACGACGAGCAGTACGCGGCGCTCATGAGCCGCAGCCTGCGCCTGATGAAGGCGTTCCGCTTCCGCTAGACCCTTCCCCTTCGGTACAAGGAGAGCCCATGCCCCAGGTCCCCCCTGCCCGAGATCAGGCCGAATCGCCTGATGGGTACGACTACGACGTCATCGTCGTCGGCTCCGGCTTCGGCGGCTCGGTCTCGGCCCTCCGCCTGACCGAGAAGGGCTACCGGGTCGGCGTCCTGGAGGCGGGCCGCCGCTTCACCCCGGAGACGCTGCCCAAGAACTCCTGGGACGTGAAGAACTACCTCTGGGCCCCGGCCCTGGGCCTCTTCGGCCTCCAGCGCATCCATCTCCTCGGCAACGTGATGGTCCTCGCGGGCGCCGGGGTCGGCGGCGGCTCCCTCAACTACGCCAACACCCTCTACGTACCGCCGGAGCCGTTCTTCAAGGACAAGCAGTGGGCGTCCATCACCGACTGGCAGGCGGAACTGGCCCCGTACTACGACCAGGCCAAACGCATGCTGGGCGTACGGCTGAACCCGACCATGACCCCCTCCGACATCCACCTCAAGGCGGCCGCCCAGGCGATGGGGGTCGGCGACACCTTCCACCTGGCCCCGGTCGGGGTCTTCTTCGGCGACGGCAAGGACGCCGACGGCACGGCGAAGGCCAAGCCGGGCGCCCCCGTGGAGGACCCGTACTTCGGCGGGGTCGGCCCGTCCCGCCGCGCCTGCACCGAGTGCGGCGAGTGCATGACCGGCTGCCGGCACGGCGCCAAGAACAACCTCACCGAGAACTACCTGTACCTCGCCGAGAAGGCCGGGGCCGTCATCCACCCCATGACGACGGTCACCGCCGTCACCGAAGCCCCCTCCGGTGACGGGTACGCCGTCTCGACCGTCCCCACGCACCGCCGCCGCAAGGCCACCCCGCGGACGCTGCGCTGCCGGTACGTCGTCGTCGCGGCCGGCACGTACGGGACCCAGACGCTGCTGCACCGCATGAAGGACGAGGGGAAGCTGCCCCGTATCTCCTCCCGCCTCGGCGAGCTGACCCGTACCAACTCCGAGGCCCTGGTCGGCTCCCAGACCACCGACCGCCGCTACCGCAAGCGGCACGGCCACAAGCGCGTGGACTTCACCCAGGGCGTCGCCATCACGTCGTCCATCCACCCGGACGCCAGCACCCACATCGAACCGGTCCGTTACGGCAAGGGCTCCAACGCGATGGGGTCCCTGTCCATCCTCCAGGTGCCGTACGCGGACCGCCGGGTCAGGGCCTGGCTCGGCAACGTCGCCCGCCACCCGTTGCTGATGCTGCGCTCGCTGTCCAACCGCCGCTGGTCGGAGCGGACCATCATCGGGCTCGTCATGCAGTCCCTCGACAACTCCCTCACCACCTACCGCAAGCGTGACGGCATCGGAAAGGGCCTCCTCACCGCCCGCCAGGGCCACGGCGCCCCCAACCCCAAGCAGATTCCCGAGGGGACCCGTGCCGCGTCGCTCCTGGCGGAGGAGATCAACGGCTTCGCCGGCTCCAACGTCGGCGAACTGATGGGCACCCCGCTCACCGCCCACTTCCTGGGCGGCTGCGCGATCGGCGCGTCCGCCGAGGATGGTGTCATCGACCCGTACCACCGCCTCTACGGCCACCCCGGCATCTCGGTCGTCGACGGCGCGGCCGTCTCCGCCAACCTCGGCGTGAACCCGTCCCTCACCATCACCGCCCAGGCGGAGCGTGCCATGTCCTTCTGGCCCAACAAGGGCGAGGAGGACCCGC
The DNA here is from genome assembly GCF_002099185.1 of Streptomyces sp. CB03238. Lineage (NCBI taxonomy): Bacteria > Bacillati > Actinomycetota > Actinomycetes > Kitasatosporales > Streptomycetaceae > Streptomyces > Streptomyces sp. CB03238. The sequence continues at coordinate 117,727 of NZ_NBCN01000006.1, read as the reverse complement.
GCCCGGACCAGTCCGCGTCCTACGAACGCCTCGCCCCGATCGCCCCCACGTCCCCGGCGGTCCCGGCGAACGCCTTCGGCGCCCTGAAGCTCCCGTTCCTCGGCATCCCGGCGGTCCCGCCCAAGCCGTGACCGGACATGAGAGAGGCGCTGCACCCCCCTCCGAGTGCAGCGCCTCTCTTGCTCTATGCGGTACGCGTGTTACGCGGTGGCACCGCTGTTACGGCGCTTCAGCGCGAAGACGACACCGGCACCGGCGACGATGGCGATACCACCGGCGATACCGATGGTCGGCAGCATCGAGTTGGAACCGGTCTCGGCGAGCTCACCCTCGACCTTGATCGGGGTCGAGCCGCCCTGCGGCTTCAGGTCGGCAGGCTTCTGGTCGGACGGCTTGGCCTCGCCACCGTCGCCACCGTTGCTGCCGGCGGCCAGGACCTGGAAGCTGTAGGACGCGTAGTCCTCGTAGCACTCGTCGCTCTTGTCGTAGCCCGTGGCGGCGAAACCGAGCGCGGCGCCGGCCGGGGCGGCCTTGTCGATCGAGATGCGCAGCTGGATGGTGCGCTTCTCGTCCTTCTTCAGGTTGACGACGTCGAAGAAGAAGCCGATGTTCTCGCCGGAGAGGCTGGCGCCGTTCTCCCACTCACCGTTGGGCTTCTTGTACTCGATCTTGGCGTACTTCTCGACCAGGCGGTCGGTGTAGGCCTCGTCGTCGATGTCCTTCTTGTAGGACGCCCAGGCGCCGACGACAACATCGTCGAGGGCCTCGCTGCTGTTGTTCTTGACGTTCAGCTGGAAGTTCTTCCAGCCGCTGCCCGCGACGATCTGGCCGGGGAGGTTGGAGAGCGAGACATCGACGGCGGCCTGCTTGCAGACCTCCTCCTCGATGATCTCCTCTTCCTCGTCGACGACCTCTTCCTCGCCGGCCTCTTCCTCGTCCTTGCCGGTCTCGGTGCCCGGCTTCTCGGCACCGTCCTCGGTGCCGGTCTCGGTGTCGCCCGTGGTCGTGTCGTCCTCGGTCTTCGAGCCCTCGTCCTTGGTGGACTCGTCCTCGGTCTTCGTACCGTCCTCGGTGGTGGCGGCACCGTCGTCGGTCGCCGGACCGTCCTCGGTCTTGGTGCCGTCCTCGGTCGTCGCCGAACCGTCGTCCGTCTTCGCGGAGTCGTCGGTCGACGTGGTGTCGCCGGTCGTGCCGGTCTCCGTCTCGCCGGTGGAACCGGAGGTGGAGGTCGTGCTGGTGGTGCCGTCCGTCGCGTACGCGGCCGGAGCCGCCAGGAAGGCGGCAGGGGCTATGACGGCGGTCGCGGCAGCGACCGCCATGGCGCGGCGAAGCTTCATGAAGACCTCAGTGAAGTCCAGGCGTACCGCCTAGTGCGGCACGGTGTCGTGGGGGCCGACCCGGCGTGGGGTGTCACGGGTGTGGCCGTTGGTTCCGCATGCATGACCCGTGACTGGTGGGGATGGTTGTACGCCAACTGACGAAAACTTTATGTGTCCTGCATCACAGCTTCCGCTTGTGCTCTCCCCGTGCCCAATCCGTGATCTTCGGCCGCGCAACCATCCGGACCGCCTCCTGGTCGAACCCGTGCTCGTGCAATCACGCCGCATGCCGTAACCAGAGGTCCCCAGATGAGACGCCTTTCCGCCTCCCTCGCCGCCGCCGGGCTCCTCGCCGGTGCCGTGCTGAGCGCCGCCCCCGCCGCGTACGCCGCCGACGAACCGGTCCTCACGCTCGACGGCCCCGCCGAGGTGGGCCTGCGGCCCTATCCGGCCACCGGCGAGCCGCAGAGCACCGCGATCGACGTCACGGTCGACAACCCGGGCGAGGACAGGCAGAACCGCGGCTTCGAGGGCGAGTACACCGTCACCTTCGACCTCAGCGGCCTCGCCGGCGTGGCCGACGTCCGTTTCGGCGAGACCGGCAGCTCGAACTGCACCATCACCGGCACCACCGGCGTCTGCACCGACGCCTTCGGCATCCCCGCGGGCGTGAGCAGCGTCGCCGAGCTGGACATCACCGCCGCCAAGGGCAGCGCGCTCGGCGCCACCGGAGACGTCAAGGTCACCGGGAAGGCGGAGGGCGCGACGTTCACGTCGTTCTCGACGAGCGTGACCGTCGGCGGCCCCGATCTCGTGATGCACCCCCTCGACCTCAAGCGCGACGTCACGCCGGGCCAAGTGCAGGACGCTCCCCTCACCTTCACCAACACCGGCACGGACGCCGCCGACGGCGTACGCCTCACGCTGACGACCTCGCACGGCCTCGACTACACGCGGCGGTACGCCAACTGCGACTACACCGGGACCACGGGCCTGACAACGGCGGTCTGCGGCTTCCCCGGTACGTTCGAGCCCGGCGCCACCTACACGCTGGCCGAGCCGATCGGCCTGAAGGCCACGGACCACGCGTACATCGAGATCTTCACCCACCGCGTCGAGGAGCAGAGCGGCCCGCGCCGCAAGGCCGCCAAGGGCGCCGGCCCCGAGCTCACCCTGAAGAGGGCGCCGGCCGCCCCCCGCGCGGCGGACCTCGACCCGGCGGACAACCACCAGGAGGTCGACCTCCGCGCCACGAACACCGCCGACTTCGCCGCGTACGGTGACCAGCTCACCGCCACGGCGGGCGAGACGGTCGAGGCGACGGTCGGTTTCCGCAACAGCGGCCCCGCCTGGATCGCGTACCTCCGCTCCGGCGAGCCCGTCGCCACCGTGGACGTGACCATCCCCGCCGGCGCCACGGTCACCGAGAAGCCGGCCCGCTGCGAGCCGCGTACCGCCAAGGGGGAGTACCGCGAGGAGCCGCTGGGCGCGCCGCGCTACTTCTGTGACACGCCGATCCGGGTGTTCGAGGACGAGGACTTCGCGCTGCCCTTCGAGCTGAAGATCGACAAGGTCGTCCCGGACGCCAAGGGCGCCGTGACCGTACGCAACACCTTCCTCAGCCACCCGGAGCTCGCCTTCGACCCGAAGGCCCCCAACAACACCGCCCAGCTGGTCCTGAACCCCAAGGGCACGAGCACGGACCCCACGGGCGGCTCGACCACGACCGGCTCGTCGACCGGCGGCTCCACGACCACCGGCGGCACGACCACCACGGGCGGCACGACGACGGGCGGCACGACGACGGGCGGTACGACCACCACCGGCACGGTCGGCACGACCGGCACCACCGGCGGGTCGACCCCGACCACCCAGACCGGCGGCGGCCTCGCCAGCACCGGCTCGCTCGCCCTCCCGGTCGCGGCCGGCGCCGCCGCCCTGGTCGCCGCGGGCGCCGCGACCTTCATCGTCGCCCGCCGTCGCGCCAACGCCTCGTAACGCGCAGAACAAGGGCCCCGCGGAAACGCTTCCGCGGGGCCCTTGGCCGTCAGCACCGGCGTCAGGGCAGCGCCGGTGCCGAGGGAGGCGGCGCCGGGGGGTAGCGCCGCTCGGTGGCAGTGGTCGTGGGTCGTATCGGCGGTCCAGGGACACGGGGGTGTGGCGGGACCGGGCTCGTTCGCATCGTGCTGGACGGCCGCGGCCGACGCAACGGTGGGGACCGGATGCGGTCGGCTCCGGGCGTCCCCGGAGCCGACCGCCTTTTCGGGTGACCGGGCTGCTGTCCCCTGCCGTCCGGTCACGCACGCCGGGGCGAGGTCCCACGACGTACCTCATGAGGTACGCCACACGCCCCGGCGGAGCCACGCGTGGTTTCTTCGTTCCGCCCCTGGCTGACACGGACAACCGATCCAACGAAGCCGTACCGGAGCGGTCACGCGCCGTACGGGTGAGAGCGGGCCCGAACTCAGATGCGGCCCCGGCACAGCTCCAGCATCGTCATCGCCAGCGACGTACCCGGCTTGCCCAGCGCGTCCCTGTAGTGGGCCAGCACGTCCATCTCGCGCGCCAGGTTCACGCGCCGGCCGCCGGACGAGATCCGTGCTTCCTGGATGACGGCCGAGACGGCCATCCGTTCCTGGATGAGGCCGATGATCCGGTCGTCGAGCGCGTCGATGCGCTCCCGTGCGCCCGCGATCACATCGGCGGCCTCGTCGGTGCGGGCGCCGGTCCGGTCGGTGTGCACTGCGGTCATGGCGGGGGCTCCTTTGGTGGGCGGGGCCCCGGGCCGGCGACCAGGTCCGGGAAAAGCAACAGGCGCCCCGGACCTTGTCGGCCCGGGGCGCCTGGGAAGTCGCTTGTCAGTGGCTCAAGCAGCACGACCATGGCAGCCGGACGGGCCCGGTGCCATAGGTAAAGACGAAGGTCGAGAGCTTGCGCATGCGGCAAGTATGGACCATCGCCCGAGCCGGACAAGGGCGGGTTCGGATGGTGAGACAAAGGCTCCCCCGGCCGCGCCGGTAGAATCGACATACAGACTCCTCCTGCTCCTCCCGCCGGAAGGCCGCCGTAGTGTCATCAGCGAATCCCGCTGCCGCGCCCGACGCCGTACTCGTCGTCGACTTCGGCGCGCAGTACGCCCAGCTCATCGCCCGCCGCGTCCGTGAGGCCCGGGTCTACAGCGAGATCGTCCCGTCCACCATGCCGGTGGCCGAGATGCTGGCCAAGAACCCGAAGGCGATCATCCTCTCCGGCGGCCCGTCCTCCGTGTACGAGGAGGGCGCCCCCCAGCTCGACCGTGAGATCTTCGAGGCCGGCGTCCCCGTCTTCGGCATGTGCTACGGCTTCCAGCTGATGGCCACGACCCTCGGCGGCACCGTCGACAACACCGGCGCGCGCGAGTACGGGCGTACGCCGCTGCACGTCAGCAGGACCAGCTCCACGCTCTTCGAGGGCACCCCGGCCGAGCAGCCGGTGTGGATGTCGCACGGCGACGCCTGCTCCGCGGCCCCGGACGGGTTCACCGTCACCGCGTCCACGGACGTCGTGCCGGTCGCGGCCTTCGAGAACGACGAGAAGAAGCTGTACGGCGTGCAGTACCACCCCGAGGTGATGCACTCCACGCACGGCCAGCAGATCCTGGAGCACTTCCTCTACCGCGGCGCCGGTCTCCGTCCCGACTGGACCACCGGCAACGTCATCGAGGAGCAGATCGAGGCGATCCGCGCGCAGGTGGGCGAGAAGCGCGCCATCTGCGGCCTGTCCGGCGGTGTGGACTCGGCGGTGGCGGCCGCCCTCGTACAGAAGGCCATCGGCCCGCAGCTGACCTGCGTGTACGTCGACCACGGCCTGATGCGCAAGGGCGAGACCGAGCAGGTCGAGAAGGACTTCGTGGCGGCGACCGGCGTGCAGCTGAAGGTCGTCGACGCGCAGGAGCGGTTCCTGGAGGCGCTCGCCGGGGTCTCCGACCCCGAGGAGAAGCGGAAGATCATCGGCCGTGAGTTCATCCGGGTCTTCGAGCAGGCCCAGGCCGAGATCGTCGCCGAGGCGCCGGACGACCACCCGGTCGAGTTCCTCGTCCAGGGCACGCTCTACCCGGACGTGGTCGAGTCGGGCGGCGGTACGGGTACGGCGAACATCAAGTCGCACCACAACGTGGGCGGGCTCCCCGAGGACCTCGAGTTCAAGCTGATCGAGCCGCTGCGCCAGCTGTTCAAGGACGAGGTCCGGATGGTCGGCCAGGAGCTCGGCCTGCCGGACGAGATCGTCCAGCGCCAGCCCTTCCCGGGCCCGGGCCTCGGTATCCGTATCGTCGGCGAGGTCACCAAGGAGCGCCTGGACCTGCTGCGCGAGGCGGACGCGATCGCCCGTGAGGAGCTCACGGCCGCAGGTCTCGACGGTGACATCTGGCAGTGCCCGGTCGTGCTGCTCGCCGACGTGCGGTCGGTGGGCGTGCAGGGTGACGGGCGTACGTACGGGCACCCGATCGTGCTGCGGCCCGTCTCGTCCGAGGACGCGATGACGGCGGACTGGACGCGTATGCCGTACGACGTGCTGGCGAAGATCTCGACGCGGATCACCAACGAGGTGAAGGACGTCAACCGGGTCGTGCTGGACGTGACGTCGAAGCCGCCGGGCACCATCGAGTGGGAGTGATCCCGCCCCGCGCCTGACCGGAGCCGTCGCCTACTTCCTGTGGGCGGCGGCTTCGAGCGTGAAGTCGTCGTACTGGAAGCCCGGCGCGACCACGCACGTGACGAGGACCGGCTCGTCGCCGGCCGGGTCGGCGGACTGCCAGGTGCCGGCCGGGACGAGGAGCTGCGGCTGTTCGCCGGTCTCGACGGACGGGCCGAGCACGAGGTCCCAGGGCTCGCACGGGGCGTCGCCCTCGCCGCCGAGGGAGAGGCGCAGCGGGCCGCCGCGGTGCCAGAGCCACAGCTCGTCGGAGCGGACGCGGTGCCAGGGGGAGCTTTCCCCGGGGTGCAGCAGGAAGTAGATGCCGGTCGCGTATGTACGGGGGCCGGGGTAGCCGTGCGGTGTGGTCGAGCCCGTCGTGCGCCAGGTCTCCCGGAACCAGCCGCCCTCGACGTGCGGTTCGAGGTCGAGGAGGCCGACCAAGGGGGAGAGCGAGGTACGGTCAGCGCCCTTCATGGGGTGCACCTCCATCTCTGGTCAGTTGACGTGGCCGGCGGTAACTTCCGGCCATGAGCGAAGCCGAAGCACCTACGCCGAAGCCGGTGCCCATACCCGTCGAGCGGCTGCACTTCGCGATGCCGCCCACCCACGCGTCCGTCGCCGACGAGCGGGCGTACCGCAAGCGGCGGCTGGCGGGCGCGCTGCGCCTGTTCGCGCGGTTCGGGTACGAGGAGGGCGTCTCCGGGCACATCACCGCGCGGGACCCCGAGTTCCCCGACTGCTTCTGGGTCAACCCTTTCGGAGAGCCGCTCGCCGGTCTGACCGCCTGCGACCTGATCCTGGTCAATGGGGACGGACAGGTCGTCGAGGGAACCGAGCACGTCAACCAGGCCGCGTTCACCGTGCACGCCGAGGTGCACCGGGCGCGGCCCGATGTCGTGGCCGTCGCGCACACCCACTCCACGTACGGCCGGGCGCTGGCCGCGCTGGGGGAGCTGATCGAGCCGATCACGCAGGAGGCGTGCGCGTTCTACGAGGACCATTGCCTGTACGACGCGTACACGGGCGTCGTCGTGGACGCCGCCGAGGGGCGGCGGATCGCGGCCGCGCTCGCCGGCCGGAAGGCCATGATCCTGCGCAACCACGGGCTGCTGACGGTCGGCGACTCGGTCGACGCGGCGGCCTGGTGGTTCATCACCATGGAGCGGTGCAGCCGGGTGCAGCTCGCCGCGCGGGCGGCCGGGAAGCCGGTGCCGATCGGGCACCGGGAGGCGGTCGCGACGCGTGAGCGGCTCGGCAGCGATCTGGTCGCCTGGATCAACTACCAGCCGCTGTGGCGGCAGATCAGTCGCTCGGAGCCCGAACTCCTGTCGTAGACGGTCAACTTCGGGGTGCCTGTTTCACTCCCGTGAGAGGTGTGAGCGGGGCGCGGGCCGTGGCGTTCATAGGAAAGAATTCCTTTTCCCTGTCGGGTGGTTGAGACGCCGGTTGAGACACGGAAGGGGGCGCCATGGCGGTGTACGGGGCGAGGCGGTGCGGCGGATGTACGCACGGGGCGCGCGAGGAGCACCGGCGGGCGGTGGCCGCGTTCCGGGCCCGGCGGGACCGGCTGGCGGCGGGGGAGGGCGTGCCGGACCTCCCCGACGGGGCGTCACGGCGGTGGGTGTCCGACGAGCTCGGCCGGCAGGCGCGGACGGTCGCCGAGCGGGGCCGGGCGCTCGGCGAGGCATGGCCGCACGCGGTGTGGCGCGGCACGCTGTACGCGGTGTGGGGTGCCGTCGCGGTCCTGCTGGTGGGGTATGTGGTGACCGCTGCGCCGGACGGTGGCGGTGACGGTGGATGGACCGGACCGCGCACGGCGGGGCTGGTTGCCGCGATGTGCATGGGCGCCGTGCTGACCGGCGCGGCACATGTGCACCGGGCGTACGGCGGGCTCCTGGCGCCCCTGATCGGCGAGGACAACCGGCTGTCGACGTCCCGGGCGGTCGCCGCCGCGTGGGCGCTCCTCGCGGTGTTCGCCGCGCTCCACCTCACCCTCCAGGGCGCCGCCGGGGGCCGGGTCGGGCTCGCGGGCGGTGCCCGGCTGCTGACGGCCCTCGCCCTGGTGTGCGCCGTGGCCGTCGCCGTACGCAAGGTGGTGACCGTGCGGATCCTGGGGCAGCGGGTGCAGAAGGTGCGTGCCGAACGGCCGCGCGCCGCCGACCTGCTGTGCGACGACGCCGGGCGCGCCGGCTTCGCGGACGCCCAGTACGTACTGGTGTCGGCGTTCGCGGTGCTGTTCGCCGCCGCCCGGCTGGTCCGGCGCCCCGGCGAGCTGCCGTACCTGCCGTGGGCGCTGGTCGCCCTGGTCGCCCTCTCGGCCGCCACCTACCTGGCCGCCAAGTGCGCCGAGGGCGTCCGGCCCGTCATCCTCTCCGTGGTGCGCGCCCCGCGGCCCGGCGCCCCGGACGCCCCCATCCGGACCGGCGACGACATCGAGATCCGGGGCGCCGGCTTCGTACCGCCCGGAGCGGCGACGCCCGCCCACCTCACCCGCACGGTCGTCCGTATCGGCCCGGTCCATGTCCACGTCCCGCTCGTCCCCGCCCCGGGCGGCTTCACCAGCCCCACCGACACCACCCTCACCGTCCCGGTCCCGGCGGACGTCCCTCCCGGCTGGACGGACGTCCAGGTCGTCACCGCCTCCGGCGCGGTGACGAACCGCGTCGTCATCGACGTGTCCGCGTGACGGGCCGCCGCCCCCTGGAACGACGTGTCCGCATGACAGGCCGCCCCCCGAACCGACGTGCCGGCGCCACCGGCCGCCGCCCCTGAACCGACGTGCCGTCCGCCGCGTATCCCTGCACGGGGATGCCGAGGAGAATCGGCTCCGGGGACCGCCGTGTGGAGAGGCAGGCCGGCAATGACGCACACCTACCGGACGACAGCGACCTACGGGGGCGGCGCCGACGGGCCGCGCGGCTGGAAGGCGACCGCCTCCCGGTACGCGCTGTTGCCGCTGCGGGTCTTCCTCGGCGTCACGTTCATCTACGCCGGACTCGACAAGATCACCGACGACCGGTTCATGGCCGCCTCCGGGACCGGCTCGATCGGCGAGATGATGCGGTCCGTCCGGGACTCCTCCGCCGTGCCGTGGCTCGTCGACCTGGCGCTGAAGAACCCGGAAGGGTTCGGGTACGGCATCGCCTTCGGCGAGCTGGCCGTCGGCATCGGCACGCTCCTCGGGCTGCTGGCGCGGCTCGCCGCGGCCGGCGGGGCGCTCATCTCGCTCAGCCTGTGGCTGACCGTGAGCTGGCAGTCCGACCCGTACTACTACGGCAACGACCTCGCCTACCTGATGGCGTGGCTGCCGCTCGTGCTGGCCGGTGCTCCGCTGCTGTCGCTCGACGCGGCCCTGGCGGCGCGGCGGCGCCGGGCGCGGTAGCCGATCCAGCCGGCGACGCCCGCCAGGACCAGCCCCGCGACCAGCAACGGCAGCACCGCGTACCAGGGCGTGTCCCAGGCGCGCGCCGCGTCGCCCGCGTACAGCGCCGCGATGCCCAGGGCCGTGGCCCCCACGACCAGCCGGCCGGGGCGGAACTCATGGCGCCATTCGCCGTGCTGCTTCTGCGGTACGGCCGTGTCATGACGCGGCACGGGTGACCTCCACCTGTCCGAGCGCGACCTCCAGGGTGAGGTCGAGCGTGCCTGCCGGGGCCACGCCCTTGGGTGGGGCGATCGTGCGGGTCGCCTCGCGGTCCGGGGCGACGTCGATGTCATTGGCCGGGTCGGCCGGCAGGCGCAGATCGCCGAGCCCCACCTCGGCGTGCACCTTCACGGTCACGTTCCTCGGTACGACGACATGGAGGCGGCCCGCGCCGACCTCCGCGGCCGTGCGCGCCGTCTGCTTCGCCGGAACGGCCAGCCGGGACAGGTCCAGGGTGCCGACGCCGGTGCCCAGCTCGTACCGGGGGCGCAGGTCCGCCGCGGTCGCCGGTCGCCAGTCCGTGCGTATCCACTCCGTGTCGATCTGCCGGGGTATCAGCGCCGCGCCCGCCAGCAGCACCGCGGTGACCACCGTCATGAAGACCGTGCCGAACCCTGTCCGGCCCAGGAACGAACCGGTCACCAGCCCGAGCCCGAACACCACCAGCGCGCACACCAGCCCGATCTGCAGGCATACCCCGAGCGGCTGCGACCCCCAGGACAGTCCCGTGCCCAGCCCGCCCGCCACCAGGGCCAGCAGGAAGACCGGGCCGCCCAGGGAACGCGGGCCACGGGCGGCGGCGGGCACGGCGCCCGCCCCGGGGCTCTTCGAGGGGCGCCGGAGAATCGCCTCCTCCACCCCCGCGCCGTCCTCCGGCCCCCACAGATAGCCGAGCGGAACCGGCCCCGACGTACCGTCCTTGACGATCGGCTCGCGCCACCACGACGGGGACTCCGGCGGCGGCGGGGCCTTCGTCTCCGGCGGCGCCTCCGCCACCGTGTGCGGCGCCGGGTGCGCCGCCGCCTCGTGTCCCTCGGCCAGCCGGCGCCGCTGCGACCAGACGGCCGCCCCGCTGACGGCGATGATCAGCAGCAGTGAGAAGGAGATCGTGCTGCTGTTGCCGAGCATCGACAGGAACAGGCCGCAGCCGACCAGCGCCATCAGCAGCGCGACCAGCGAGGCGCTGTCGACCCGGCCCGACAGCAGCCGCCGCGCCTCGTTCTCCTCCTCGTCCTCGGCCGTGATCAGCAGCCAGGCGAAGCCGTAGAAGACCAACCCGAGGCCCCCCGTCACGGCGAGCACACCGGTCGCGACCCGGAAGATCACAGGGTCGAGGTCGTAGTACCGCCCGAGCCCGCCGCACACCCCGGCCACGACCTTCCGCCGCGGCGCGCGCCGCAGCGGCGGGTGAGCCGGTGCTCCATCGGCCTCGGCCTCGGCGGGGGCGGCGGTCGTACGCGTCATACGTCCATGGTGACGGCCCGTGAGCCGCTCCGGCACCTTCCGCGACCCTGGCCCGTCCCTGATATTCGACCCCGCCTCGACCCCGTACCGCCCCCGGATCGCCCCTGGAGACCAGGGCGTTTCTCAGGGTCGGATGAGGGACGGCCCTGATGTCCGGCGGCGGCCGGCGTGTGACGATCGGGGCATGCCAGTCGCCGCCCGCCCACCCGAGACGACCGACGAACCACCCGTGCGCAAGCTCTACCGCAGCGCCGACGGGCGGATGCTCGGCGGCGTGGCGCGCGGCCTGGCCGGCCACCTCGGACTGCCCGTGGTCTGGGTACGCCTGGTCTTCCTCGCCCTCTTCCTGGCCGACGGCCTCGGCGTGCTGGTCTACGCCGTCTTCTGGATCGTCGTCCCGCTGGGCGTCGGCGGCCGGTCCGCCGAGCCGCGTTCCGTCTTCGCCACCACCCCCGACGGGCGGCGCAGGCTCCGCAAGCCCGACAAGGGCCAGATCGTGGCGCTCATCGCGCTCACCGTCGGCGCGATCGGCTTCGTCAGCAGCGTCGACCTCGGCAGCGACGCCAACCGGTACGTATGGCCCACCCTGCTCGTCGGCGTCGGCGTCGTCCTGGTGTGGCGGCAGGTGGACAACGCGCGCCGCGCCAGCTGGACCGAGCCGGGCCGCCGCAAACGGCTCTTCCAGCTGGTGCGGGGCCTCGCGGGGGTCGCGCTCGTCGGCATGGGCCTGACCGTCTTCATGGTGGTGCGCGGCTCGGCCGCCCAGCTCGGCACCGCCCTCACCGCCGCGATAGCCGTCCTCGCCGGGATGGCCCTGCTCGCCGGACCGTGGCTGGTACGGATGTCGCAGGACCTGTCCGAGGAGCGCACCATGCGCATCCGCGCCCAGGAGCGGGCCGAGGTCGCCGCACACGTACACGACTCCGTCCTGCACACCCTCACCCTGATCCAGCGCAACGCCGACGACCCGGGCGAGGTCCGGCGGCTCGCCCGCGCGCAGGAGCGCGAGCTGCGCAACTGGTTGTACCGGCCGGAGGGCACCGGCAAGGACGAGGACCAGGAGCCGGACACGCTCGCCGAGGCGGTCAGGAAGACCGCCGCAGAGGTCGAGGACAAGCACGGCGTGCCCCTGGAGGTCGTGGTCGTCGGCGACTGCCCGCTCGACGAGAAACTGGCCGCCCAGATGCAGGCCGCGCGGGAAGCCATGGTCAACGCCGCCAAGTACGGTGGCCGGGGAGGGGCGGTGCAGGTGTACGCGGAGGTCGAGGGCCGGACGGTCTTCGTGTCCGTACGGGACCGGGGGCCGGGCTTCGACCTCGACGCCGTACCCGCCGACCGGATGGGCGTACGAGAATCGATCATCGGCCGGATGCAGCGCAACGGAGGCACCGCGCGGCTGCGGTCGGTGCCGGGAGACGGCACCGAAGTGGAGCTGGAGATGGAGAGGGCGGACGGATGACCGAGGACACGACGACTGCTGCCGACGCGGGGCGGCGGGTACGGGTCGTCCTGGTGGACGACCACCGGATGTTCCGCACCGGCGTGCAGGCGGAGATCGGCCGGACCGAGACGACCGGCGTGGAGGTGGTCGGCGAGGCCGCCGACGTCGACCAGGCGGTGACCGTGATCACCGCGACGCGCCCCGAGGTGGTCCTCCTCGACGTCCACCTGCCGGGCGGCGGCGGCGTCGAGGTGCTGCGCCGCTGCGCGAGCCTGATGACGGCCCCCGAGAACCCGGTCCGGTTCCTGGCCCTGTCCGTCTCGGACGCCGCCGAGGACGTCATCGGCGTCATCCGGGGCGGCGCGCGCGGGTACGTCACCAAGACGATCACGGGAGCCGACCTCGTCGACTCGATCTTCCGTGTCCAGGACGGCGACGCCGTGTTCTCGCCCCGGCTGGCCGGGTTCGTGCTGGACGCGTTCGCCTCGACGGACGCCCCGCCGGTCGACGAGGACCTGGACCGGCTCACCCAGCGCGAGCGGGAGGTACTGCGGCTGATCGCGCGCGGATACGCGTACAAGGAGATCGCCAAGCAGCTGTTCATCTCGGTGAAGACGGTCGAGTCGCACGTCTCGGCGGTGCTGCGCAAGCTGCAGCTGTCCAACCGTCACGAGCTGACCCGCTGGGCGACCGCCCGCCGCCTGGTGTGACGCCTGTCGGATCCCCTCCGGGCGTATTTGTGAGGTAACCGGTACATAGGCGCGGCAACCAGCACGGCTCAGGTCCCCTCCTACTCCCCGTGATGAGCCTGACAGGTACCCCCTTCCTCGTGACCGCGGTCGTGCTGGCCGTGATCGCCGTCCTGCTGCCCCTGGCGCTGTGGAGCCGTGTGCGCGGCCCCGCCCTCGTCCGGGGCGCGGCGCGGTTGGGCATGGTGGCCTTCGCGCAACTCACGGCGATCGTCGTGGTCTTCGTCGCGGTGAACAACGTCAACGGGCTGTACGACAGCTGGGACGACCTGCTGGGCACCAGCGACCACGTCGACTCCGCCATCGACCTCGGCCCGGACGGGCTGGGCGGCAAGCGCATCTCCGACCTGCCGAAGGTCAGGCAGACCTTCACGCCCGTCGACGACCCGACCATGGGCCCCGGCGTCCGGAAGACCATCCTGAAGGGCGGGATATCCGGGGTGAAGGCCGAGGTGTACGTCTGGCTTCCGCCGCAGTACGACGACCCGGCCCACAAGGACAGGAAGTTCCCCGTCGTGGAGCTGCTCTCCGGCTTCCCCGGCTCGCCCAAGTCCTGGTTCGTCGGCATGCACGCCAACCAGCAGCTGGAGCCGCTGATGCGGAACGGCACCGTCGAGCCGTTCATCCTCGTCGCGCCGCGCAGCCACCTCCTCGGCCACACCGACACCGGCTGCGCCAACGTGCCCGGCAAGATCAACGCCGACACGTGGCTCAGCGTCGACGTACGGAAGATGGTCATCGACAACTTCCGGGCCTCCGACAGGGCCGACGGCTGGGCGGTCGCCGGGTTCTCGTCGGGCGCCCACTGCGCCACGAAGCTGACCATCGCCCACCCCGACCGCTACCGGTTCGGCGTCAGCATGTCCGGCTACAACGACCCGGCCGCCGAGCCGTCCTCGCTCACCGGCAAGGACCCCGAGCTGCGGCATGCCCACAACCCGCTCACCATGCTCAAGACCGCCCCGGTCCCGCCCCGGGTCACGCTGCTGCTCACCGGCGACGGGGGCGACGGCTACCAGCAGGGCGTCGCGCTGCGGGAGGCGTCCAGGGCGCCGACACGCATCGACGTCCAGCAGGTCTACGGCGGCCACCGCATGAGCACCTGGGTACGCGAGGTCCCGTCGGTCTTCCAGTGGCTCACGCAGCAGTTCCGCACCGAGGGCGCGGGAGCCGGCACGGAGCCCGGCGCGGGGCCCGACGCGGGAGCCGGTGCTGCGGGGCAGGACCAGGTGCCGGGCGCGGGGCAGGGCCATGGCCAGGGGTCGGACGCGGGTCAGGGGTCCGGCGCGGGTCAGGGTCAGGGTCAGGGGTCCGGCGCGGGGATGGCCGCGGGCGTGGGCCAAGGGGCCGGGTCCGGGACGGGCCGGGGGACCATGTCCGCCGGGGGCCGCCCGTAGCGCACGGACGTCACGCCACGCGTGTCGCGCCCGCCCACGGCATCTCGTCGATCGGCGCGATCCGTACGGGGGCGCCGGGGCGAGGGGCGTGGATCATCTTGCCGCCGCCGATGTAGAGGCCGACATGGCTGACGCCCGAGTAGAAGAACACCAGGTCGCCGGGGGTCAGCGCGGAACGGGACACGCGCTGTCCGGCGTCGATCTGGCTGTACGTGGTGCGGGGCAGCGACACCCCGGCGGAGCGCCAGGCGGCCTGGGTGAGCCCCGAGCAGTCGAAGGCGGAGGGCCCGGTGGCGCCCCACACGTACGGCTTGCCCACGGCTCCGTACGCGTACGAGACGGCCTGCGCGGCGCGCGGGTTGGGCGCCCGGACCGGGCCCTGTGGAGCGGCCGCCTGCTCCGTAGGCGCGGGCGCCCGCCCCGTACCCGAGGCGCCGTCGTACGCGGCGCGCTGGGCGGTGGTGAGCCGGGCCAGGAGCCGCTCGGCGGCGGCGATCCTGCCCTGGACGGTCGCCTTGTGGCGGCCCAGCTCGGCCTGCCGGGCCTTCAGGTCGCGTAGCCGGCCGGCGGCCTCGGCGCGCAGCCGGGCGAGTTCGGTGACCTGGCTCCGGGCGGCGGCGACGGCCGTGGACTGCCGGTCGCCGACCCGTTCCGCGAGTGCGGCGCCTCGCAGGTACGTATCGGGGTCGGTGGAGAGGGCGAGCTGGACGGCGGGGTCGAGGCCGCCGTTCCGGTACTGGGCCGTGGCCATGGAGCCGAGCGCGTCGCGGGCGGCGTTGAGGCGGGCGGTCCGGCGGGCGGCCTCGTCGCGCAGCGCCTCCAGCGACGCCTCGGCCCGACGCACCTCCTCCTTGGCGCCGTTGTACTTGTCGGTCGCCTCCTCGGCCTCCTGGTACAGCCGGTCGGCCCGCGCCTTGACCTGGGCTGGTGTGAGGCGGGGCTCGGCGTGCCCGGAACCTTCGAAGGCGGTGGCGCCGGCCGCCCCGGCGAGCGCCAGGGTGAGGGCCGTGCGGCTGCTCAGCGTCCGCTGCTTGGGTTTTCGGTGCGCTGCCACGGTGGCGGGTCACTTCCCTTCGGTCGTCCCCGGCGGGACGGGGCCTGGGGAAGGACGCTAAACCTGGGAGTCACGGGCGAGCGCGGGCATGACCGCAATTGGCCGCAGGTGAGGTTTCGGGAGCGGATTCGGAGGGGGCCACGCTGCCGGAATCCCGCATTCCGTTATCAGCCGTGACCGATGCGACGAATGAGGCAACCCTGACCGACGGGCGGTGGTATTGCCCCGGCTAGGCTCCGCCACATGGACGTACTCATCAATGTCTTCGTCGCGCTGCACATCATCGGTATCGCCGCTCTCCTGGGTGGCTTCCTGACCCAGATGAAGGCGATGGGCGAGGGTACGGCGCGCCTCGGCCCCGCGATGCTGCACGGAGCGCTGACGATGCTGGTCACGGGAGTGGTCCTGGTCGGCCTCAACCAGGCCGACGACCAGACCGTGAACAACATCAAGATCGGTGTGAAGCTGGCGATCCTGGTCGTCATCCTCGGCCTGGTGTACGTCAAGCGCGACGAGGAGCGGGTCGACAAGGCCGTCTTCGGCGCTGTGGGCGGCCTGACCATGGCGAACATCTTCATCGCCACGCTCTGGACGTGACCGCCCCTCAGACGCCCCGGGCGGCCGCCTCCTCGATCAGGCCGGCCGCCCGCCGCAGCCCGTCCCGGTCCCGGATCACCGCACCCGTCGCGGCCAGCCGCTCGCGCAGCGCCATGTCGCCCAGGAGCCGCTCCAGGGCCCCGGTCAGCTCCTCGTCCGTGCACCGGTAGGTGTCCAGCCGGACACCGAAACCCAGCTCCTGCATGCGCTGCGCGTTGTCGTACTGGTCCCAGAACAGCGGCAGTACGATCATCGGCTTGCCGAAGTGCAGCGCCTCCGTCGTCGTGTTGTTGCCGCCGTGCGTGATCACCAGGTCGACGAGCGGCAGGACGGACGTCTGCGGCAGGAACTCCGCGCCCCACATGTTCGGCGCCAGCTCGATCTCGTCGTGCAGCGGGCCCTTGGAGACGATGTAGCGGTACGGCGTCCTCGCCAGGACCCCGATGACGCGGCGCATCAGCTCCACGTCCGCCGACCCCAGCGATCCGAGCGAGAAGTAGATCAGTGCCCCGCCGCCCCCGGCGAGGGACGGCGGCAGGGCGAAGGTCTCGTCCGTCTCCCGTACGCACGAGTCCAGGCGGTGCCAGTGGGGCGGCAGCACGCGCGCGTAGTCGGCCGCCTCGGGATACACGTACAGGTTCGTGCCGCCCTCGTGGATGAACTCCAGCTCCGGCAGCGGCGGCGCCCCCTGCTCGGCCACCCAGCCGCTGAAGTCCGCCCACAGCGCCCGGTGCGTGCGGTCGTACTCGGCCCGGAAGGCCGCCCAGCCGGAGTCGTCGTCGGCCGGGTAGCCGGAGAAGGCGGGCGGGACGCCGGGGCTCTTGATCTCCAGCGGGTTGCAGGAGGTGATCCGTACGAACGGCACGCCGGCCGTCAGCAGGGCGGGGAACGCCACCACGTTGTCCTCGACGATCACATCCGGGCGTACCCGTTCGATGATCCGCTTCAGCTGCGGCTCGCAGTGGCGGGCGCCCGAGACCAGCTCCTCCCACACCGGTTCGATCCAGGTGCCGAGCTGCTCGAAGGTCGGCTTGCGGAACTCCGGGGCGGTGTCCCGGACGAAGTCCTTCCAGAACTGTCCGGGATCCTGCGCGCCCTCGGCCGGGGGCGCCAGGTCGACCAGGTCCTCCTCGAAGCCGAGCTCGCTCAGCCTCCCGCGCCAGGACGCCTCGGCGGCGAACACCACCCGATGGCCCCGGCGGCGCAGTACGTCCCCGATACCGACGCAGTTGTTCGTCGGCCCGTAGGCGCTCTCCGGTACGAACAGGACGGTGAGCCGGCGGTCGGTCATGGTTCCCCCCATGTCACGTTCGTGTCAGGTCATGTCAGGCCGGACGCACGCTGCTGTGGACGGGCAGGGAGTAGATGGACTCCTCGCGGACGTTCGCACCGGGCCTGGGGGCGTGGATCATCTTCCCCTCGCCCTTGTAGATGCCGACGTGGCTGATGTCGTCGTAGAAGAACACCAGGTCCCCGGGGCGCAGATCCTCCACGGCGACCCGCGTCCCGGCCTTCACCTGGTCCCAGGTCGTACGGGGCAGGTCGACGCCCGCCGCCCGCCACGCGGCCTGGGTGAGCCCGGAGCAGTCGTACGAGCTCGGGCCGGTCGCGCCCCAGACGTACGGCTTGCCCATCTGCGCCTCGGCGAAGGCCAGGACCTTGCCGGCCTTGGCGGTGTAGCCGCCGTCCCCGGCCGGCTGCCGCTCGTGCTGCCGCGGCTGTGTGTGGTGCTCGCGGGCCCCCTCAGCCTCCGCCTGCGCCTCCGTCTCCGCCTGCGCCTCCGTCTCCGCCCGCGCCTTCTCCTCGGCCCGGCGGCGGGCTTCCTCCTCCCGCTCGCGCTCCAGCTCCGCGAGCCGCGCCCGCTCCTGGGCCGTCAGCCGCGACAGCAGCGCCCGCGCGTCGCTCAGTTTCCGCTGCACGGTCTGCTTGGTGGCCCGGAGGGACGCCTGCGACGCGGTGAGCGACTCCAGCTCGCGCGTCGCCTCCGCCCGCCGCTTCGCGCTCTCAGCCTGCTGCGCCTCGTACTCGGTGAGCGTCTCGTGCTCCCGGTCGGTGAGCCGGTCCATCAGCTGCGCCTGGTCCACGAAGGACTGCGGGCTGTCCGAGAAGATCAGCGACGCGGTAGGGCCCAGCCCGCCCGAGCGGTACTGGGCGGCCGCGTAGCTGCCGAGGGTGCGGCGGGACTCGTTCAGCGCTTCCGTACGCCGGGCTGCGTCGTCGAGCATCCCGTCGACCTCGCGCCGCTGCTGGTCCGTGGCCTCCTTGGCCTTGTTGTACCGCTGCGTCGCCGTGCCCGCCTGCCGGTAGAGGTCGTCGACCTTCCTCTGGACCTCCTCGACCGTCGGCCCCCGGTCCGGGTCGCCCGGCGCGCCGGGAGCGGCGGTCGCGCTCTGTGACGACAGGAGCGTGACCGAGGCCAGGGCGGCGGCCGTCGTGACCCCGACGGCGGGGGAGTGTGCATGCAGGGTCTGCAAGGTGCGCGTGCGCGGCTTGCGATGCGACGCCAAGGCCGGCATCTCCTTCCGTGGACCGCCTACCGGGTCAGCTGTCAGGTTCGGGCGGAACGGAAGGTGCCCTTTGGGTCCCCGGTTCCGAACTGCCGTGAGCGCAGCACGAATTCGGCGTGGGCGATCCGATTGGCGTGGTTCGCCGAAGGGAAAACGGACCGCTTGGGCGAGCACGCTAGCCAACCTGTGGTGGTGCTGTGAAGGATGATGTTCGATATGCCCGATACGTTTTCGTGACCTTGGCGTGATGTCGCCGAATCGATACGGAGGGTGACGAATCAGGTCTGTTGTCGGCGCATCCGCCGTTCGTCCACGGCTGTCAGTGGGGCGGCCTAGACTCGATAGGCGATGAGCAGCCTCTTTGACGACAGCTTCCTGGCGGACCTCCGGAACCACACCTCCGAGGAGCCCCCGCCGCCGCCCGAGGACTCCGCGGGCCCCGGGGACGCCCCGGCCGCGGAGGAGATCCCGCACGACCTCTTCGGGGACCGCTTCGACGTGCCCCCGGCCAGGGACGCCCGGGACGCGTACTACCGCGACGGCGCCCCGCGCCCCGTCGTCGACCCCGCCGCGCTGCTGGAGGGGCTGAACGAACAGCAGCGCGCCGCCGTCGTGCACACCGGCTCGCCGCTGCTCATCGTCGCCGGCGCCGGCTCCGGCAAGACCCGGGTGCTGACCCACCGCATCGCCCACCTGCTGGCCACCCGGCACGTCCACCCGGGCCAGATACTGGCGATCACCTTCACCAACAAGGCCGCCGGCGAGATGAAGGAGCGCGTCGAGCAGCTCGTCGGCCCGCGCGCCAACGCCATGTGGGTGATGACCTTCCACAGCGCGTGCGTCCGCATCCTGCGCCGCGAGTCGAAGAGGCTCGGCTTCACGTCGTCCTTCTCGATCTACGACGCCGCCGACTCCAAGCGGCTGATGGCGCTGGTCTGCCGCGACCTGGACCTCGACCCCAAGAAGTTCCCGCCGAAGTCGTTCAGCGCCAAGATCTCGAACCTGAAGAACGAGCTGATCGACGAGGAGACCTTCGCCGACCAGGCCGCCGACGGCTTCGAGAAGACGCTCGCCGAGGCGTACCGGATGTACCAGGCGCGGCTGCGCGAGGCCAACGCGCTGGACTTCGACGACATCATCATGACGACGGTCCACCTGCTCCAGGCGTTCCCGGACGTCGCCGAGCACTACCGCCGCCGCTTCCGCCACGTCCTCGTCGACGAGTACCAGGACACCAACCACGCCCAGTACACCCTCGTACGCGAACTGGTGGGCACGGGTTACGAGGACCTGGACCCGGCCGAGCTGTGCGTCGTCGGCGACGCCGACCAGTCGATCTACGCCTTCCGCGGCGCGACCATCCGCAACATCCTCCAGTTCGAGGAGGACTACCCGGACGCGACGACGATCCTGCTGGAGCAGAACTACCGCTCCACGCAGACCATCCTGTCCGCCGCCAACGCGGTGATCGAGCGCAACGAGAGCCGCCGCCCCAAGAACCTGTGGACCAACGCCGGCGAGGGCGCCCGCATCATCGGGTACGTCGCGGACACCGAGCACGACGAGGCACAGTTCGTCGCCGACGAGATCGACCGGCTGACGGACGCGGGCGAGGCGAAGGCCGGCGACGTCGCCGTCTTCTACCGGACGAACGCCCAGTCCCGTGTCTTCGAGGAGATCTTCATCCGCGTCGGCCTGCCGTACAAGGTCGTCGGCGGCGTCCGCTTCTACGAGCGCAAGGAGGTCCGCGATGTGCTGGCCTACCTGCGCGTCCTGGCCAACCCCGAGGACAACGTCCCGCTGCGCCGCATCCTCAACGTCCCCAAGCGCGGCATCGGCGAGCGCGCCGAGGCGATGATCGACGCGCTGGCGCTGCGCGAGAAGATCACCTTCCCGCAGGCGCTGCGCCGCGTCGACGAGGCGTACGGCATGGCGGCCCGGTCGGCGAACGCCGTGAAGCGGTTCAACACGCTCATGGAGGAGCTGCGCACCATCGTGGACTCGGGCGCCGGCCCGGCGGTGGTCCTGGAGGCCGTACTGGAGCGGACGGGATACCTGGCCGAACTCCAGGCCTCCACCGACCCGCAGGACGAGACCCGGATCGAGAACCTCCAGGAGCTCGCCGCCGTCGCCCTCGAATTCGAGCAGGAGCGCGGCGAGGGCGAGGGCACGGGCACCCTGGCCGAGTTCCTGGAGCAGGTGGCCCTCGTCGCCGACTCCGACCAGATCCCCGACGAGGACGAGGAGGGGTCCGGTGTCATCACCCTGATGACGCTGCACACCGCCAAGGGCCTGGAGTTCCCCGTGGTGTTCCTGACGGGCATGGAGGACGGCGTCTTCCCGCACATGCGCGCCCTCGGCCAGACCAAGGAGCTGGAGGAGGAGCGGCGGCTGGCGTACGTCGGCATCACGCGTGCCCGCGAGCGGCTCTACCTGACGCGGTCGACGATGCGCAGCGCGTGGGGGCAGCCCTCGTACAACCCGCCGTCGCGGTTCCTGGAGGAGATCCCGGGCCAGCACCTGGAGTGGAAGCGTACGGGCGCGATGGGCAAGCCCGCCGGGCCCACGTCCGGGATCGCGTCGTCGCTGTCCTCGTCCCTCTCGGCCCGTTCCCGCTCTGGCCCGTCGGGCTTCGCCACGCGGCGTACGACGGACAAGCCGGTGATCTCGCTGGCGGTCGGGGACCGGGTGACGCACGACCAGTTCGGGCTCGGGACCGTGATGGCGGTGACAGGAGCGGGCGCGGACGCGCAGGCGACGATCGACTTCGGTGACGAGAAGCCGAAGCGGCTGTTGCTACGGTACGCGCCGGTCGAGAAGCTGTAGCCCGGTGTTCTGATCAGCCGGTCGGGTCGAGGCCGTGGCTGCGCAGCCACGGCAGCGGGTCGATCGCGGCGCCGCCGCCGGGCCGTACCTCGAAGTGCAGGTGCGGTCCGGTGGAGTTGCCGGAATTGCCCGAGTACGCGATGACGTCGCCCGCCTTGACCTCGCCGGACCGGATCTTGGTGCTGCTGAGGTGGCAGTACCAGGTCTCGGTGCCGTCCTTGGCGGTCACGATCGCCATGTTCCCGTACGCGCTGTTCCACTGGGTGCGTACGGTGCCGTCGGTCGCGGCCATCACGGGCGTCCCGTACTGCACCGGGAAGTCGATACCGGTGTGCAGGGACATCCAGTTGACGCCCGCCTGCCCGTAGCGCGCGCTGAGCTGGTGCAGCGCGACCGGGAGGGCGAACTTGGGGCGCATCGCCTCCTTGCGCGCGGCCTCCTCCTCGCGCTTCTTGCGCTCCGCCTCCTGGCGCGCCTTGAGGTCGATGCGCTCCTGGGTGCGGCTGGCGCGGTCGCCGAAGTCGCGCGCGTCGGCGCTGAGTGCGGCCAGCTGGGTGTCGAGCTCGCTGTTGGCGACGACCGGCTGGACCGAGGCCGGGTCGGCGGCGGTCACCGCCTTCTCGTCGCTCTTGGTCTCGCCGGTCGCGCTGCCGGTGAGGCCGCTGACCGATGCGGCGGCGATACCGGCGACGCCCATCACGCAGGCGGAGGGCACGGCGACGGTGAGGAGCGCGGAACGTTTGGCGGGGGTGCGGCGACGGCCGCGGCTGCCTCGGGCGGGGCGGGGGACGACGGGGGCGAGCGCGGTCCGGGTGGGGCTTTCGTGCACGGCCGCGGGCTCGGGCTGCGGCTCGGGCTCCGGCTCGTAGGCGGGCTCGTACTCGTACACGGGCTCCGGTTCGGCCGCGGCCTCGGGCTCGGGTTCCGTATGGGGTTCCGTATGGGGTTCCGGCGTGGGCAGCTGGTCCGCGGCCGCGTAGTCGTACTGCTCGGGGACGGTGAACGTCTCGGCCGGCGCGGCGGCGTAGTTCCAGGCGGTGGCGTCGTAGGCGCCGGTGTCGAAGGAGGCGGTGGCCGCGGCGGCCACGTTCCATTGGCCGGTGGTGTCGTACGAGCCGGCCTCGCTCCAGGCGCCGGCGTCCCACTGCCCGGTGTGCTCGGAGTATTCGACGTACCCGGTGGTGTCCGTGGTGGCCCACTGCTGGGTGGCGGTGGCGGCGGCCCACTGGGTGGTGTCGTACTGGCCGCTGTGGTCGGCGTAGTAGCCGCTGCTGCTACTGCTGCTTTCGTAGGCGTTCTCGTACGTGCCGGGAAGGGCGCCGAAGAGGGGATCCGTCTCGAAGCTGCCGGTCTCGAAGCTGCCCGTGGAATACGCGTCGTTTCCGACGTACCCGGCGTGGGGGTGCTGGTCGTTCACCAACTTCTCTCTCGCCTCGGCAGCAGGACCAGGTCTGGGATCGACCCCGGCGAAGGGGCGACCCAGAGGGGAAAGCAGTGGGCGCGACTGTACCCGGCGGTACGCGCAACCGACAATCTTCCGTGGGTTTTAGGCCCGGGGGAAACGGGCATTCGGCCGCCTTTCGGCGGAGTGTGGGCAGAGCTTTGGCCCTACGTTCGAGAAATGTTCGAACTCTGGTCGTGTGGTGTCAGGCCACCGACATGGAATCGGAGGTTCCGGCGGTCGCTCCGTCGGACTCCAGGACCTCACGGATGCCGGCCGCGACCGCGGGGTGAACGGGCAGCGCGAGGTGGCCGATCCCGATGACGCGGACATTCCGCGCGATCAGGTCCGGATGGTCGATGCGCGCCGTCTCGACGGGCACCATCCACTGGTCCAGATCGCTCCAGAAGCTGACGAAGCGCGTACGGCAGTGAGGGGCCGGCTCGCTCAACTCCCGCACTACGGACGAGCCAGGACGCATCTGGCGCACCAGCGGGTGCGCGCCCGCGAGCGGCGCGGCGGTCGTGCCGGAGTGCGGCGTACCGAGCGTGACGAGTGTGCGCACGCGCCGGTCACCGCCGAGCCGCTGCACGTAGTAGCGGGCGATCAGCCCGCCCAGGCTGTGCCCGACGATGTCGACCTCGCCGTGCCCGGTGCGGTCGCAGATCTCCTCGACATGGCGGCCGAGCAGCTCGGCGGCGGCCCGGATGTCGCACGTCAACAGTGAGTAGTTGAGCGACTCCACATGGCGTCGGCCGTGCCGGGCGAGGGAGCGGCGCAGCAGGACGAAGACGGAGCGGTTGTCGACGAAGCCGTGCAGCAGCACGGTCGGCGGGAGGGCGCCGCGGCCGCCGGTGGTTGTGGTGGCAGTGGGCGGCCGGCGTTCCGGTGCGATGCCGGTGGGGTAGAGGAGGAGGTGACCGGCGAGGATCGCCACCTCCAGGGCGGTGGCCTTGATCAGCGCGGCGGACAGCCGTAACGGAAAGAAGGGCAGCACCTTCCAGGGCAACAGGACCTTCACGGCCGACCTCCGAACTGGGGTGCCGGCTCGGAGGGGTGGTGGCGATGGGGCCGTACCGCCGCGCCGCGCGGCTGGCGGCACGGTGATACGACGACCTCGTTGCGGCTCCCGTAGCGATCGTCCCGGCTTCTCCTGTGGCCGATGGGCCGCCCGGTGCGGGTACGACGCGTAGCGAACATGTCCCACGTGTGATTTCCCCCTCGCTATCCACCGCGAAACGGCCGGTTGCGGGATGCTGTCGATAACGTTCGTTCACCTCCCCGGGCATATAGGTACGGGGGACGCATGTGGAGGCAGTGATGGGTGTGACCGGTCCGATCCGCGTGGTGGTGGCCAAGCCGGGTCTCGACGGCCACGATCGCGGCGCGAAGGTGATCGCGCGGGCGCTGCGTGACGCCGGTATGGAGGTCATCTACACCGGCCTGCACCAGACGCCGGAACAGATCGTCGACACGGCGATCCAGGAGGACGCGGACGCGATCGGTCTGTCGATCCTGTCGGGCGCCCACAACACGTTGTTCGCGAAGGTGCTCGAGCTGTTGAAGGAGCGCGACGCGGAGGACATCAAGGTGTTCGGCGGCGGGATCATCCCGGACGCGGACATCGCGCCGCTGAAGGAGAAGGGCGTGGCGGAGATCTTCACGCCCGGCGCGACGACGGCGTCGATCGTGGACTGGGTCAACGCCAACGTCCGCGTCTCCGCCGAGGCGTAACCTGCTGCTTCCCAGCTGGGTGCCCCCGGCCGGGTGACCTGCTGGTCGGTGCACGCGCCGGTCGGGTGCCCGTGCCGGGTGCCTGCCCGGGCGGGGTGCCCGTGCCGGTCGGTGCCGTGCCGGGTGCTCCCCGGCCGGGTGCCCGTGCGGTCGGTGCCCCTCCGGTCGCGTGCCCCGTGCCGGGTGCCTGTCCCGGCGGGGTGCCCGTGTCGGTCGGTGCCCCTTTGGTCGGGTGGCCAACTGCTGATCGGGTGTCCGGGCGGGTGCGGCTCTGTTCGGGGCCCGCGCCTGGGCGTGGGGCCTGCCGGGGTCGCCCGCGCACGTACGGGTGCCGTGGAGGCCGCCCGGGGCACCGCCCGCGACCGGTCGCCGTTCCGGCGGGTCAGGCCCTTGGGGTGGCCCGGCGCGGGGGTGTGCCGTTGAGGTCCGCTCCGTGGGTCGTGTCCTGGGCTCTCCTTCGCAAGCTCAGTCGTTCTACGCCCAGAACACGCCCCACTGCGCGTCCCCCTCGGGGCGGGCCAAGGCACCCGGGCACGTCACTGCCCCGCGTTACGCAGTCGCCCCGTGTGCACGGTCAGGTCGCTGCCCTCGCGGCAGCGGGGAGCCGCCGACCGGGTGCGGGGTCGCCCGAGCGGCGCGAAGCTGCCGCCGGGTGTGTGTGGGGGCGTCAGCCCCCACGTACGACCCACCTCCCCCGCCAGGGGGTCCGGAGTGGGGGAAACGCACGTACGGCTCACTCCCCGTCCGGGGCCCCGGGGCGAGGGCCCAGGAGTTCGGTACGCATCGCCGCGCGGAGCCGTAGCGTGGCGACGAGGCGTTGGAACGCCTCCGACCAGTAGCCGCCCGCCCCCGGGGACGCGCCTTCCGGTTCGTCCGGGAGGGCCGTCAGGACCTCGAGGCGGTCCGCCTGGGCGGGGTCGAGGCAGCGTTCCGCCAGGCCCATGACGCCGCTGAAGCTCCAGGGGTAGCTGCCCGCGTCGCGGGCGATGTCCAGCGCGTCGACCACCGCGCGGCCGAGCGGCTCGGCCCATGGCACCGCGCAGACGCCCAGCAGCTGGAACGCCTCCGACAGCCCGTGCGCCGCGATGAAGTCGGCGACCCAGAGGGCCCGTTCGTCGCCGGGCAGGATGGACAGGAGTTTCGACCGCTCGGCGAGCGAGGACGTGCCCGGGCCGGTCGCCGGGGGCGTGGTGGGCGGGCCGAGCAGTGCGCGCGCCCAGGCGGGGTCCCGTTGCCGGACCGCCGCGCGGCACCACGCGGCGTGCAACTCGTCGCGCCAGTCGTCCACGACCGGCAGGGCGACGATCTGCTCGGGGGTGCGGCCGCCGAGCCGGGAGGGCCAGACGGCGAGCGGGGCGGACTCGACCAACTGGCCCAGCCACCATGAGCGTTCGCCCCGCCCGGTCGGCGGGTCGGGCAGGACGCCGTCGCGCTGCATGCTCGCGTCGCACTCGTGCGGGGCCTCGACGGTGATGGCCGCCTGGTCGCCCGTACGGTCCAGGCCCACGCATGTGGACGCCCGGTCGGCCATGCGGCCGGCGAGCGCCGACCGGGGCAGCGCGGAGAGCAGCTCGGCGGCGGTGGAGCGGACATTGCGGCTGCGGTCGGAGAGCGCCTGCTCAAGGAACGGCTCGTCGGCGTCGGACAGCCCCGTACGCAGTGAGTCGAGGAACATCAGCCGGTCCTCGGCCCGTTCGCCCGACCAGGTCGAGCCCAGCAGGGCGGCCGCGGCGGCCGGGTCGTGTGCCCGTACGGCTCCGAGCAGGGCGACCCGTTCGGCGAACAGGCCTTCCTGCCACAGGCACCGCACGGCGTCCTCGTCGGTGGGGTCGGGCAGCGTGGTCCCGCCCGATCCGCCGCGCAGCGCGAACCGCCACTCCGGGTTGAGCCGGGCCAGCCACAGCCCGCGCGGCCCGGCGAACGTCAATGCGGCGGGGCGCAGATCGGTGCGGGCGCGGGCCGCGTCGAGCAGCGCGGGCAGGACGGACGCCGGCGCCTGGTAGCCGTGCTCGTTTGCCGCCGCCAGCCACTGCGGGAGCAGCTCCGTGAGGTCGGGTGCCGTGCCCCGGCGGCCGCCGCCCGAGGACGCGCCGGAACGGTCGGCGAGCAGTTGGGCGAGCCGGCGCCGGGCCGCGTCGGGAAGCGGTGGCCGCTCGTCGCGCGGCGCCGGCTCGGGCAGGGCGGCGGCGGGCCCCGGGAGCAGGCCCGCCCGCCGCCGGACGGTGTGCAGCGCGGCGGCGTCCAGCAGTGCGACCGGCGCGTCCTTGCCGGGCGTCAGGACGTCGGGAGCCGGCGCGCGGCGGTCGGTGCCCAGCAGCGCCGAGGTGACGAGGTCTTCCCAGGTCGTGGTGGTCATCGTGTCCTCCGTACGCTCAGGTCAGCGCGACCGTCTCGGGCGTGTCCGCCGACCAGGCGGTCAGCGGGGTGAAGCCTCGGTGCCCGCACTCGCCGAACACCGTGACCGGCCTGCCGCCCGACAGCGCGGCCAGCCGCCACAGGCCGGGCCGGGCGAGCGCGGCCGGGGCGACCGGCAGGGCACACCTGCCGTCGGCGTCGGCCAGCTGCCAGCCGCCGTCCGGCAACGGCACGGGTATGACGCCGGCCAGCGTCACCGGCCAGGAGTCCAGCCACGGGTCGTCCCGCAGGGCCGTCCCGTAGGCCGCGACAGCGTCGGCCACCGGCCCGCCCGGCGGGGGCCCGGCGTCGGGCACCGGCACCGAGAACTGCTCGCCCAGCTCGGCCCGTAGCTGGGCCGCCCCCGCGTACGGCGTGACCTCGGCGTCGATCACCACACCCACCGGCAGGGCGATTCCGGGGGCGCGCCCGGCCGCGCCGAACGACAGCAGCAGCGCCGTTCGCCCGCTGTCCCTGCCGTACAGCCAGACGCGGCGCGTGGTCAGCTTGCCGTCCGAGGTGTCGTACCGGGCGAGGACCGACCAGTGGTCGCGCACGGCGGGGCCGTCGGCGGGCGCCGTCAGCCCTACCCGGGTGCGGACCGTCGCGGCCAGCGGCTCCGGCAGCCGCTCGATGTCCAGCCACGCCCGGTCGAGCAGATGCGTCAGCGCGCACTCCTCCAGCAGCCGCACCGGCCAGCCGGGCCCCGTGCCCGGTATCGCCCCCAGCTCCCTGACCCGGCCGGCGAGGCCGGGCGCCTGCGCGTCGACCATCCGCGCCGCGGTCTCGTCCCACAGCTCGTACCCCGACCGGTCGGCGGAGGCGAGCCCGCCGCGCAGCAGGTCGGCCAGCCGCTGCTCCAACTCCTCGGCGCCCGCGGTGATCCGGGCGGCCCGTTGATCCGCCCGGCGCCGGGCCGCCTCGGGGTCGGCGCTCTTCGCCGGGCGGCCGGCGCCCGGGTCCGCTTCCTTGTTGCCGGCCGCGCGTGCCCGCCGGCCCGCCAGCCACCGCTCGGCCCAGTCCGGCGGGTCGGAGCCGCGCACGGTCTCCCCGTCCGCCGCCCAGAGCAGCAAGAGCCCCAACGCGTGTTTGCACGGGAACTTCCGGCTCGGACAACTGCACGCGTACGCCGGGCCCGTGGTGTCGACGACCGTCTGGTACGGCGTGCTTCCGCTGCCCTTGCACAGCCCCCAGACGGCCCCCGAGCCGTCGCTTCCCCCGCCCGACCACGGCCCGGCCGTGCCGAGCTTGCTGCCCGCTCTGCGTGAGGCGTCGTCAGGAGCCAGAGCCAGCACCTGTTCCGCCGTCCAGCGCACCCCCTGCTGATTCATGGGAACGACGGTAGGCGGTCCCACTGACAATCGGCCCTGACCAGCGAATTCGCCCGGGCGAGTGGGGACGAGGCCGCCAAGCAGTCGAGAAGGACCACCGGCTGCATCGCCGTGTCGCCCGTCGCCGGCTGACCCGTCGGCAACTCCGCTCGAACATCGGTCGGTTCCGCCCTGAGCTGCGGAAACGACCGATTGTCAGTGCCATGGTGCACGGTTGATTCCACACCCGGTCGAACACGATCTGGAGGGGGATCCATGACCGTGCCCGAAACCACCGAAGCCACCGAGACATCCCGCGGCGAGGCCCTGCGCCCGCACGCCGAGGACGCGTTCGCGCACGAACTGACGGCACTCGCCGCGGTCGACGACCGGCCCCGCCCGGCCCGCTGGCGGATGTCGCCGTGGGCCGTCGCCACCTACCTGCTCGGCGGCACGCTGACCGACGGCACCGTGATCACACCGAAGTACGTGGGACCGCGCCGGATCGTCGAAGTCGCCGTCACCACCCTCGCCACCGACCGCGCCCTGCTCCTGCTGGGCGTCCCCGGCACCGCCAAGACCTGGGTCTCCGAACACCTCGCCGCCGCCGTCAGCGGCGACTCCACCCTCCTGGTGCAGGGCACGGCCGGCACCCCCGAGGAAGCCATCCGCTACGGGTGGAACTACGCGCAGCTGCTCGCCCATGGGCCCAGCCGCGACGCCCTGGTGCCCAGCCCGGTCATGCGGGCCATGTCCGACGGCATGACCGCCCGCGTCGAGGAGCTCACCCGTA
The DNA here is from genome assembly GCF_002099185.1 of Streptomyces sp. CB03238. Lineage (NCBI taxonomy): Bacteria > Bacillati > Actinomycetota > Actinomycetes > Kitasatosporales > Streptomycetaceae > Streptomyces > Streptomyces sp. CB03238. The sequence goes on along the minus strand of NZ_NBCN01000006.1, from coordinate 88,603 downwards.
TCCCCGCCGACGTGCAGGACACCCTGATCACGATCCTGTCCGAGAAGACCCTGCCCATCCCCGAGCTCGGCCAAGAAGTCCAGGCAGTACGGGGATTCAACCTCATCGCCACCGCCAACGACCGCGACCGCGGCGTCAACGAGCTGTCCAGCGCGCTGCGCCGCCGCTTCAACACCGTCGTCCTCCCGCTGCCCGCGACACCGGAGGCCGAGGTGGACATCGTCTCCCGGCGCGTCGACCAGATAGGGCGCTCCCTCGACCTGCCCGCCGCACCCGAGGGCATCGACGAGATCCGCAGGGTCGTCACCGTCTTCCGCGAACTGCGCGACGGCGTGACCACCGACGGCCGCACCAAGATCAAGTCCCCCTCCGGGACACTCTCCACCGCAGAGGCGATCTCCGTCGTCACGGGGGGCCTCGCCCTCGCCGCCCACTTCGGCGACGGCGTACTGCGCCCCGGTGACGTCGCCGCCGGCATCCTCGGCGCCGTCGTCCGCGACCCGGCGGCCGACCGGGTCGTCTGGCAGGAGTACCTGGAGACCGTCGTCCGCGAACGGGACGGCTGGAAGGACTTCTACCGGGCGTGCCGGGAGGTGTCGGCATGACGGCGGCCACTGGCCCCCTGCTGCTCGGCGTCCGCCACCACGGCCCCGGATCGGCACGCGCCGTGCGGGCCGCGCTCGACGCCGCCAAGCCCCCGGCCGTGCTGATCGAAGGGCCGCCCGAAGGGGACGCGCTCCTGCCGCTCGCCGCCGACGAGCGGATGAGCCCCCCGGTCGCGCTGCTCGCGCACGCCGTGGACGACCCCGGGCGGGCGTCCTTCTGGCCGATGGCCGAGTTCTCCCCCGAGTGGGTCGCCATCCGCTGGGCGCTCGACCACGGCGCCGCCGTGCACTTCATCGACCTGCCCGCCACCCACACGCTCGCCATGGCGAAGGACCCCACCTGGACGGACGGCGAAGGGGAGGAGACGGACGGCGGCGAAGGCGACGGCCAGCGGTACGGACTGCGGATCGACCCCATCGCCGTCCTCGCCGAGACCGCCGGGTACGACGACCCCGAGCGCTGGTGGGAGGACGTGATCGAGCACCGCGGCACCGGCGCCGCACCCAACGGGCCGCCGGGCACCGGCGACCACGACCCGATCGCGGTGTTCACCGGCCTCGCCGACGCCATGGCCGCCCTGCGCGAGATGTACGGACACGGTGGACACGACCGCGATCTGATCCGCGAGGCATACATGCGCCTCCAGCTCCGCGCCGCGCGCAAGACGCACGGAGACGGTGTGGCCGTCGTCTGCGGAGCCTGGCACGTGCCCGCGCTCGCCGCGAAGACCACCGTCACCGCCGACCGGGCCCTCCTCAAGGGCCTGCCCAAGGTCAAGACGGAGATCACCTGGGTGCCCTGGACGCACCGCAGGCTCGCCCGGCACAGCGGCTACGGCGCCGGCATCGACTCACCCGGCTGGTACGGGCATCTGTTCGGCGCCCCGGACCGGCCGGTCGAGCGCTGGATGACCAAGGTCGCCGGACTGCTGCGCGACGAGGACCGGATCGTCTCCTCCGCCCACGTCATCGAGGCCGTACGGCTCGCCGGGACACTCGCCGCCATGCGGGGGCGTCCGCTCGCGGGCCTGACCGAGACCATCGACGCCGTACGGGCGGTGATGTGCGACGGCTCCGACGTACCGCTCGGGCTCATCAAGGACCGGCTCGTCATCGGCGACGCACTCGGCGAAGTGCCCGAGAGCGCCCCCGCCGTGCCCCTGCAACGCGACCTCACCAGGCTCCAGCGCAGCCTGCGCCTCAAGCCCGAGGCCCTGGAGCGCGAGCTCGACCTGGACCTGCGCAAGGAGACCGACGCCGCGCGCAGCCGACTACTGCACCGGCTGCGGCTCCTGGGCGTCGGCTGGGGCGAACCGGCCGCCGGACGCGGCAGCACCGGCACGTTCCGGGAGACCTGGCGGCTGCGCTGGGAGCCGGAGCTGCACGTACGGGTCGCCGAAGCCGGCATGTGGGGCACCACCGTCCTCGCCGCCGCCACCGCCAGGGCGGAATCGGAAGCCACCTCGGCGACCGCGCTCGCCGACGTCACCGCCCTCGCCGAACGGTGCCTCCTGGCGGGGCTCTCCGACGCGCTGCCCGTGGTGATGAAGGCCCTCGCCGACCGGGCCGCGCTCGACGCGGACGTCGGGCACCTCGCCCAGGCCCTGCCGGCGCTGGCCCGCTCCCTGCGGTACGGCGACGTCCGCGCCACGGACACGGCCGCGCTCGGCGAGGTCGCCATCGGACTCGCGCTGCGCGTCTGCGTCGGCCTGCCGCCCGCGTGCGCGGGCCTCGACGCGGACGGCGCCGCCGAGATGCGCGCCCACCTGGACGCCGTCCACACCGCGATCCGGCTCCTGCCGGACACGGAGGACGGCACGGAAGACCTCACCGGCCGCTGGGCCGGCGTCCTCGGCACGCTCGCCGACCGCGACAGCGTGCCCGGCGTCATACGGGGGCGGGCCGCCCGGCTGCTGCTGGACGACGGGCGGCTCGCCGAGGACGAAGCCGCGCGGCTGATGGGGCTCGCCCTCTCGCCGGGAACGCCGCCCGCCGAAGCGGCCGCCTGGATCGAGGGGTTCGTCGGCGGGGGCGCGGCCAACCCCGGCGGCGGCATGCTGCTCGTCCACGACGAACGGCTCCTCGGGCTCGTCGACGCCTGGCTCACCGGCGTTCCGGCGGAGGCGTTCACCGATGTCCTGCCGCTGCTGCGGCGTACGTTCTCCGCGTACGAACCCGGCGTCCGGCGCACGCTGGGCGAGCTGGTGCGGCGCGGCCCGGAAAGCGGGGGCCCGGCCCGCGCGGAGGCCGGGGTCCCCGGCTTCGCGGCGGAGCTGGACCAGACCCGGGCGGACGCGGTGCTGCCGCTGCTGCGCCTGCTGCTGGGCACGGCCGGCAGGGACGACAACAACCTTCTGGGGGTGGGGCAGTGAGTGAGGACGAGCGGCTGCGGCGCTGGCGCCTGGTGCTGGGTGGAGGCGCGGCCGACGGCACGGGCCGCACGCTCGCCGGGACCGACGCCGCCATGGACGGCACCCTGGCCGCGCTGTACGGGGAGAAGGACAACAGCCAGGGCCGCAGCGGGCGCGATCGGTCCGCGGGGCTCGGGGCGTCGGCGCCGTCCGTCGCCCGCTGGCTCGGCGACATCCGCGCCCACTTCCCCAGCTCCGTCGTGCAGGTGATGCAGCGTGACGCGATCGACCGGCTCGGTCTGTCGACGCTGCTGCTGGAGCCGGAGATGCTCGAGGCCGTCGAGGCCGACGTCCACCTCGTCGGTACGTTGCTCTCGCTCAACAAGGCGATGCCCGAGACGACGAAGGAAACGGCACGGGCCGTCGTACGCAAGGTCGTCGACGACCTGGAGAAGCGGCTCGCGACCCGCACCCGCGCCACGCTCACCGGCGCACTCGACCGCAGCGCCCGCGTCAGCCGGCCGCGCCACCGGGACATCGACTGGGACCGCACCATCCGGGCGAACCTGAAGAACTACCTCCCGGAGCACCGCACGATCGTGCCCGAGCGGCTCATCGGGTACGGGCGGGCCGCGCAGTCCGTGAAGAAGGACGTGGTGCTCTGCATCGACCAGTCGGGTTCGATGGCGGCGTCCATCGTGTACGCCTCGGTGTTCGGAGCCGTGCTGGCCTCCATGCGCTCCCTCGCGACCCGGCTCGTCGTCTTCGACACGGCCGTCGTCGACCTCACCGACCAGCTCGACGACCCCGTCGACGTCCTGTTCGGCACCCAGCTCGGCGGCGGAACCGACATCAACCGGGCGCTGGCGTACTGCCAGTCGCAGCTCACGCGCCCGGCCGACACCGTGGTCGTCCTCATCAGCGACCTCTACGAGGGCGGTATACGCGACGAGATGCTGAAGCGAGTGGCGGCGATGAAGGCGTCGGGCGTGCAGTTCGTGGCGCTGCTCGCGCTCTCCGACGAGGGAGCACCGGCGTACGACCGCGAACACGCGGCCGCGCTCGCCGCGCTGGGAGTACCGGCGTTCGCGTGCACCCCGGACCTCTTCCCGGAGGTGATGGCCGCGGCGATCGAGAAGCGGCCCCTGCCCATACCGGACATGGTGACCCATCAGTAACACGGGACTTGCGTCAACCCGGGATGTTCGTGCAAGCATCAGCGCGACGTACGCGGAAGACGATGTTCCGCGCATGGGGAGGATTCCGGACACCGTGACTGCCGCAGCAGCTCTCGCGCACGCTGCCGCCCCGCGCACCGAGCGCGGGGCGGTGGCGCGGCGTGCGCTGGCGGTCGTGCTGTTCCTCGGAGGCCTGCTGGCCCTCGGCATGCTGTGCGGCGGCCCGGCGCACGCGGCGGACCAGCCGTCGACGGCGAACGCCGCCACCCAGGTGGAGCGGTCAGCCGCCACGGAGCGGCTCCCGGACGCGCCCGACGCCGACCCCGCCATCGCGCCGGCCGCCGTGCGCGAGGCCACGGAGGCTGTCGAGCCGGTCGCCCAGGCCGTCGCCCAGGCCGTCACCGAGCCCGTCACGGGCGCCGTCCGCGAGGTCACCGGGGCGCTCCCGCAGGCCCCGGTCGAGGCGCCCTCCGGCCCCGTCCTCCCCGCAACTCCTGCGGCACCCTTCCCGGCGGACCACCCGGGTTCGCTGCTCGCACCGCCGGCCGGCGACCCCCGGCCCCACGACGCGGCACAGGCCCCCGGCCCGAACGCCGCTCACCAGGGCGCCGCCCCGCCCCGTACGCAGACCGCGGCCCCGCACGCCGCGGCCCCGCACGCCGCGGCTCCCCACGCCACGGCCCCGCACGCCACGGCCGCCGAGGCGACGGGCGCCGGCACCGCCACCCAACACGGCCCCGCAGACGTGGACGCGGTCGTCGTCGCCGCGCCGCTGCCGTTCGCGCCCGGCCCGTGCGGCGGCGTCGTCCGGCCGTCCGCCGCCGGCGACAGCGGCCCGCCGCGCCCGGGCGACCCGCATGCCATGGCGTACCGGGCGGACGCGCACACCGCACCCGTGCGGGGCACCGCGCTGCCGGCGACCGCCGCGCCCATCCAGGACCGACCGCACAACATCCTCGAATTCCCCGGCTAGGGCAGGCCTCCCCCCGCTCAAGACCTGCCGCGCGGGGGCGGGACAGGTCTGCCCGCCGTCTCCAACCGAATTCGAAGGAACCGACGCACCCATGCACAAGAACATCCGCCGCTCCATAGCCGTCGCCGCCACCGCCACCGGCATGTGGGCGATCGGCACCGCCGCCGCCAGTGCGGCCGAGGTGTCCGTCTCCGTGCCGCTCTCCACCCCCGACAAGGTGGTCGACGCGGCCGACACGGTCACGGACCACACCACGGCCGCCGTCACCACCCACGTCCAGGACACCCAGCAGCAGGCCACCCAGGACGTCACCACCGACGCCCGGTACGCGACCGCCCAGGTCCAGGGCACCACCGCCCAGGTCCAGGGCACCACCGCCCAGGTCCAGGGCACCACCTCTCAGGTCCAGGGCGTCGGTGCCGAGGTCCGGACCGAGGCCGAGGGCGAGATCGACTACCTCTTCGGCCCCCTCTCCGCCTTCGCCCACGAGGTGCAGAGCGACCCCGTCGCCACCGCCACCCCCGTCGCGGACGCCGCCGCCCAGGACGCGCTGCCGCCCATCGCGTACCGCGCCGTCCACTCCGCCGCGCCGGTCGCCGGCCAGGCGGCCGGGGACGCGGGCGTCCTCGTCGAGGACGTGGTCTCCGACGCCTACCCGTTCGCCGCCGACGTCGTCTCCGGCGTCCAGCCGCTCGCCGGCGGTGTGGCCGGCCAGGTGCAGCCGTTCGCGGACGGTGTCACGGGCTCCGTGCAGCCGCTCGTCCAGGCCGTCGCCGACCAGGTCCAGCCGGTCGCGCAGGGCGTGAGCGGCAGCGCGACCGGCCTGGTGGGCGGCGTGACCGGTGAGGTGGCGCCGTTCGCGTACGACGTGACGGGCGACGCCCAGCCCTTCGCGACCGGCCTGGTCGAGGGCGTGACCGGTGACGTCCAGCCGCTCGCCGGCAACGCCGTCTCCGGCGTCCAGGGCACGGTCGGCACCGTCACCCCGGACTACCTCCCCTACGGCGTCTGATCCGGTACGAAATCCGTAGCAACGGGCGGTCTCACAGTCGGTGGGGCCGCCCGTTTGAGGTTCGTGCTTGTGACAGGTATCACCGCTCCGGTGTGATCTGCGATTTAGGTGCCTCGGTCTCACGGGGATAATCTGCGAGACGGACATGCCGCGTCCACGGACACCGTGTACGCCTCCCTTGTGACAGCGCAGTCACGTTGCCCTCCGCGGCACGCCCACGCAGACAACGGAACCGCGATCACCAGAAAAGGGACGGACGCGCGTGGACCTGTTCGAGTACCAGGCGAGGGACCTCTTCGCCAAGCACGGTGTACCGGTGCTGGCCGGTGAAGTCATCGACACGCCTGAGGCGGCGCGCGAGGCGACCGAGCGACTGGGCGGCCGTTCGGTCGTCAAGGCGCAGGTGAAGGTCGGCGGCCGCGGCAAGGCCGGCGGCGTGAAGCTGGCCGCCACGCCGGACGAGGCCGTCGCCCGCGCGACGGACATCCTCGGCATGGACATCAAGGGCCACACGGTCCACAAGGTGATGATCGCCGAGACGGCACCCGAGATCGCCGAGGAGTACTACGTCTCGTACCTCCTCGACCGCACCAACCGCACCTTCCTCGCCATGGCCTCCGTCGAGGGCGGCATGGACATCGAGGAAGTCGCGGCCACCAAGCCCGAGGCCCTGGCGAAGATCCCGGTCGACGCCAACGAGGGTGTCACCGAGGCCAAGGCCCGCGAGATCGTCGAGGCCGCGAAGTTCCCGGCCGAGGTCAAGGACCAGGTCGCCGAGATCCTCGTGACCCTGTGGAAGACCTTCGTCGCCGAGGACGCCCTCCTCGTCGAGGTCAACCCGCTGGCCAAGGTCGCCGACGGCCGCGTCATCGCCCTCGACGGCAAGGTGTCCCTGGACGCCAACGCCGACTTCCGCCACCCCGACCACGCCGAGCTCGAGGACAAGGCCGCAGCCAACCCGCTCGAGGCTGCCGCCAAGGCCAAGAACCTCAACTACGTCAAGCTCGACGGCGAGGTCGGCATCATCGGCAACGGCGCCGGCCTGGTCATGTCGACCCTGGACGTCGTCGCGTACGCCGGTGAGGCGCACGGTGGCGTCAAGCCCGCCAACTTCCTCGACATCGGCGGCGGCGCCTCCGCCGAGGTCATGGCGAACGGCCTCGAGATCATCCTCGGGGACCCGGACGTCAAGTCGGTCTTCGTCAACGTCTTCGGCGGCATCACCGCCTGCGACGAGGTCGCCAACGGCATCGTCCAGGCCCTGAACCTGCTGTCCTCGCGTGGCGAAGAGGTCACCAAGCCGCTGGTCGTGCGCCTCGACGGCAACAACGCGGAGCTGGGTCGCAAGATCCTGTCGGACGCCAACCACCCGCTCGTGCAGCGCGTGGACACCATGGACGGCGCGGCCGACAAGGCCGCCGAGCTCGCGGCTGCGAAGTAAGGGACGAGGTCAGAAACACCATGGCTATCTTCCTGACCAAGGAAAGCAAGGTCATCGTCCAGGGCATGACCGGTGCCACGGGCATGAAGCACACCAAGCTCATGCTGGGTGACGGCACCAACATCGTCGGTGGCGTGAACCCGCGCAAGGCGGGCACCACCGTCGACTTCGACGGCACCGAGGTCCCGGTCTTCGGCTCCGTCAAGGAAGCGATGGAGAAGACGGGCGCCGACGTCTCCGTCCTCTTCGTGCCGCCGGCCTTCGCCAAGGCCGCCGTCGTCGAGGCCATCGACGCCGAGATCCCGCTGGCCGTCGTCATCACCGAGGGCATCGCGGTCCACGACTCCGCCGCGTTCTACGCGTACGCCGTGGAGAAGGGCAACAAGACCCGGATCATCGGCCCGAACTGCCCCGGCCTGATCACCCCCGGCCAGTCCAACGCCGGCATCATCCCGGGCGACATCACCAAGCCGGGCCGCATCGGTCTCGTGTCGAAGTCGGGCACGCTGACCTACCAGATGATGTACGAGCTGCGCGACATCGGCTTCTCGTCGGCCGTCGGCATCGGTGGCGACCCGGTCATCGGTACGACGCACATCGACGCGCTCGCGGCCTTCGAGGCCGACCCCGAGACCGAGCTGATCGTGATGATCGGTGAGATCGGTGGCGACGCGGAGGAGCGGGCCGCCGACTTCATCGCCAAGAACGTCACCAAGCCGGTCGTCGGCTACGTCGCGGGCTTCACGGCCCCCGAGGGCAAGACGATGGGCCACGCCGGTGCGATCGTGTCCGGTTCGTCCGGCACCGCGCAGGCGAAGAAGGAGGCCCTGGAGGCCGCGGGCGTCAAGGTCGGCAAGACCCCGACCGAGACGGCCAAGCTGGCGCGCGCCATTCTCGGCAACTAAGCACAGCCGCAGGCTGAGCCACGGCTGCCTGAGCACTGCCGCACAGGCGATGGGCCCGCCCCCGGACATCCGTCCGGGGGCGGGCCCATCGCCATTCTCCGCCGTGGCGGACGGCGCACACCGCTTCGGCCCCGAGGAGCGCCGGCGTGAACGCGGCCGCCGCGGGGGGCGCCTCGCGTCCGACGGCGTCAGCGCGTGTCCGGTACCAGACGGGGCGGCCCGGTGACTGGCTCCGCACGCAGTCGGTCGCGCAGCGCCTCGTCCTGCGGGGTCAGCCGCTGCGGGCCGCTGAGGACCGGGACACCGCCGACCGCCTCGCCCGGAGCCAGCGGCGGCCGGTAGCCGGTCGGCGCGGTGGCCAGCGTGAACGCGGTCGCGCCGACGATGAGCGTCGTCAGCCCGATGGCCGCCCTGGTCCAGAACCTGGCCCGGCGCTCGCTGCCGGTGCGTACGGTCCGGGGCGTGGCCAGCACCATGGTGGGGCCCTTGGCGAGCAGCGAGGCCAGCCGTTTGTGCAGGACCGCCGGATCGGCGAGTTCCGGGATGCGCTCGGCGAGCAGTTCGCGGGCGTGCAGGACACGGTTCCCGGCGGCCGGGGTGCTCGCCTCCGTCTCGGCGGCCGTCTCCGGCAGGTCCAGGCCGAGACCGTCGTACAGCAGCAGCGTGCGGCGGTACGCGGGCGGCAGCTCCAGCAGCGCGCCGCGCAGCGCGCGGGTGGCCCGGTCGGTGGTGGGGGCGTCGGGGTGCCGGTGCGAGCGGCGCAGCCGGTGCCAGGGCGACAGGGCGTACTCGTGCATGGCCGCCCTCACCCACCCGGCCGGGTCCCGGTCCACCGCGACCTCGGGCCAGCGCTCCCACGCCAGGTGGAAGGCGTACTCGACGGCCTCGCGGGACAGCCGGCGCCGCCCGGTGAGCAGGTAGGCCTGCTGTACGAGGCCGGGGGCGGCGTACGCGTACAGCGCGTCGAACGCGTCGGCGGGGCCGAGGGGGGCGGCCCCGGACCCGGCCCCGGTCGCGGTGCCGGGCTCGAGGAGGGGCGGTCGAGACGAGCCCTGCCCCTGCTCGGGTTGTGACCGGCGCTTCGGCCTCGGCGACTGGCTGCGGGCGGACCGGCCTTCCTGGGCGGCGCACAGCAGCTTCGCGTACGCCTCCCGTTTGCGCCCGCGTGGGTTTGTGCGCCCCGTCTCCCAGGAACGGACCGTCGCGCGCGTGACCCCGACCAGCTGGGCGAGCTGATCCTCCGTCATGGACATCGCCTCGCGCAGCCTGCGCCGTTCCTTGGGGGACGGCAGCGGGGGCGCGGAAGGGATGGGGGTGGTCGTGGTCGTGGTCTGGGTCATGGCCGGCCCCCGGCAGGGCTGCACTCAGCGGAAAAGTACATAACCGTATATTGCGCGCCACACCGGCTATTCGCCCGTTACGTGGATCAAGCGCGTGTCGTTGGCAGCATGGCGCCGTGACCGAAGCGACCGACCACCCGCCGGCCCTCGTCCAGGGCGGCCGGACCGCCGCGCTGGCCGGAGCCTGTGTGCGCGGCGCGCTCGCCGCCGGGCTCGGGCTCGGCTCCGTCACCGTCCTGGTGATGGTGATCTGGATCAGCTCCCCGTACCCCGACAGCGGCCCCGGCGGCGCCCTGCACGTCGCCGCGGGCGTCTGGCTCCTCGCCCACGGTGTGGAACTGGTGCGCCCCGCCACGCTCGAAGGGCCGCCCGCTCCCGTCGGCGTCGTCCCGCTGCTGCTCGTGGCGCTGCCGGTGTGGCTGGTGTACCGGACCGCGCGGGACGCCGCCGAACCCGGTGAGGCGCGGCCGAAACCCGCGGCGAGCGGCGCGGTGGGTGCCGTGACGGTCGGTTACCTGCTGGTGGCGGCCGGGGCCGTGGGGTACGCGGCGGGCGGGCCGCTGCCCGCCGCGCCCCTCGGTGCGGCGCTCCACCTCCCGCCGCTCGTCGCGCTCGCCGCGGCCGCCGGGGTGTGGACGGCGCACGGGCGCCCGTCGGGGCCCCTCCCGGCATGGGTACCGGAGCGGATCCGGGTCGAACTCGCCCGCTCCCGCACGGCCGTCGCCGTACGCGCCGCGGGCGTCGGGCTGGGCGCGCTGGCCGGCGGGGGAGCGGTGCTGGTCGCGGTGTCGCTGGTGTGGCACGCGGGCGCGGCGCGCGAGTCGCTGCTGGGCCTGTCCGGCGTCTGGTCGGGGCGGATGGCGCTGCTGCTGCTGGCGCTCGCGCTCGTCCCGAACGCGGCGGTGTGGGGCGCGGCGTACGGGCTCGGTCCGGGATTCCTGCTCGGTACGGGGGCGACGGCCACCCCCCTCGCGGTGACCGGGGCCGCGGGGCTGCCCCCCTTCCCGCTGCTGGCCGCCCTGCCGGCGGACGGGCGCGGGACCTGGGTGAACTGGACGGCCGCGGTGGTGCCGGTGGCGGCAGGCGCGGCGGTCGGCTGGTACTGCGGGTGGCGGGCGAGGGACACGGGCGTACGGGGCACGGGCGTACGGGACACGGGCGTACGGGACACGGCGGTGGCCGCGCTGCTGGCGGCCGTGCTGGTCGGGGCGGGAGCGGCGGTACTGGCGGCGGCCTCGGGCGGGCCGCTGGGGACGGGCCGCCTGGGGGCGTTCGGCCCGGTGTGGTGGCGCGTGGGCGGGGCGGCGATGGCGTGGACGGCGGGCCTCGGCGTGCCGGTCGCGCTGGCGCTGCGGGCGTGGCGGCGACGGGGCGAGGACGGTGCCGGGGGCGGTGCGGGAGGCGGTGCGGGAGGCGAGCCCGGGGCGGTGCCGGTACCGGTGCCGTCACCGGATGCGGCCACCCCCGCGCCGGCCGCCCCCGCATCGGTTGCGCCCGCTCCTGGCCGGGCTCCCGAGGACGACCCCGGCGACCCGGCCTTCGAGCCGTACGACTTCCTCCCGGCGTCCTGGGAGGAGCCGTCGGCCCGCGAAGCACGCTGGACGGCCCTCAAGGAAGCCTCGGGCGGCCTCATGGCCACGTTCCCCCCGCCCCCGCACGCCGCGGGCGCCCCGTGGGCGGGCCCGGCCGTGCCGGAGGGCACCGCCACCGACGACGACGCCCCCGCCCCACCCGACGAAGATGCCGACGACAAGGGAGCCAGGCCCCCTCAGGAGTCCTGACTACTCCTGATCACTCCTGTACGCCGAAGACGTCACGCAGCGGCTCGGGGAGCAACTCGTTGCAGGACAACTGGCCCGTCTTCGTCAGGGCGTCGTCCACGCACGCGTAGTAGTCGCGGTAGACGAGCTGGATCGTGAACGTCGCCGCCACGATCATCAGCGCCAGCGCCGCCGTGACCAGGCCGCTCACCGCGGCCGTCGTCTGCGGGCGGCCGGAACCGGGCGGCGGGCCGGCCGGGGCCGGGGAACCGGTGGTGGCGACCTGGCCGGCGGCGGCGGGGCGGGGCGCGCCGCGCAGCGAGCTGATGCCCCAGTACAGGGCCAGGGCGCCCAGCAGCAGCGCGATCTCCGGGAAGTCGAAGATCGCGAAGAAGAACGCCCACATGCCCGACAGCAGTGCGTAGCGGGCGCGGCGCTGCGCCGGGTCGGTCGGGTCCCAGCGCGGTGCGGGCGCCTCGGGGCCGCCCGGACCCTGTCCGCCCGGACCCTGGCCGCCGCCCTGCTGGTCACCGCTCGGGCGGCTGCCGAAGCCGCCGGAGGAGCGCCCCGGCTGCCGCGGGCTCCACTGGCTGCCCCAGGCCGGACGCTCCGGGCGCTCGTCGGAGCCCGAACCGGACCCGGACCCGGACCCGGACCCGGAGTCGGACCCGGACCCGGACCCGGAGTCGGACCCGGTCCCGGAGTCGGACCCGGTCCCGGTCCTGGTCCCGGAGTCGCCGCCGTTCTCGGGGCGGCGCGGCTGCCACGGCTGGTCCGGCCTGCCCTCGGGCGGCGGCGCGAACGGATTGTTCTCGTCCGTGGACGTGGACGGGGACTCCGTGGACTGGCGTCGGCGGTCCGGCATGTGGTGAACGTCTTCCCCTCAGACCCGGTACGTACGGGGTCTTGTGTCGTCGTGTCCGTCCGTTCGGGGACGGCTCTGTACCCAGACGCTACCCCCCGGCTCCGCCCCCGTCCCGTGGGGGCGGCTCGGTGTGCCGGTATCGTTGCTGACGGTCGGCTCCTTCGTAGAGTTCCCCGTATCGAGGGGCACGATTCGTTCGTAGGACCACACAAGCAAGGAGTGCTCCCCGTGGCTGCCGCCCGCCTCGTCGTCCTGGTCTCCGGATCGGGAACGAATCTGCAAGCTCTGCTCGACGCCATCGCCGAGGACCCGCAGGGCTTCGGGGCCGAGATCGTCGCCGTGGGCGCCGACCGCGACGACATCGCCGGGCTGGAGCGCGCCGAGCGCGCCGGGCTGCCCACCTTCGTCTGCCGGGTCAAGGACCACGCCACCCGCGACGCGTGGGACCACGCGCTGACCGAGGCGACCGCCGCGTACGAGCCCGACCTCGTCGTCTCGGCCGGGTTCATGAAGATCCTCGGCAAGGAGTTCCTGGCCCGGTTCGGCGGTCGGATCGTCAATACGCACCCTGCCCTGCTGCCCAGTTTTCCCGGTGCCCACGGAGTGCGCGACGCGCTCGCGCACGGCGTGAAGGTCACCGGATGCACCGTCCACTTCGTCGACGACGGCGTCGACACCGGCCCGATCATCGCCCAGGGCGTGGTCGAGGTCTGGGACGAGGACGACGAAGCCGCTCTCCATGAGCGCATCAAGGAAGTCGAGCGTTCGCTGCTCGTCGAGGTCGTGGGGCGTCTGGCCCGGCACGGCTACCGCATTGAGGGACGAAAGGTTCATGTCGGTGAATAAGCCCATCCGTCGCGCGTTGATCAGTGTCTACGACAAGACGGGGCTGGAGGAGCTCGCCCGCGGGCTGCACGAGGGCGGCGTCGAGCTGGTCTCCACCGGCTCCACCGCCGCGAAGATCGCCGCGGCCGGAGTCCCGGTCACCAAGGTGGAGGAGCTGACCGGCTTCCCCGAGTGCCTGGACGGCCGCGTCAAGACCCTGCACCCGCGCGTGCACGCCGGAATCCTCGCCGACCTGCGCCTGGACGCGCACCGCGAGCAGCTCGCCGAGCTGGGCGTGGAGCCGTTCGAGCTGGTCGTGGTGAACCTGTACCCGTTCCGCGAGACCGTCGCCTCGGGCGCGACGCCCGACGAGTGCGTCGAGCAGATCGACATCGGCGGCCCCTCCATGGTCCGCGCCGCCGCCAAGAACCACCCCTCCGTCGCGGTCGTCACCTCCCCGGCCCGGTACGGCGACGTCCTCGACGCCGTCAAGGCGGGCGGCTTCGACCTGACCGCCCGCAAGCGCCTGGCCGCCGAGGCGTTCCAGCACACCGCCGCGTACGACGTGGCCGTGGCGTCCTGGTTCGCCGACGACTACGCCGCTGCCGACGACAGTGGCTTCCCGGACTTCCTGGGTACGACGTACGCCCGCAACAACGTCCTGCGCTACGGCGAGAACCCGCACCAGGGCGCCGCGCTCTACGTCGACGGCACGGGCGGCCTCGCCGAGGCGGAGCAACTGCACGGCAAGGAGATGTCGTACAACAACTACATGGACACCGACGCCGCGCGCCGGGCCGCGTACGACCACGCCGAGCCGTGCGTCGCGATCATCAAGCACGCCAACCCGTGCGGCATCGCGATCGGCGCGGACGTCGGTGAGGCGCACCGGAAGGCACACGCCTGCGACCCGCTGTCCGCCTTCGGCGGCGTCATCGCCGTCAACCGGCCGGTGACCGTGGAGATGGCCGAGCAGGTCGCCGAGATCTTCACCGAGGTGATCGTGGCGCCGTACTACGAGGCCGGCGCGGTCGAGGTGCTCTCGCGCAAGAAGAACATCCGGGTGCTGCGCTGCCCGGACGCCCCGTCCGCCCCCGTCGAGGTCAAGCCCATCGACGGCGGCGCGCTGCTCCAGGTCACCGACCGCCTCCAGGCCGACGGCGACGACCCGGCCAACTGGACCCTCGCCTGCGGCGAGGCCCTGTCGGCCGACGAGCTCGCCGAGCTGGCCTTCGCCTGGAAGGCGTGCCGCGCGGTCAAGTCCAACGCCATCCTGCTCGCCAAGGACGGCGCCAGCGTCGGCGTCGGCATGGGCCAGGTCAACCGCGTCGACTCGGCCAAGCTCGCCGTCGAGCGCGCCGGCGAGGAGCGCGCCCGTGGCTCGTACGCCGCGTCCGACGCGTTCTTCCCCTTCCCCGACGCCTTCGAGGTCCTCGCCGAGGCCGGCGTGAAGGCCGTCGCTCAGCCGGGCGGTTCGGTCCGCGACGAGCTCGTCGTCGAGGCGGCGAAGAAGGCGGGCGTGACGATGTACTTCACGGGCACGCGCCACTTCTTCCACTAGTCGGCAGGAATAAGCAGAGGCCGTTGATTCGCCACTGGCGAATCAACGGCCTCTGTGCGTCGCCCGCGGCGGATACCCGGCAACGCCAAAGGCCGTAACCGGCCCTCACAGGGAGGGAGTTACGGCCTTTTCGTGGATTCCGCTCGGCGGTGTGTCAGTGCCTCGGGCGCTGGAACCAGGCGGCGGAGTCCTTCTTGGCCGCGAACACGATCAGCAGGATCGCCACGATGAGCGTGATGAGGCCCACCGGGATGGTGAAGATGCCGCTGACGATGGCGAACGAACCGTAGACGATGGAGCACACGCGGACGCCGTTCCCGCCGTTGGCGTACTTCAGCGCCAGGGCGAGGCCCAGGGCGGCGAACACCAGGGACAGGACGAGGAGGAATCCGAGGACGCCCTTGCCGAGGTCGGCGAACGCCTCGGCGTCGGTGCCGCTGAGGGACTCGCTCGCCGCCTTGTCGAACTCCGACAGGGTGTAGCCGTACATGCCCGCCACGACGATCTGGCAGACGACGATCACGTACAGGAAGATACGGGCCGCCTTGGTGATGCCCGGCATCGCCATCGGCGCACCGCCCGGGTAGCCGCCACCGTACGCCGGCGGGGGCGGGGCGGCCGGGTAGCCGTAGCCCGGCTGCTGCGGCTGGGCCGGCTGGCCCTGCTGGGGGTAGCCGTAACCGGGCTGCTGGGGCTGGCCCTGCGGCTGGCCGTAAGGATTGTTCGGGTCGCCGAAGCTCATGGCGGGTTTCCTCCGTTGATGTGCGGGGACGGCGCGGCCCGCGCGGAGGAACTTCACATACTTTTGAGCGGTTTTGCCCCCCGGCACTGCCCGCGGCACTGCGCCGATCATCGTTGTCCTATCGTCGACTTTTTGTCCAGTCGGAATAACGAGGTGTTGTGCAAGTGCAACCTCGAGCGCAGGCGAATTGGAACCGGGGCGGGGTCATCCGCAAGGATGGGCACATGACCGCCCAGATTCTCGATGGCAAGGCCACCGCCGCCGCGATCAAGTCCGGACTGACCGCCCGCGTGGCGGACCTCAAGGCCAAGGGCATCACCCCGGGCCTCGGCACCATCCTGGTCGGCGACGACCCGGGCAGCGAGAAGTACGTCGCGGGCAAGCACCGCGACTGCGCGGAGGTCGGTATCGCCTCCATCCAGCGGGAACTGCCCGCCACCGCCACGCAGGACGAGATCGAGGCGGTCGTACGCGAGCTGAACGAGGACCCCGCCTGCACCGGCTACATCGTGCAGCTGCCGCTCCCCAAGGGCATCGACGAGAACCGCATCCTGGAGCTCATGGACCCGGCCAAGGACGCGGACGGGCTCCACCCGATGAACCTGGGCCGCCTCGTGCTCAACGAGCCCGCCCCGCTGCCCTGCACCCCGAACGGCATCATCACGCTGCTGCGCGCGCACGGCGTCGAGATCAACGGCGCGGAGGTCGTCGTGGTCGGCCGCGGCACGACCATCGGGCGGCCGATGCCGCTGCTGCTCACCCGCAAGTCCGAGAACGCGACGGTCACGCAGTGCCACACCGGTACGCGGGACCTCGCCGCGCACCTGCGGCGGGCCGACATCATCGTGGCCGCGGCGGGCGTACCGCACCTGATCAAGCCCGAGGACGTCAAGCCGGGCGCGGCGGTGCTGGACGTGGGCGTCAGCCGTGACGAGAGCGGCAAGATCGTCGGCGATGTGCACCCGGGCGTCAACGAGGTCGCCGGGTGGCGCGCCCCGAATCCTGGCGGTGTCGGCCCGATGACGCGGGCGCAGCTGCTGGTCAACGTCGTCGAGGCGGCCGAGCGCGCCGCCGCCGCGACCGCGAGCTGAGCCGGACGGGAGAGGGCGACCCCATGGGCGTACGGGCGAACGACGACTCCGCCACCCCACGCGTGAGCGGTGGCGGTCCTCCGGCCGCGGAGAGCTCCGGCGGCCGCCGCTCGGCCGGCAGCCCGGGCCCGGCGGCGGGGCCCACCCGAGCGGACGAGAGCCCCGCCCGCGAGGCCGCGGCCCCGTCCGGCGCCCCCGCCACCGCCACTGCCACCGGCCCGGTCGGCGACCGTCCGGGCGCGGCCGAGCCCGCCCGTGACCGTTCGGCCGCGGAACCCGCCGCCGGTCGCGGCGCCACAGGCGACCCGGCCACCGGCCCGGGCCGGCCCACCGCAGACGGCGCCGGCGTCCGCCGGCCCGCCACCGGCACCCCCGCCGCCCCCCCGGCCGAGGGCCCGGCCGCCCGCGCCACCGCCCGCCCGGCCGGGGGCTGGGCCGCTCGCTCGGCCGACGGCCCTACTGCCGAACCTGCCGAACCTGCCGAACCTGCCGAATCTGCCGCGTCCGCCGCGTCCGCCGACGCCGCCGAGCCTCGCGCCGCCGCCCGCCCGGCCGAGGGCCCGGCTGCCGAACCTGCCGCGTCCGCCGACGCCGACGAACCCGCCGACGCACGGCCGACCGGGCAACCCGCCGACGAACCCGCCGACGCCGACGAACCCGCCGACGCACGGCCGACCGGGCAGCACGCGGCCGGAGGCTCCGGTGCCGGCGAGGGCCGCGCCGCCGGGTCCGAGGCGTCGCGCCCGGTGCGGGCGTCCCGTCGGCCGCCCACCGTCACGCGGGACACCGCGCGGCCGGAGGGGGGCGGCCGGGCGGCGCCGGGGGACGCGCCGGCGCCCGCGCGGCAGTGGCCGTTGCTCACCGTGCTGGGGCTGGCCGCGCTCGGGCTGCTGGTCGTCGGGTTCGACCCGTTCCCGCAGGCGCCGCGTATCGGGGCCATGCTCATCGGCGTCGCCCTGCTGACCGGTGCCGCCATGCGGCGCGTCCTGCCCTCCGTCGGGATGCTGGCCGTCCGGTCACGCTTCACCGACATGGCCGCGTACGGAGTGCTCGGTGCCGGCATCGTGCTGCTGTCGCTGATGACCCAGCCGGATCCCTGGCTGGAGATCCCGTTCCTGGAGGACGCCGTCCGGTTCGCGGTGCGCTAGACGGCCGCCGCCCCGGACGGCCGCGCAGGACAGGGGGCGCGTACGTCCTCGCGAGTACCTTGACGAACGAGACACGTCGTCGCCGCGCGAGAGGGACGTACCGCCTCATGTCCAAGATCAAGGCAGCCGGCCCCGTCGTCGAGCTCGACGGCGACGAGATGGCCCGCATCGTCTGGCAGTTCATCAGGGACCGGCTGATCCTGCCGTACCTCGACGTCGAGCTGAAGTACTTCGACCTGGGCATCCAGAACCGTGATGCCACCCGCGACCGGGTGACCGTCGACGCCGCCAACGCCATCAAGCAGTACGGCGTCGGCGTCAAGTGCGCCACGATCACGCCGGACGAGGCGCGCGTCGAGGAGTTCAACCTCAAGGCGATGTACCGCTCGCCCAACGGCACCGTCCGCGACATCCTCGGCGGCGTGATCTTCCGCGAGCCGATCATCATGAGCAACGTGCCCCGGCTCGTCCCGGGCTGGACCAAGCCGATCGTCGTCGGCCGTCACGCCTTCGGCGACCAGTACCGCGCCACCGACCTCAGGGTCCCCGGCCCCGGCACGCTCACCCTCACCTTCACTCCGGAGGACGGCTCCGATCCGGTCGAGCTGGAGGTCCACGACTTCCCGGGCTCGGGAGTCGCACTCGCCACGTACAACCACGACGACTCGATCCGCGACTTCGCGCGCGCCTCGTTCCGCTACGGCCTGGCCCGCGGCTACCCCGTCTACATGTCCACGAAGAACACGATCCTGAAGAAGTACGACGGGCGCTTCAAGGACATCTTCCAGGAGGTCTTCGACGCCGAGTTCAAGGCCGGCTTCGACAGCGCGGGCCTCACCTACGAGCACCGCCTGATCGACGACATGGTCGCCTCGGCCCTGAAGTGGGAGGGCGGATACGTCTGGGCGTGCAAGAACTACGACGGCGACGTCCAGTCCGACTTCGTCGCCCAGGGCTTCGGCTCGCTCGGCCTGATGACCTCCGTCCTGATGTCCCCCGACGGACGGACCGTCGAGGCGGAGGCCGCGCACGGCACGGTCACCCGCCACTACCGCCGCCACCAGCAGGGCAGGTCGACCTCGACGAACCCGATCGCCTCGGTCTTCGCCTGGGCCCGGGGCCTGGCCCACCGCGGCAGACTGGACGGTACGCCGGAGGTGACCCGGTTCGCGCAGACGCTGGAGCAGGTCTGCGTCGAGACGGTCGAGGGCGGCCAGATGACCAGGGACCTGGCCGCGCTGATCTCCCCCGAGCACCCGTGGCTGACCACGGAACAGTTCCTGGACGTCCTCGACACAGGCCTGCAGAAGCGGATGCTGTCGATGTGAGCCCGGGCAGGCGGGTCGCGGCGCCCGTCCTCTCCCCCGAGCAGGACGGGCGCCGTGACCTGCGTATGAGCGTCATGCACTCGCCAAGCGCGTTCAAGACATGTCCGGGGCCTGTGGCACGGAGGTGACCATTCCGGCATGGTGTGATCGACCCGCAACGGATGCGAAACTGGGGCGGCACCAGGACAGGGCGCGTAAGGGGGCACGCCCATGTTCCGAATGCGCCCGTGCGCCCCCGTTCCAGGAACTGTCATCCTGGCTCCGCGCATCCCTCTCGGTGACACCTCGGTGAGCACCGTGAGGCGTCAGGGGGCACGCAGCGCGGGGAGCACATCAGGCACGTACGGGGGGACAAGGGGGAGGCTATGCCTCGTTGGAAGGCGCTACCGGACGAACTCGACCCGCAGGTCAAGGAGTTCGCGAGTCAGCTGCGCCGGCTGGTGGACCGCAGCGGTCTGAGCATCGCCGCGGTCTCGGACCGCACCGGGTACAGCAAGACGTCGTGGGAGCGCTATCTCAATGGGCGGCTCCTCGCGCCCAAGGGGGCGATCGTCGCGCTGGCCGAGGTGACCGGGACGAACCCGGTGCACCTCACCACCATGTGGGAGCTCGCGGAGCGCGCCTGGAGCCGCGCCGAGATGCGCCACGACATGACGATGGAGGCCATACGGATCTCCCAGGCGCGTGCCGCGCTGGGTGAGTTCGGGGGCACCGCCGGACCGGGCGCCGACGGCTCGTCGCGGGTGAAGGCGACACCGGGGGCGGACCCCGCCCCGGACCGCGGCGCCGACCGGGCCGCCGCCGGGCGGGCCGCCGAGCGGTCGTCCGTCATACCGCCCGACGGCGGTCCCAACGGTCCCGCCCGCCGTGGCCCCGCGGCCTCTGCGACGCCGTCCCGGCCCCCGTCCCCGTCCCCGTCCCGGTCCGCGCCGCAGGGCAAGCGCAAGGTGGCCATGTTCGCGGCCGGCGTCGTGGGCGCCCTGCTGGTGATAGTCGCGGCCGTCCTGCTCACCGACCTCGGCGGCGACGACGGCCCCGCCAAGAACGTCGCGCAGTCGCCGACGGCCACCCCGAGCACCAGCGCCTCCAAGTCGCTGCCCGCCGGGGTGAAGTGCGCCGGCGACGACTGCACGGGCCAGGACCCCGAGGCCATGGGCTGCGGCGGCCAGTACGCCACCACCACGTCCTCCGCGACCGTCGGCACCACGAAGGTCGAGGTCCGCTACAGCGAGACGTGCGGGGCCGCCTGGGCCCGTATCAGCCAGGCGGTGGCCGGTGACAAGGTGACCATCAGCGCGGGCGGCGAGACGCAGAACGGCTCGGTGAAGATCGACAAGGACGCGTACACGCCGATGGTGGCGGCGGCCGACGGCGCCGAGCCGAAGGCGTGCGCCACGCTGGCGAACGGCACGAAGGGCTGTACGGACGAGCAGTGAGCCGAGACACAAGGGGGCGGCGGTGCGCGGGGGGCCGGGTCCGATAGCCTGACCGCTGGATATCTCTTCACGTCGAGACATCGATCGATCAGAAGATCGGAAGGGATGTCCAGCACCAGGGGCAGGGACCCCCACCGCCAGCTGTCTTACGGAGATCGCCATGACCCGCACTCCCGTGAATGTCACCGTCACCGGCGCGGCCGGCCAGATCGGTTACGCGCTCCTCTTCCGCATCGCCTCCGGCCACCTGCTCGGCGCGGACGTGCCGGTCAAGCTGCGCCTCCTGGAGATCCCGCAGGGCCTCAAGGCCGCCGAGGGCACCGCGATGGAGCTCGACGACTGCGCCTTCCCGCTGCTGCGCGGCATCGAGATCACCGACGACCCGAACGTCGCCTTCGACGGCGCCAACGTCGCCCTCCTCGTCGGCGCCCGCCCGCGTACGAAGGGCATGGAGCGCGGCGACCTGCTGGAGGCCAACGGCGGCATCTTCAAGCCGCAGGGCAAGGCCATCAACGACCACGCCGCGGACGACATCAAGGTCCTCGTCGTCGGCAACCCGGCCAACACCAACGCGCTCATCGCGCAGGCCGCCGCCCCGGACGTACCGGCCGAGCGCTTCACCGCGATGACCCGCCTGGACCACAACCGCGCGATCTCGCAGCTGGCGAAGAAGACCGGCGCCCCGGTCACCGACATTAAGCGCCTGACCATCTGGGGCAACCACTCGGCCACTCAGTACCCCGACATCTTCCACGCGGAGATCGCCGGCAAGAACGCCGCCGAGGTCGTGGGCGACCAGCAGTGGCTGGCCGACACCTTCATCCCGACCGTCGCCAAGCGCGGCGCCGCGATCATCGAGGCCCGTGGCGCGTCCTCCGCCGCCTCCGCCGCCAACGCCGCGATCGACCACGTCCACACCTGGGTGAACGGCACCGCCGAGGGCGACTGGACCTCCATGGGCATCCCGTCGGACGGCTCCTACGGCGTCCCGGAGGGCCTGATCTCCTCCTTCCCGGTCACCTGCGAGAACGGCACGTACGAGATCGTCCAGGGACTGGACATCAACGAGTTCTCGCGCACCCGCATCGACGCCTCGGTGCAGGAGCTCGCCGAGGAGCGCGACGCGGTTCGTGGCCTGGGCCTGATCTGAGGCAACGCCGGTCGACCCACGGAGTCGGGCGCGGCTCCTCGAAGCCTGTGAGGCCCCCGGGCCGAGCAGTGCGAGAGGAGCCGTCGAGAATGGGCGCGCGACGCGGTCCGCGGGCTCGGCCTGCTCTGACCCCTCACCCCGTCACCGCCCCCGGTAGCCCTCCCGCTGCCGGGGGCGCGGTGTTTCCACCGGGACGGTGGCGCCGACGTACGGCCGTCGCAGCCGGAGGAACGGCAGTTCGATGGCGTGGTACGTCACGAACGACACCGCGACCGTCAGGGGCAGGGCCACCAGCACCGTGACCAGGAACGCGGCCCACACCGGCGGCAGGCCGCCCGGGAACCACCCCCACTCGCCGATCACCGTCAGCACCATGAAGTGCGTCAGGTACACGGAGAAGCTGACCTCCCCGAGCCGGGCGAGGGCCCGCGACAGCCACCCGCCGGCCTTGGTCTCGCGGCCCGCCACGTACGCCGCCACCACCAGCGCCCACACCGCGCCCTCCGCCCCGCTCCAGACGAGCTTCAGCGGGCTGTCGGACACGAACCCGTGGACCTGGTTGAACGACCAGAGCAGCCCCAGCGCCAGGGCCAGCGCCACCGGCGGCAGCCACGCGGCCCGCAGCCGGTCCCGGTGGTGCACGTACACCCAGGCGGCCAGCATCCCCAGCAGGAACTGGTCGATGCGCCCGGCCAGGCCCAGGTAGAGCGACGCCGTGTGCGGTTCGGGCGCCGGGCTGCTCAGCCACACCAGCGCCCGCAGCAGCGACACGGCGGCCAGCAGCCGCAGCAGGGCGCCCGGCCCGCGTTCGCCGAGGAGCCGGTTGAGCAGCGGGAAGACCAGGTAGAACTGCATCTCCACGCACAGCGTCCAGAAGACGCCCCCGTACGGCTGCGTCGGCGTCGCGAACGTCAGGATCCGCAGCAGGTCCTGGAACGTGGGCATGGCGACCTGGGTGGCGAGGCCCAGGACGGCGACGACCAGGTAGAGCGGGTAGACGCGCAGCAGCCGGTTGGTGAGGAAGCGTCCGTAGCGGACCGGCTTGCCGTACGCGCCGACGGTGAAGATGAAGCCGGACAGGACCATGAACAGGGCGACGCCCGTGTGGCCCTCGAAGACGAGCGTGGCGGCCGGGTTGTCCGAGTACAGCCAGTCCGTCGCCGGGACGAAGCGGCGGCCCTCGATGCGCGCGCTCAGCAGCTGGCAGCCGTGGTACAGGACGACGAGCACGGCGGCGACGGCCCGCAGATGGTCGACGGGGGCGAGGTAGACGCGGTCGTCGCTGCTGCGCATGGACGCACCCTAGGTCGGCCGGGACCGCCTGGCCGGGAGCGACGCCCGAACCGGTCATCCATTCGGATCATTGCGAAAGCGCTATGAGATGTAGTACTTCTTATACATGAGCGAGCAGGTACACAACAGGCTGGCCGTGGTCAGGGCGGAGCGGAAGGTGTCGCGCCAGGCACTCGCCGACGCCCTGGGCGTCCACTACCAGACCATCGGCTACATCGAACGGGGGCAGTACAACCCGAGCCTTGACCTGGCGTTGAAGGCGGCCCGCTACTTCGGGCTGCCGGTGGAGGCACTGTTCTCCCTGGAGCCGTTCCAGCCGCTCACCACGGAGCTTTACGGGGACAACGGGAGGAAGCAGTGACCATCACCGCGACGCGCCACGACCGGCGGATGTACGCGATCATGAACCGGCGCGACATGCAGGCCCTGGGCCGCACGGCCGCACGCCGCCGCGCCTGGGTCGCGGCGCACATCGGGCTCACCGCCGCCTCAGTGGCGCTCTGGCTCGGCAGCGTCCACCTCGGCCCGCTGTGGATGCCGTTCGCCCTGCTGGCGCTGGTCCTGCCCTGGTGCGTCGCCATGGGGGCCATCAACGGCGCCACGCGCGGACTGCTGGAGCTGCGCGGCCACATGCTGGACGAGCGCCAGCTTCACGAGCGGGACCGGGTCCGGGCCATCGCCCACCGGATCACCCTCGGGCTGCTGTTCGCCGGGGCGGCCGGGACGGGGCTCGCCGCCTGGCTCGGCGGGGTCCGCTACGACGGTGGCGTGCTGTTCCCGGTGCTGTTCGCCCTGCTGGTCACGCACTGGATGCTGCCCGCGTGGGTGGCCTGCCTGCGGGTCCAGGACGACGCCCCCGACCAGGTCCTCGAAACCGTCCACGGCGACTGAGTGCGACCGCCCCGCTACCCCGGCGGGGAGTGAGCAAACCCACTTTCGCGCATGCTTTCCGTTCCCCCGGGCAGGGACCCCGGTCGCCGACCACCGTCGGTGACGAATGAACCGGGAACGGAAGGCAAACGCGACGTGTCGGACCAACAGACCATCCACGTGGGCGGAGAGTGGCGAGCAGCCGCCACCGGCGCCACGCGCGAGATCCTCGACCCCGCCGACGCCACGACCCTCGCGGTCGTCGCCGAAGGCGGGGCCGAGGACACCGACGCCGCGATCGCCGCCGCACGCACCGCGTTCGACCAGGGCGCCTGGCCCCGCACCCCCGTCGCCGAACGGGCCGCGCTGCTGCGCCGCGTCGCCGACCTGCTCCAGCGCGACCGCGAGACGATCGGCCTGCTGGAGAGCCGCGACGCCGGAAAGACCCTGGAGGAAGGGCGCGTCGACGTCGACTGCGTCACCGACGCCTTCCGCTACTTCGCCGACCTCGTCATGAACGAGAGCGGCGGCCGGGTCGTCGACGCCGGATCCCCCGACATCCACAGCGTCGTCGTCCACGAGCCCGTCGGTGTGTGCGCGCTGATCACACCGTGGAACTACCCCCTCCTCCAGGCCAGTTGGAAGATCGCCCCGGCGTTGGCGGCGGGCAACACGTTCGTCATCAAGCCGAGCGAGATCACCCCGCTCACCACCGTCGCCCTCATCCGGCTCCTCACCGAGGCCGGACTCCCGGACGGCGTCGCCAACCTCGTCACCGGCCCCGGCGACCCCGTCGGCGCCCGCATGTCCGAACACCCCGACGTCGACCTGGTGTCCTTCACCGGCGGACTCGTCAGCGGTACGAAGGTGATGCGCGCCGCCGCCGACAGCGTCAAGAAGGTCGCCCTCGAACTCGGCGGCAAGAACCCCAACGTCGTCTTCGCCGACGCCTGCGCCACCGACGAGGGCTTCGACACCGCCGTCGACCAGGCCCTCAACGCCGCCTTCATCCACAGCGGCCAGGTCTGCTCGGCCGGCTCCCGCCTCATCGTCGAGGAGTCGCTGCGCGAGCGGTTCGTCGCCGAACTCGCCCACCGCGCCGACAAGATCCGTATCGGCCGCGGCACCGACAAGGGCGTCGAGTGCGGCCCCCTCGTCTCCGCGCAGCAGCTCGCCCGCACCGAGGAGTACGTCGCCTCCGCCCTCGCCGAAGGCGCCGTCCTCCGCGCCGGCGGCACACGCCCCACCGGCCCCGCGTACGGCGACGGCTACTTCTACCGCCCCACCGTCCTCGACCGCTGCCACCGCGAGATGCGCGTCGTGCGCGAAGAGGTCTTCGGCCCGGTCCTCACCGTCGAGACCTTCCGCACCGAGGACGAGGCCGTCGCCCTCGCCAACGACACCGAGTACGGCCTGGCCGGCGGCGTCTGGTCCGCCGACCCCGGCCGCGCCCGGCGCGTCGCCGGACGGCTGCGCCACGGCACCGTCTGGATCAACGACTTCCACCCCTACCTGCCGCAAGCGGAGTGGGGCGGCTTCGGCAAGAGCGGCATCGGCCGCGAGCTGGGCCCGGCCGGGCTCGCCGAATACCGCGAGACCAAGCACGTCTACCAGAACCTCGCCCCGCGCCCCGTGCGCTGGTTCGCGGGCTGACGAGCGGGAGAACCCTGTGAACACTACGTACGACTACGTCATCGTCGGCGGCGGCACCGCCGGCTCCGTCATCGCCCACCGCCTCACCGCGGACCCCGGCGTCACCGTCGCCGTCATCGAAGGCGGCCCGTCCGACGTCGACCGCCCCGACGTCCTCACCCTGCGCCGCTGGATGGGCCTGCTCGGCGGCGACCTCGACTACGACTACCCCACCACCGAGCAGCCACGCGGCAACTCCCACATCCGGCACAGCCGCGCCCGCGTCCTCGGCGGCTGCTCCTCGCACAACACGCTCATCTCCTTCAAGCCGCTGCCGTCCGACTGGGACGAGTGGCAGGAGGCCGGGGCCGACGGCTGGAACGCCGCCGCCATGGACCCGTACTACGACAAGCTCCTCAACAACATCGTCCCCGTCGACGAGAACGACCGGAACGCCATCGCCCGCGACTTCGTCGACGCCGCCCAGGCCGCGCTCGGCGTCCCGCGCGTGGAGGGCTTCAACAAGAAGCCGTTCCACGAGGGCGTCGGGTTCTTCGACCTCGCCTACCACCCGGAGAACAACAAGCGCTCGTCCGCCTCGGTCGCCTACCTCCACCCCATCATGGACACGCGCCCCAACCTCCACCTGATGCTGGAGACCTGGGCGTACAAGCTGGAGCTCGACGGCACGACGGCGACCGGCGTCCACGTCCGTACGAAGGACGGCACCGAGCAGCTCATCACCGCGCGCCACGAAGTCCTCGTCTGCGCGGGCGCCGTCGACACGCCCCGGCTGCTGCTCCACTCCGGCATCGGGCCCCGCCAGGACCTCGAAAAGCTCGGCATCCCCGTCGTCCACGACCTGCCGGGCGTCGGCGAGAACCTCCTCGACCACCCCGAGTCGGTCATCGTCTGGGAGACGGACGGGCCGATCCCCGAGAACTCCGCCATGGACAGCGACGCGGGACTCTTCGTACGCCGCGACCCCGAGTCGCGCGGGCCCGACCTGATGTTCCACTTCTACCAGATCCCGTTCACCGACAACCCCGAGCGGCTCGGCTACCAGCGCCCCGCGCACGGCGTGTCGATGACGCCCAACATCCCCAAGCCGCGCAGCCGCGGGCGCCTCTACCTGACCAGCGCCGACCCCGAGGTCAAGCCCGCCCTCGACTTCCGGTACTTCACCGACGAGGACGACTACGACGGCCGCACCCTCGTCGACGGCATCCGCATCGCCCGCGAGATCGCCAAGGCCGAGCCGCTCGCCGGCTGGCTCAAGCGCGAGGTCTGCCCCGGCCCCGAGATCACCGGCGACGAGGAACTCAGCGAGTACGCCCGCAAGGTCGCCCACACCGTCTACCACCCGGCCGGCACCTGCCGCATGGGCGCCGTCGACGACGAACAGGCCGTCGTCGGGCCCGACCTGAGGATCCGTGGACTCGACGGCATCCGGATCGCCGACGCGTCCGTATTCCCCACCATGCCCGCCGTCAACCCGATGATCGGCGTGCTGATGGTCGGGGAGAAGGCCGCCGACCTGCTGCGAGGTGACGCCCGATGAGTACGGCCCCTGTCACGAAGACCCCCGCCATGAACACCCCCCTCACGAACACCCCTGCCACCGCCACGGACACCCCCGTCTTCTCCGTCAACGGCCTGTGGAAGGTCTTCGGCCCCAAGGCCGACCGCGTACCCCGCTCCGCCGAGCTCGCGGACCTCCCCGCCACCGAACTGCGCGAGCGCACCGGCTGCACCGCCGCCGTCCGCGACGTCTCCTTCGACGTCCGCAAGGGCGAGGTGTTCGTCGTCATGGGCCTGTCCGGCTCCGGCAAGTCCACCCTCGTACGCTGCCTGACCCGGCTCATCGAGCCGACCTCCGGCACCGTCGCCATCGACGGCGAGGACATTCTCTCCATGGACCGGTCCCGGCTGCGTGACCTGCGCCGCCACCGCGCCGCCATGGTCTTCCAGCACTTCGGCCTGCTGCCGCACCGCTCGGTCCTCGACAACGTGGCGTACGGCCTCGAAATCCAGGGCATGGGCCGCGCCGAACGGCGCGCCAAGGCCGCCGAGGTCGTCACCAAAGTCGGCCTGGAAGGCCTGGAGGACCGCAAGCCCGGCCAGCTCTCCGGCGGCCAGCAGCAGCGCGTGGGCCTCGCCCGCGCCCTCGCCGTCGACCCCGAAGTGCTCCTGTTCGACGAGCCGTTCAGCGCCCTCGACCCGCTGATCCGGCGCGACATGCAGGAGGAGGTCATCCGGCTCCACCGTGAGGAGGGCCGCACGATGATCTTCATCACCCATGACCTCAACGAGGCCCTGCGCCTCGGCGACCGCATCGCCCTCATGCGCGACGGCCGGATCGTGCAGCTCGGTACGCCCGAGGAGATCGTCGGCTCGCCCGCCGACGACTACGTACGCGACTTCGTGCGCGACGTGCCGCGCGAGCAGGTGATGACGGTACGCACCGCCATGCGCCCGCCCTGCGCCGACGACGCCGACTCCGGTCCGGCCGTCGCGCCCGGCGCCACCGTCTCCGAGGCCATCGAGGCGGTCGCCCGCACCGGCGGCCCCGTACGCGTCGTCGACGCCGGCCGATGGGTGGGCGTCGTGGACCACGAGGGCCTGCTCTCGGTCGTCGCGGGCGTCCCGGCGCCCGGCACCGGGGCGGCGTCGGCTGCCCGGGACGCGCAGCCCGCCGGGGAGGCGGCCGTCACGGGGGAGGCCGCCGCCGCGGGGAAGGCGGCGGCATGACCGCGACCTTCACCGCCCCCGTACGGCTACGACCGCCCGCCGCCCTCCGCCGCTACTGGCCGCTGGCCGCCGCCCTCGTCCTCCTGCCGCTCGGCCTCCTCCTCGCCGGCGGCGGCACCTGGCCCACCTCGCTCTCCGTCGACCTGTCCGGACCGCTCGGCACCGCCAGCGACTGGATCGTCGACAACCGCGACAGCCACCCGCTGTTCCTCTACTTCTTCGGGCACATCAGCAACGCCGTCGTCCTCGCCGTGCGCGGCGTCTACCTGGTGCTCCTCGCCGCCGGCTGGGCCGGCGTGACCGCCGTCGCCGGGATCGTCGCCTGGCGCGTCGCGGGCCTGCGCCTCGGCCTGACCACCGTCGCCGCGTTCGCCGTGTGCGGGCTGCTCGGCATGTGGGTGCCCACCATGCAGACCCTCGCCCTCATGGTCGTCGCCGTCGCCGCGTCCGTCGCGCTCGGCGCGCTCCTCGGCCTCGCCGCCGGGCTCTCCGACCGTACGTACCGGGCGCTGCGGCCCGTCCTCGACACCATGCAGGTGCTGCCCGCCTTCGCGTACCTGCTTCCCGTCGTGCTGGTCTTCGGCATCGGCGTCCCCGCCGCCGTCCTCGCCACCGTCGTCTACGCCGCCCCGCCCATGGCCCGCCTCACCGCCCTCGGCCTGCGCGGCGCCGACCCCGGCGTCCTCGAAGCCTCCGCCTCCCTCGGCGCGACCGGCAGGCAGCGGCTGCTCACCGCGCGGCTGCCGCTGGCGCGCAAGGAACTGCTCCTCGGCGTCAACCAGTCGATCATGATGGCCCTGTCGATGGCGGTCATCGCCTCCGTCATCGGCGCCGGCGGCCTCGGTGACCGCGTCTACCAGGCGCTGGCATCGGTGGACGTGGGCGCGGCACTCGCCGCCGGCATCCCCATCGTGCTCCTCGCGGTCGTGCTCGACCGCACGGCCACGGGCGCCCGGGCGGTACGCCGCCGCGACTGGGCCACCTGCGGCGTCGCCGTCCTGGCCGCCGCCGTCGTGGGCCGCGTCAGCGGCGGGCTCGCCTGGCCCGTGGCGTGGCACGTCGACATCGCCGAGCCCGTCAACCGCGCCGTCGACTGGATGACCGCCCACCTCTACTCGGGCGTCCCCGTCATCGGCGGCACCGCCGACTGGGCCGCGCACTTCACCGGGTGGGTCCTCGACCCCGTACGGGACGGCCTCCAGGCGCTGCCCTGGTGGGCGCTGCTGCTGCTCGTCGGCGCGCTGGCGCTGCTCGTCGGCACCTGGCGTACCGCGCTGACGGCCGTCGCCGCCATGGGCGCCATCGGCGTCCTGGGCGTGTGGGACGCGTCGCTCGACACCCTGTCGCAGGTGCTGGCCGCCGTCGCCGTCACACTGGTGCTGGGCTTCGCGGTCGCCGTCGCGGCGGCGCGCAGCGCTCGTTTCGAACGGCTTCTGCGCCCCGTCCTGGACGTCTTCCAGACCATGCCGCAGTTCGTCTACCTGATCCCGGTGGTCGCCCTCTTCGGCGTGGGCCGCGCCCCGGCGGTCGCCGCCGCCGTGGTGTACGCCCTGCCCGCCGTCGTACGCATCACCACCCAGGGCCTTCGCGGCGTCGACCCGGTCGCGCTCGAATCCGCCCGCTCGCTCGGCGCCACCGGCTGGCAGCAACTGCGCCAGGTGCAGCTGCCGTTAGCGCGACCGGCGTTGTTGCTGGCCGTGAACCAGGCGGTCGTCCTCGTCCTCGCCGTCGTCATCATCGGCGGCCTGGTCGGCGGTGGCGCGCTCGGTTACGACGTCGTCTACGGCCTCGCACAGGGCGACCTCGCGACCGGCCTGGTCGCGGGCGCCGCGATCGTCTGCCTGGGCCTGATGCTCGACCGGGTCACCCAGCCGACCGGAAAGGAGGCCCGACATGCGTAAGCGCATCACCGCACCCCTGGTCGCCGCCGTGACCCTGCTGCCCCTCACCGCCTGCGGCGCGGCCGACATGACCAAGCAGGCGTCCCCGTACGCCGGCGCCCAGGGCACCAAGACGGTCACCCTGTCCGTCCAGTCCTGGGTGGGAGCCCAGGCCAACGTCGCCGTGGCGAAGTACCTGCTCGAACACGAGCTGGGCTACCGCGTCGACACCGTCCAGGTCGACGAGGTCCCCGCCTGGGACGCGCTCAGCCAGGGCCGGGTGGACGCCCTCCTGGAGGACTGGGGCCACCCGGAACAGGAACAGCGGTACGTCAACGACAAGAAGACCATCACGCGCGGCGGCGACCTGGGCGTGACCGGCCACATCGGCTGGTTCGTACCGACGTACTTCGCGGACGCCCACCCGGACGTCACCGACTGGAAGAACCTCAACAAGTACGCCGACCAGCTGCGGACCGCGGAGAGCGGCGGCAAGGGCCAACTGCTGGACGGCTCCCCGTCGTACGTCACCAACGACAAGGCCCTGGTGAAGAACCTGGGCCTGGACTACAAGGTCGTCTTCGCGGGCTCCGAGGCGGCGCAGATCACCCAGATCAAGCAGTTCGCCAAGGAGAAGAAGCCCTTCCTGACGTACTGGTACAAGCCCCAGTGGCTGTTCGAGAAGGTGCCGATGACGGAGGTGAAGCTGCCCGCGTACAAGGAGGGCTGCGACGCCGACCCGGAGAAGGTCGCCTGCGCCTACCCGCACACCCCGCTCCAGAAGTTCCTCAACGCCGACTTCGCGAAGAAGGGCGGGAAGGCGGCCGCCTTCCTGAAGAACTTCCGCTGGACGACGGAGGCGCAGAACGATGTGGCGCTGATGATCGCCGAGCAGAAGCTCTCCCCG
The DNA here is from genome assembly GCF_002099185.1 of Streptomyces sp. CB03238. Taxonomy (NCBI): domain Bacteria; kingdom Bacillati; phylum Actinomycetota; class Actinomycetes; order Kitasatosporales; family Streptomycetaceae; genus Streptomyces; species Streptomyces sp. CB03238. The sequence goes on along the minus strand of NZ_NBCN01000006.1, from coordinate 57,559 downwards.
GAGGCGGCGGCGGAGAAGTGGGTCAAGCAGAACGAGGCGACGTGGCGGGCGTGGCTCCCCTCCTAGCCGAGACCTCGGCCTGAACGCCCTGGTCATGGTGGGCGTGTGGGCCGCCCTCTCTCCGAGTGTGGCGGGCTCCGGCGCCCCGTCAAGGGCGCTTCGCGTCGGCTTCGCCGATGGGCTTCGCCCACCCTTGACAGGCCGCCTCCGCCCGCCTTTTCCCACTCGGAGGGCGGCCCGGGGGAACGGGTCCAGGAGGGGCGCCCCTTTGCCCGTGCCGTTCGTGGCCGGGAGGGCGGGCGGCGGAGGGGGCGCGGCAGTGGAATGGGGCGGTGGCCTGTTGGTTTGGCGGGTGCCGCTCGACTGTTGGCCGGGGTACAGGACCTCGCTCCTGCCGGTGGTGGGTGCGCCGGAGTGCGATGGGGCGGTGGTGGCTGGGCTCGGCGACTGCGGCCCGGCGGTCGGCTCGGCACAGGCAGGTGGCCGGCGTGGGGCGGTGGCTGGGCCTGGGTGTCGCCCTGGCAGAGCCCGGCCACCGGTGGGCGGGGCGAAAGCATCGGTGCGGCTGGGCGGCAGGGCGGCAGGGCGGCAGGGCGGAGGCTGCCCGGCCTGTCGGCTCACGGCCCCGGTTGGGCCCCGCCTGTCACGCAGGGAGGTCTCACCCGTCTCCTTGGTCACGCCAGCACCGGGTTCGGGGTGTTGTGTGCGGTGTGGGACACCTTCCCGTCGTGGTGTGCGGGCTGTGGGTGTCCGATCCCGCCCACAACTCTGGCAGGGCGATACGGCTGGGACTGGAGGGGCCGGAGGGGCCCGCCCTGTGGCTCCGATGACGTGCCCGGCACCCCCGGGGACTGCCCGGGGAGGCCGCACCCCGTGCCTGTGCCGGACAGGAAGCAGCACCCTGCGGGGCACCGGTGTCCCCCGCCGGACTCCTCAAGGCGAGGGGCTCGGCCTTGCCCCGGGCACCGGGCCGACCTGGTCCTGACGGGGCACGACGGCCGACGTCTGGCGTCACGCGGGCACGGCGTGCGGGGCTCGAAGGCCCCCTGGCCCCGCCTGCCTCACCAGGACGCCTCACGGGCCCCTACCGTCACATCTGCACCGGGGCTGGGGAGTTGTGGGCGGTGTAGGACACCTCCCGACCATGAGCATCCGGGCACAGGGTGTCCCATCCCGCCCACAACTCCGGCGGTCCGACACGGGTGTGACTGGAGGGGCCAGGGGGCCGCCCCTTCCCGGACTTCGAGCGCCCCGGGCAGGGGAGCGGTGAGGGGCCCGACGGCCAGTGTCGGTGGCCGGACCGACCCGGCCGCGCCCGACTGTCCGGGAGGCCGCGCCCCGGCCCTGCCGTCCCGGCGGCCGGGTGCCTGCCGTGCCCTGACCGGGTGGGGCTCCGCCCAGGCCCGACCCCGCACCCACCCCAGCCACCTGCCGGAACCCCCACCCCTCACCCACCCGCAGTCGCCGGACCGAGCCCGGATGCCCCATGCCACTGGGGCGCACCCACCACCCACCGAAGCGAGGTCCTGTACCGCAACCGAGAAACGGCGGCCACCCGCCAAGCCGTGCCGCCACCGCCCCATTCCACTGCCGCGCCTGCCCCGGCCGGGCCGCCTCGGCCACGAACGCCGGCAAAGCAGTGCGCCCCCCCGGATGCCCGCTCCCCGGGGCCGCCCTCCGAGAGAAAACGCGCGGGCGGAGGCGGCCTGTCAAGGGTGGGCGAAGCCCATCGGCGAAGCCGACGCGAAGCGCCCTTGACAGGGTGCCGGAGCCCGCGACCCTCGGGAGGGAGGGCGGCCCGGAACGGTGCCCGAACCGGACGGGCGCGTGCGACGATCGTGGTGTGGAGCGGCCGGTTGGCCGCCGACCTCTCGAGAGTGGATCAGGTGACGGACGACGAGATACGCGCGCGCTTCGACGGCCGTGGCCGCGTCGAGCTGCTGCCCGGTCAGCTCACGGCCTCGAAGCAGCGCCGGATCGAGGAGATCGCCCACGCGCTCGGCTACCGGCTGCTGGCCACCCAGAACCTGGGCTTCGCCGGTTTTCGGCTCGTCTACGAACGCGACGACGCCCCGCAGGCACGCCGCCGCGCCGAGCTGACCATTGCCCGGCTGCGCGCGGGCGGGCCACTGCTGCCTGCGATGGAGCCGCCCCCGCCCCCGCCGCCCCCGCCTCCGCCGCCCCCGGCCCCGGCCCAGCAGCCCCGGCGGCCCAGCCGTCCCCCGTCGGGGCCCCCGCCACCTCCCGCCGTGGCTCCGGCCCGACCACGGTTTCCGCCCCCGCCACCATGCCCGCCCCCTCCGCCGCCCCCACCCACCATCACCCCAACCGCGTGACGGCCCTCCCCGGAGCCCGGAGCCCGGTGCCCGGTGCCCGGAGCTCGGAGCGGTACGGGGGGCGGGGCCGGCGGCGGCTGCGAGGGTAGCGTCGGCGTCCATGAACAGCGGGCGTACGGCGCCCTGATACCCCTGCCGGACGCGGCCGGGGAAGTGGACCCGAAGCAGTCGGAAGCGTTCGCCGAGTTCCTCGCCCGTCAACCCCCGGTCGGCGAGCAGTGAAAGGCCGGTTCGAAGACATGGCCTAGAACACCAGGCCGTGCTTCGCGATGAGTGCCATGGTCGCGTCCATGTCCGTCGAGCAGCCGTACGGGCGCGCCTTCTGCTCCAGTTGCTCCGGGCTCGGTTCCCCGCCCAGCTGGTCGAGCCACCGGAACAACTCCTCCAGGCCTCCCGGGGAGATGATCTCCAGCAGCCGGGCGGGGGTCTCGCCCGCGTTCCAGAAGGTGTGCCACTCGTCGCGCGGCTTGAACACGAGATCGCCGGGCCGGGCCACGACCTCCTCGTCCCCGAACCTCGCACCCACCGATCCCTCGAGGATGAAGCTGAACTCGTCCTCGTGGGTGTGCCGGTGGACGGGCGCCGCCAGCACCTTCGGTGGCAGGCGGTGCTCGACCAGCGAGAAGTGGCCGCCCCACTCACGGCTGTTGACCAGGAATCGGTCCCCGCACGCCTGCTGCGGCTGGTACAGCTCGCCGTCCTCCGGTCCCAGTATCCGGTGCTCAACCACTGCGTACACCGCCCTTCGCGGTCAGTCGGTCCCTGGCTCAGCCCGGGTCGTCGAACATGGACAGCAGCGCCTGTTCGTCGGGCTCCGGGGCGTGCCGGCCGGTGTGCGGGACCTGTTCGGCCCACACCGTCTTGCCCTGGGGCATGTAGCGGGCGCCCCAGCTCTTGGTGAACTGCGCCACCAGGAACAGGCCGCGCCCGCCTTCCTCGGTGGTGGCCGCGCGGCGGATGCGCGGGGAGGTGTTGCTGCGGTCGGACACCTCGCAGATCAGGGAGCCGTTGCGCAGCAGGCGCAGGCAGACGGGGCCCCGGCCGCCGTACCGTACGGCGTTGGTGACCAGCTCGCTGACCACCAGGCCGGTGCTGAAGTCCAGGTCCGTCAGGCCCCACTCGGCGAGCTGCTGGTGCGTCAGCTCCCTGGCTCTGGCGACCATCGAGGGGTCGGAGGGCAGCTCCCAGGACGCCACCCGGTCGTCGGGCAGGGCGTGTACGCGGGCCAGGAGGAGGGCCACGTCGTCGCGCGGGCCGTCGGGGAGCAGGGCGCTGGTGACCCGGTCGCAGATCCGGTCCAGGGACTGTTCCGCCCCGGTGAGGGCGGCCAGGAGCTGCCGGGTGCGGGCGTCGGTGTCGGTGTCGCCGAAGCCGCGGCTCTCCTTGAGCAGGCCGTCGGTGTAGAGGGCCAGCAGGCTGCCCTCGGGCAGGTCGACCGCGGCGGACTCGTACGGCTGGAGTCCGCCGAGCCCGAGCGGCGGGCCGGCCGGCAGGTCGATCAGCCGCGGGGCACCGTCCGGCGGCAGCAGCGCGGGCGGCGGGTGACCGGCCCGGGCGGCCGTGCAGCGGCAGGACACCGGGTCGTACACGGCGTACAGGCAGGTCGCCGCCGTCGCGGGGTCCTCCCCGTGGGCGGGGTCGCCGGACGTACGGCTGACCAGGTCGTCCAGGTGGGTCAGGACCTCCTCGGGCAGCAGGTCCATGGCGGCCAGGGTGTGCACCGCCGTACGCAGCCGGCCCATGGTGGCGGCCGCCTGGAGCCCGTGGCCGGCCACATCCCCGACGACCAGGGCCACGCGCATCCCGGACAGCGGGATCGCGTCGAACCAGTCCCCGCCCACGCCCGCCCGGGCGTCGGCGGGCAGGTAGCGGGAGGCGAGGTCGACGGCGGTCAGCCGGGGCGTGTCGCGCGGCAGCAGGCTCCGTTGCAGGGTGAGGGAGGCGTCGCGCTCGCGGCTGTAGCGGCGGGCGTTGTCCACGCTGATCGCGGTACGGGCCGCCAGCTCGCCCGCCAGGGTCAGGTCGTCCTGCTCGTACGGCCGGGTCCGGCCGCGCCGGTAGAACCCTGCCAGGCCCAGGACGGCTCCCCGGGCGCACAGTGGGGCGCCCAGGTATGAGTGCACGCCCTCGCCGAGCAGGTCGACGGGGTGTTCGGCGCCGGCCGGGGGCCCGGTCAGGGCGGCGGTCAGCACCGAGTCGGTGACCGGCCGGCCGGTGGCGAGGCACCGGGCCTGCGGGCTGCCGGGCGGGTACGCGACCGGTTCGTCCACGCCGCCGATCCGCGCGTCGCGGGAGTCCTCGCCGGCCCAGGCGGCCATCCGGCGCAGCGCCGCATGGGGGCCGAGCCGCCCCGCCGGGGGTTCCTCGCCCGCCAGGGCGCTCTCCACGAGGTCGACCACGACGAGGTCGGCGAACCGCGGCACGGCGATCTCCGCCAGCTCCTCGGCGGTGCGCCGCATGTCCAGGGTGGTGCCGACGCGGACGCCCGCCTCGTTCAGCAGCGACAGCCGCCCGCGCGCCTCGGCGGCCAGGCGGCCGACGCCCGGTTCGCCCACCAGCAGCAGCCACGCGTCGGGCCGATCGCCGGGCGCGTCGTCCTGGTCGGGCTCCGGCCGGTCGGGTTCGCCGGCCGGGCGGCGCAGCAGCGGTACGTCACGGCCGTCCGGGGCGGTCGCGGTGGCCCCCGTACGGCCGATGTCACCGCCCGTGTCACCGCCCGCGTCCGCGAAGGTGACCTCGACGGCCGCGCCTTCCGCGTCGCCGTGGTGCAGCGCCCGGCGGCGCAGTGTGGCCACCCGGCCGCCCGCCAGCGGGACCTCGGCGAACGCCTCGCTGTCGGAGCCGATCAGTTCGATGGCGCTCTCCAGCAGCGCCAGCCGCTCGTCCGGGGCCAGCCGGGGCGCCGCCGCGCCGAGGCGGGCGAGCTCGCCGGAGTCGAGGTGGAGCTCGGCGTGCTCGCCGCGCTCCCTGGCCCGGAGGAAGGAGCTCATCAGGTTGCGTTCCCTGGCGGTGCTCAGTTCCAGCAGGCGCTCGGCGATGCGGTCGGTGGCGTCCTGGAGGACCAGGGCCATGCCGGGTTCGGCGAGGTCCCTGGGTACGGAGAGGTTGACCGCGCCCTGCACGGTGCCGCCCACCGGGTCGCGCACCGGGGCGGCCATGCAGGTCAGCTCCTTGAGGTTGTGCAGGAAGTGTTCCTGGCCGACGACCATGAAGGGCACCCGGGTGCTCAGCACCATGCTGACGCTGCTGGTGCCCATGAACCGCTCGTCGACATTGGCACCCGGCACCAGGGAGGCGGCGTCCATGAGCTCCAGCCCCACCGGGTCGCCCCGCCGGTCCACGATGTTCGCCCGGGCGTCGGCCAGCGCCACCGTGACGGGCAGGCCGGAGAACCGTTCGCACAGCTGGTCCAGCACCGGCCCGGCGGCCCTGAGGAGCCGGGAGTCCGGATCGAGGTCGGTCTCGACCGGCAGGGCAGCGCCCTCGGTGTCGATCCCGAGCGAACGCGAGCGCTGCCAGGAGGCGAGGATCTCCGGACGCACTCCGCCGCCGGGCGGCCTCTGCTCACCGCGATCGTCCACAAAACCAGGATAATCGGGCGAATCCACCCGTGTGGTCCCCGCGGCCGGCGGCGTCAGCCCGCGGCGAGCGTCTCAGGGTCGATGACCTTGGTGTTCTGCGCGGCGGCGACCCGCCACACGCCGTCGTCCTCGGCCAGGACGTACAGCGGCGTACCGGACACGGCGACCGAGTTCCCGGCCACCAGCGAGGCCGGGTCCACGGTCAGCCGCTTCCCATGGGCGGTCGTCCAGAACGCCTCCTGGCGGAAGCCGCTCATAAAGGTGTCGGGCAGCGCGTTCTGCTGCGCGTGCTGAACGCCGGCGACGAAGGCGACGATGGCGTCCACGTCCTCCTGCGGGACGGCGACGCCGGTGACCGTGCCCTCGGGGCTCATGATGTCTCTCCTGACGGACGCGTGGCGGAGCGGGGCTCGTTACGCGCCACAGCCTCCAACCTCGACTTCGGTCGATGTCCATGCCCTTCGGTGCGTCACGCCCCGACCGTCCCGTCGATGCCCTCGCGGAGGAAGTCCGCGTGACCGTTGTGGCGCGCGTACTCGTGGATCAGGTGCAGCATGACGTGGCGCAGGGACACGTCGATGTTCCACCGGGCGTTGTGGCCCGTGACGTCGAGCGACGCGGCCGACTCCTCGATGCGGCGGGCGTGTTCGACCTCCGCCTCCCAGGCGGCGAACGCCTCCGAGCGGGTGGAGCCCGTCGGGTCGTACGCCGCCTGGTAGTCGTCGGTCGGCGACCAGACCAGCGGGACGTCCTCGCCGTTGATGGTCCGGCGGAACCAGGCGCGTTCCACCTCCGCCATGTGGCGGACCAGGCCGAGGAGGGAGAGCGTCGACGGGGGGCATCGAGCGGCGGCGCAGGTCCTCGTCGGACAGGCCCTCGCACTTCATGGCCAGGGTGGCGCGGTGGTGGTCGAGGAAGGCGCGCAGCATCGCGCGTTCCTCGCCGACGAGGGGTGGCTCCGGGCGGTCGGTGGTCGCGGTGGTCACGGTGGTCCCTTCGAAGTCTGCGGCGGATACGCGTGTGACGTGGGTTTGGCTCCAAGAATGGATCACGTACGGGAACGCGGCTCAGCGGATATCGGCCAATGCGTCCACGTCCTCGCCGACGTACACGCGCACGACGGCCATCCCACCGACTGGCCGGCCGATCCGGCCGGTTGGCTCACGGTGGACGGGCTCACCGGGGCTTGGATGGCCGTGCGGGACGGGCGGGTCGTCGGGCACATCGCGCTGTCGCCCGCCCGGGACGGGGACGTCGCGCCCGCGATGTGGGACGGCGGGCCCACCGCCGTGGTGGGGCGGCTGTTCGTCGCCCCGGGCGCCCGTGCGGACGGATGGGGTGCGCGGCTGGTCGAGCGGGCCGTACGCGAGGCGCGGCAGCGCGGGCTGCACCCCGTCCTGGACGCCGTCACCGGCGACGTGGCGGCGATCGCGCTGTACGAACGCCTCGGCCGGCAACGGCTCGGCACCGGGCAGCAGGAGTGGGGGCCGGGGCGGACGGTGGCCGTCCACTGTTACGCGGCCCCGGTCCCCGAACGGCGAAATGCGGTGGCCGCGGCAGCCGTACGGCTCTAGGGTCGCCGCCATGGGGATCACGGGGAACACGGGGACCGTCGCGGCACAGGACATCGACGAAGCGGTCGCCGTGACCGCCCGCGCTCTGCGCGGCGTGGCGGACCGCGACTGGTCCGCGCCGGCGGCCGGTCTTGAGTGGAGCTGCTACGACACGGCCGTCCACATCGCCGACGACTTCACCGGCTACGCCACCCAGTTGACCGGCCGCTCCACCGACTCCTACGTCCCCTTCGAGATCAGCGCCGAGCCCGGCACCACCCCCGCCGGACTGGTCCGCGTCATCGAGGCGACCGGCGGGCTCCTGTCCGCCGCCGTCCGCACCACACCCGACGGCGTACGGGCCTGGCACCCGTTCGGTATGGCCGGGGCGGACGGCTTCGCCGCGATGGGCATCGTCGAGGTGCTGCTGCACACGTACGACATGCTCGGCGCCCTCGACGTCCCCGACTGGCGCCCGCCCGACCACCTGTGCGCCCGCGTCCTGGACCGCCTCTTCCCCCACGTTCCGCGCACCGACGACCCCTGGTCGACCCTACTGTGGGCCACGGGCCGTACCGACCTGGAGGGCCTGCCGCGCCCGGCGGTCTGGCGCTGGTACGCCGACTCCCTCCGTACCGAACGGCTGCTGCTGTGCGAGGTGACCCCGAGGTCCGGGGACGACCTGCACGGCGGCGGCAACGGCGGCTTCGTGTGGGCGGACGGCGGCCCGCCGGAGGGCACCCGGTTCGCCGGCGGGATGGTCGCGAGGGCCCGCGAGGCGGGGACGTTCCGCCCCCGGCTGGGGCACGTACGCCCTCGTCCGCGCCTCCGACCGGCGCGCGGTTGGCGCCATCGGGTTCCACGCCGCCCCGGACGCGGACGGCCGCGCGGAGGTCGGCTACGACCTGGTGGAGGGCGCCCGCGGCCACGGCTTCGCCACCGAGGCCCTGCGCGCCCTCGCCGACTGGGCCTTCGCCCGGTCCGAGGTGACCGTTCTGCGCGCCACCGTCGACCACGGCAACACCCCCTCGCACGGGGTCGTCACCCGCGCCGGCTTCACCAAGGCCGCCGACACCGAGGACGGCACGGTCTACGAGCTGCGCCGCACCTGATCGGCGATGTCCCGCACCGCCGCCATCGCACGGTGCAGCAGCCCCGGACCGAAGGTGATGCGCGTGGCGCCCAGGCGGCTCAGTTCCGCGACCGGCGGGCTGCCGAGGAAGGGCGCCACGTTGATGGGCCCGTCGATCCGCGCGCGGAGCAGCGGCAGGTGCTCGGCCGGTACGCCGATGGGGTAGACGCAGTCGGCGCCCGCCTCGACGTACAGCCGCGCCCGGGTGATGGCCTCCTCGGGGTCGGTGACGCCCCGGATGAAGGTGTCCACGCGGGCGTTGACGAACAGGTGGTCGCCCGCCTCGGCCCGTACCTCCGCCAGCCAGTCGGCGTGTGCGCGCGGGTCGTTGAGCGTGCCGGCCCGGGAGTCCTCCAGGTTCACGCCGACCGCGCCGGCGTCCAGGACGCGGGCGACCAGTTCCTTGGGCGCGAGGCCGTAGCCGGCCTCCACGTCCGCCGACACCGGGACGGACACCGACCGGGTGATCCGGGCGACGGCCGCGAACATCTCGTCCGCGGGCGTCGCCCCGTCCTCGTACCCGAGTGACGCCGCCACCCCCGCGGACGGCGTGGCGAGGGCCGGGAAACCGGCGTCCGCGAAGGCCCGGGCGCTGGCGGCGTCCCACGGGCCGGGCAGGACCAAAGGATCCCCGGGGGCCCGCCCGTGGTGCAGGGCGCGGAACGCGGCGACGGCACCGGTCACTTGACGAGTCCCTGGAACTGGCCCGGCGTGTAGTGGCCCGGGACCATGCGGCTGGTGACGGCGAAGCGGTTCCAGGCGTTGATGACGGTGATCGCGGCGATCAGCTGGGCCAGTTCCGTCTCCTCGAAGTGCTTGGCGGCACGCTCGTACACCTCGTCGGGGACGAAACCGTCCGTGAGGACGGTGATGGCCTCGGCGAGTTCGATCGCGGCGAGCTCCTTCTCGGTGTAGAAGTGCCGCGACTCCTCCCAGGCGCTGAGCTGGACGATCCGCTCGACCGACTCACCGGCCGCCAGCGCGTCCTTGGTGTGCATGTCGAGGCAGTAGGCGCAGTGGTTGAGCTGCGAGGCGCGGATCTTGACCAGTTCGAGGAGGACCGGGTCGACGCCCTGACGGGCGGCCGCGTCCAGCCGGACCATGGCCTTGTAGACCTCGGGCGCCTGCTGGGCCCAGGCGAGGCGGGGGGTGTGCTCGGTCGCGTACTCGTTCGTGGTCGTGTCCGCGTTCGTGTTCGTCGTCATGTGATCACCGTACGGGGGGTGTGGCGCAGAGGTATGGTCCACTTCCATGACGGATTCCTGGGCCACTTTCGGGGCCGATCTGCACCTGGAGCTACGGGGTCCGCGGCTGCGGTCCGGCCTGATGGACGCGCTGCGGGAGGCCGTTCGGGCCGGGCGGCTGGCACCCGGGACGCGGCTGCCCTCGTCCCGGTCGCTCGCCGCCGACCTGGGCATCGCCCGCAACACGGTCGCCGACGCGTACGCCGAGCTCGTCGCCGAGGGCTGGCTCACCGCCCGTCAGGGCTCCGGCACGCGCGTGGCCCGGCGCGCCGCCCCGCGCCCCGGCCCGGGGGCGGGGCACCGCGGGGGGCCGGGGCGGGGGGCGGCGGCCACCCCCGTTCCGGTCCGGCGCCCGCCCGTCCGCCGGCCCGCCGCGCACACCCTGCACCCCGGCATGCCCGACCTCGGCTCCTTCCCGCGCGCCGAGTGGCTCAAGGCGGCCCGCCGGGCGCTGATGTCCGCCCCGCACGAGGCGCTCGGCTACGGCGGGCCGCGCGGCCGCATCGAGCTGCGTACCGTCCTCGCCGACTACCTGGCACGGGCCCGGGGCGTGTACGCCGACCCCGACCGCATCGTCATCTGCTCCGGCTTCGTCCACGGGCTGCGGCTGATGGCACAGGTGCTGCGCGGGCGCCGGGTGCGGGACGTCGCCGTCGAGTCGTACGGGCTCGACATCCACTGGAACCTGCTCACGGAGGCCGGGCTGCGCACGCCCGCGCTGCCGTTCGACGAACACGGCACCCGGACGGGCGAGTTGGGCCGCCAGGGCGCCGTCCTCATCACGCCGGCACACCAGTTCCCGCTCGGTGGCGCGCTGCCGCCGGACCGGCGCGCCGCGGCCGTCGACTGGGCGCGGCGGACGGGCGCGCTGATCCTGGAGGACGACTACGACGGCGAGTTCCGCTACGACCGCCAGCCGGTCGGCGCCCTCCAGGGCCTGGACCCCGAGCGCGTCGTCTACCTCGGTACGGCGAGCAAGTCCCTGACGCCCGGACTTCGGCTGGGGTGGATGGTGGTGCCGGAGGATCTGGTGGGGGACGTACTGGCGGCGAAGGGGCACTCCGAATGGGTGTCGAGCGCGCTGGACCAGCTGACGCTCGCGGAGTTCATCCGCTCCGGCGCCTACGACCGGCACGTACGGGGCATGCGGCTGCGCTACCGCCGGCGGCGCGACCAGCTCGTGGCCGCGCTCGCCGAACGGGCGCCCGACATCCGCGTGAGCGGCATCGCGGCGGGTCTCCACGCCGTACTGGAGCTGCCACCGGGCACCGAACCCACCGTGGTCCAGGCCGCCGCCTGGCAGGGCCTGGCCATCCAGGGCCTGGACCGCTTCCGCCACCCCGACGTGCCGCGCGGCCGCGACGCCCTGGTCGTCGGCTACGCCACCCCCACGGACAGCGCCTGGACCGGCGCCCTGGACGCCCTCTGCCGCGGCCTTCCCTGACCGGGGCGGCCCTGGTCCGGCCCAGGCCCGGCGCCCCAGGCCCGGCGCCCCGGGCCACCGCCCCGCGGGCAGGGCCACCGCTCCTGTGCCGGGCAGCGCCCCGCGCCGGGTCACCGCCCCGTGCCGGGCACCGCCCCCTGACGGTCAACGCCGCTCGGGGCGCCGGGATGGTTGCCGTTCGCCGACGGTCAGCGCAGCACCTGGCGCAGTTGTTCCAGGCCCCAGTCCAGGTCCTCCTTGCTGATCACCAGGGGCGGGGCGATGCGGATGGTCGAGCCGTGGGTGTCCTTCACCAGGACCCCGCGGTCCATCAGCTTCTCCGAGACCTCCCGCCCCGTGCCCAGGCTCGGCACGACGTCCACGCCCGCCCACAGGCCGCGGCCGCGCACCTCCTCCACGGCACCCTGGCCCACCATGAGCCCCAGCTCCTGGTGGAGGTGGTCGCCCAGCTCGGCCGCCCGCTGCTGGTACTCGCCCGTGCGCAGCATCGCCAGGACCTCCAGCGCCACCGCGCAGGCCAGCGGGTTGCCGCCGAACGTCGAACCGTGCTCGCCCGGCCGGTGGACGCCGAGCACCGCCGCGCTCGACACGACCGCCGACACCGGCACGACACCGCCGCCCAGCGCCTTGCCCAGCACGTACATGTCCGGGACCACGCCCTCGTGTTCACACGCGAACGTCCGGCCCGTGCGGCCCAGGCCCGACTGGATCTCGTCCGCGATGAACAGCACGTCCCGCTGCCGGGTCAGCTCCCGGACCGCCGGCAGATACCCGGGCGGAGGCACCAGCACGCCCGCCTCGCCCTGGATCGGCTCCAGCAGCACGGCCACGGTGTTGTCCGTCATGGCCTCGGCCATCGCCGTGAGGTCGCCGTACGGCACGATCTCGAACCCCGGTGTGTACGGGCCGTAGTCCGCCCGCGCCTCGGGGTCGGTGGAGAAGCTGACGATCGTGGTCGTACGGCCGTGGAAGTTGCCCGCCGCCACGATGATCTTCGCCATCCCGTCCGGGACGCCCTTGACGCGGTACCCCCACTTGCGGGCGGTCTTCACGGCGGTCTCCACCGCCTCCGCCCCGGTGTTCATCGGCAGCACCATCTCCATGCCGCAGAACTCGGCCAGCTGCGCGCAGAAGTCAGCGAACCGGTCGTGGTGGAACGCACGCGACGTCAGCGTCACCCGCTCCAACTGCGCCTTCGCGGCCTCGATCAGCCGCCGATTGCCGTGGCCGAAGTTCAGCGCCGAGTAGCCGGCGAGCATGTCGAGGTAGCGGCGTCCCTCGACGTCGGTCATCCAGGCACCGTCCGCCGAAGAGACGACGACGGGCAACGGGTGGTAGTTGTGCGCGCTGTGCGCCTCCGCGGAAGCGATCGCCTCTAGTGTTCTCGACACGGGGTCTCCGTTCGTCCTGCGGCCGGGGGCGGTGGTGGCGCCCCTTTCTATCGTCGCTCGCCATGCGGACGAAGAAACCTCGCGGGCGGTGTGGCGGCTAGGCCCTGCCCGGCAAGATCGGCCGGGCAGGGCCTAGGCTGGGCGGTACGCGCGGCGACTGGCGTACGGGGAACCGACCCCGGGGGAGCCGTGCGCGGCAGACCACACGAGGGTGCCGCCCGCCTGGGCACCCGGAGACCTTGTCCGTGCTGCCGGCCCCCTGGAGGACGCCATGACCAGCTTTCCCCTTCCCGCTCACCACCCGGCTCTCGTCACCACCGATCCCGAACTCGCCGCGCTCGTCGGTGCGGAGGAGCGCCTGCAGGGCGAGACGCTTCGGCTGATCCCGAGCGAGAACTACGTCTCGCAGGCCGTCCTGGAGGCCTCGGGCACCGTCCTGCAGAACAAGTACAGCGAGGGCTACGCCGGCCGGCGCTACTACGAGGGCCAGCAGAACATCGACCAGGTCGAGCTGCTCGCCATCGGCCGGGCCAAGGCCCTCTTCGGCGTCGACCACGCCAACGTCCAGCCCTACTCCGGCTCCCCGGCCAACCTCGCCGTCTACCTCGCCTTCGCCGAGCCCGGCGACACCGTGATGGGCATGGCTCTCCCGATGGGCGGTCACCTCACCCACGGCTGGGGGGTCTCCGCGACCGGCAAGTGGTTCCGCGGCGTCCAGTACGGCGTACGCCAGGACACCGGGCTCATCGACTTCGACGAGGTGCGCGACCTCGCCCTCAAGGAGCGCCCCAAGGTCATCTTCTGCGGTGGTACCGCCCTTCCCCGGACCATCGACTTCGCCGCGTTCGCCGAGATCGCCCACGAGGCGGGCGCCGTGCTCGTCGCCGACGTCGCCCACATCGCCGGCCTGATCGCCGGCGGCGCCCATCCGTCGCCGGTGCCGCACGCGGACGTCATCTCCACGACCACCCACAAGACCCTGCGCGGCCCGCGCGGCGCGATGCTCATGTGCCGCGAGGAGCACGCCAAGGCCATCGACAAGGCGGTCTTCCCCGGCCTCCAGGGCGGCCCGCACAACCAGACCACCGCCGCCATCGCGGTCGCCCTCCACGAGGCGTCCCAGCCCTCCTTCCGTGACTACGCGCACGCGGTCGTCGCCAACGCCAAGGCCCTCGCCGAGGAGCTCCTCGTCCGCGGCTTCGACCTGGTCTCCGGCGGCACGGACAACCACCTGATCCTGATGGACCTCACCCCCAAGGACGTGCCGGGCAAGATCGCCGCGAAGGCCCTGGACCGGGCGGGGATCGTCGTCAACTACAACACCGTCCCCTACGACCCCCGCAAGCCGTTCGACCCCTCCGGCATCCGTATCGGCACCCCCTCCCTCACCTCCCGCGGTCTCGGTACGCAGCACATGGCGGCCGTCGCCGACTGGATCGACCGGGGCGTCACCGCCGCCCGCACCGGCGACGAGGACGCCCTGGCCACGATCCGGGCCGAGGTCGCCGACCTGATGGCCGCCCACCTGGCCCCCGGCCTCCCGGCCTGACGCCCACCCCCAGGCCCGCCCCGGGTCCGGCGCCGCGGCGGGGGGTGACCCACCCGGGGTGGCGCCCGGCTGCGTCCCCCGCCCACCCCGGGGCGGCTCCCGGCCTCCGGCAGACGCCCACCCTCAGGCGCGCCCCCGGAGCCGGGCCCTGGTGGCCCACCCCGGGGCGGCTCCCGGCCCTCGGGTCACCCCCGGGCTCCCGGGCCCGGGCGGATCACGCCCGGTCGGCACCCGGCCTGGCCCGGGCGGGCCACGCCCGGTCCGGCCCCGCCTCGGCCCTGGGCGCCCCCGGGCCACTCCGGCCGGTCCGGAGCCGGGACCTCAACCTTCCGGTCCCGGCGGCTCCCGGCCGGTGGCTCACCGTCCACGAAGCCGTGTGGACGGCGCCCCGGGCCCTACGTCGACTCGGCGATGGCCCGGGCGCGGGTCTGGGACGGCTCGCCCTCCAGGCGGAGGGTCAGACCGTCGTGGCCGGTCCACAACAGCGTGGGGCCCGCCGTGCGCTGCGAGTGGGTCCACAGCCTGCCCTCCCCGTCCGTCATGGGGAAGGTCAGCAGATGCGGGCGCGCGAACCAGTACCCCGGCCCGACGCCGCCCAGCTCCACATACTCGGGCTCCTCCCGGACCGTCTTGCCGAAGCCGACGTCCAGCCGCGCCGGGAACTCGTCCAGCCGTATCGTGCGGCCCGGTTCGTGCCAGCACAGGCTCACCACATGCCGGCCGCCCGGCGCCTCGCCCACCGACACCGCGTCCGGCGCCCCCAGCGCACCGGGCACCCGCGGCTCGAACCCGGCCCGCCGCCCCGCCTCCGCCAACGGCACCGGCGACGCGCACCCCGGCACCACCGGGCTGGCCCCCGGCGCGGGCGTCGCCGAGGGGTCGTACCGCACCTGCACCCCGCCGAAGCCGAACCAGTCCGCCACCGCCGCCCGCACCGGAGGCGTGAGCACCAGCACGACCAGCGCGCCGGACAGCGCGACCCCCAGCGCCCGCCACCGCCGCCGGGCCCACGCCCGGATCCGCTCGCCCCGCCCCGGCGGCTCCGCCACCGGCACCGGCACCGGCACCGACTCCGCCAGCAGCTGCGCCAGCACCCGCTCGGCCATGGACTGCCCGCCCACGTCCGGCACCCGCAGCCCGCGCCCCAGCTCCCGCAGCTCCCGCTCGAGCCCACGCTCCAGGTCACGCGCCCTGCGGCCACGTTCCTCACCCGTGCTCATCACTCACCTCCTCCCACTCGGGCCCGCCGGGCAGCATCCGGCCCAGCTTCTTCAGCGCACGGCTCAGCCGCGACTTCACCGTGCCCCGCGGCCAGCCGAGCGCCTCCGCCGTCTCCGCCTCGTCCATCTCCAGCAGATACCGGTAGGTGACGACCTGGCGCTGCTCCTCGCTCAGCGCCTCCAGCGCGGCCGTCAGCAACGCCCGCCGCTCCAGCTCCACGGCCGCCACCGCCGGGTCCGCCGACTCCGGTATCAGCGGCTCGGCGGCCAGCAGTTCCGCCTCCCGCCCCGCGACGGCCCGCTGCCGCACCACCGAGCGCACTGTGTTTCTCGTCTCATTCATGACGATCCGCAGCAGCCACGGCTGGAAGGCCGCGCCGTCCCGGAACCGCTCCAGCGAGCAGTACGCCTTGAAGAACGCCTGCTGCACCACATCCTCCGCGTCCGCACCCGCGCCGAAAGCGACGGCCGCCCGCAGCGCGACCGGCGTGAAGGCGCGGACCAGCTCCGCGTACGCCTCCGCCTCCCCGGCGCGTACGCGTGCGATCACCGCGGCCTCGTCGACGACGATGCGGCCCCCCTCCCGCGTCCTCACACTCTGAATACACCGCCCGCCCCCGATCGGTTCCCGAGCTGTCGGCGGCACCTGAGAGAATGAGGAACATGGCCTCTGATCGTCCCCGCGTGCTCTCCGGAATCCAGCCCACCGCCGGCTCGTTCCACCTCGGCAATTACCTCGGTGCGGTCCGTCAGTGGGTCGCTCTGCAGGACACCCACGACGCCTTCTACATGGTCGTCGACCTGCACGCGATCACCGTCCCGCAGGACCCGGCGGAGCTGCGCGCCAACACCCGGCTCGCCGCCGCCCAGCTGCTCGCCGCGGGCCTCGACCCCGAGCGCTGCACGCTGTTCGTCCAGAGCCACATCCCCGAGCACGCCCAGCTGGGCTGGGTCATGAACTGCCTCACCGGCTTCGGCGAGGCCTCCCGCATGACGCAGTTCAAGGACAAGTCCGCCAGGCACGGCGCCGACCGCGCCACGGTCGGCCTGTTCACGTACCCGATCCTCCAGGTCGCCGACATCCTGCTGTACCAGGCGAACCAGGTCCCGGTCGGTGAGGACCAGCGCCAGCACATCGAGCTCACCCGCGATCTCGCGGAGCGGTTCAATTCCCGTTTCGGTGAGACGTTCACGCTCCCGGCGCCGTACATCCTGAAGGAGACGGCGAAGATCTACGACCTTCAGGACCCGTCGGTCAAGATGAGCAAGTCGGCCTCCACCCCCAAGGGCCTGATCAACCTCCTCGACGAGCCGAGGGCGACCGCGAAGAAGGTGAAGAGCGCGGTGACCGACACCGACACCGTGATCCGCTTCGACCCCGAGAACAAGCCGGGCGTCAGCAACCTGCTGACGATCATGTCCACCCTCACCGGCACCTCCGTCCCCGACCTGGAGCGGAGCTACGAGGGCAAGCTGTACGGCGCTCTGAAGACCGACCTCGCCGAGATCATGGTCGACTTCGTGACCCCCTTCAGGACCCGCACCCAGGAATACCTCGACGACCCCGAGACGCTGGACTCCATCCTGGCCAAGGGTGCGGAGAAGGCCCGCGCGGTCGCCGGCGAGACGCTCGCGCAGACGTACGAGAAGGTGGGCTTCCTTCCCGCCAAGCACTGAAACGGGCCGGTACGGCACCGGCGCTGCTCCCGTGCCGGATCCAACGACTCTGGCCACGCGATGGGTACAGCCGCCACACTGGCGGCTGAAGCCGACGACTGAACTGAGGAGAACGACGTGGGGACCGTAACGCTCGGCGTTTCGATCGCGGTCCCGGAGCCCTACGGCAGCCTGCTCCAGGAGCGGCGCGCGGGCTTCGGTGATCCCGCCGCGCACGGCATCCCCACGCACGTCACCCTGCTGCCGCCGACCGAGGTGGAGGCGGCGCGGCTGCCCGCGGTCCGGGCGCACCTCGCCGGGGTCGCGGCGGCCTGCCGGGCGTTCCCGATGCGGCTGTCCGGCACGGGCACCTTCCGGCCGCTGTCGCCGGTCGTCTTCGTCCAGGTCGTGGAGGGCGCGGCGGCCTGCTCCTGGCTCCAGCAGCGGGTCCGGGACACGTCGGGCCCGCTGGAGCGGGAGCTGCAGTTCCCGTACCACCCGCACGTGACCGTGGCGCACGGCATCGCGGAGGAGGCGATGGACCGGGCGTACGAGGAGCTGGCCGACTTCGAGGCGTCGTGGACCGTCGGCTCCTTCGCGCTGTACGAGCAGGGCGCGGACGGGGTGTGGCGGAAGCTGTACGAGTACGAGTTCGGCGCCGGCCGCCCCGCGCCGTCCGTGCCCGCCCAGGGCTCACCCGTCGACGAACCGGCCACCACCCGCACCTGAGACGCACCTGCGGAAGAGCGGGCGCGGCAGGTGCCGGAGGGCCGACATCACCACGCGCAGCGTGCCCGGTACCCACACGGTCTCCGACCGGCGCCGCAGCCCCTGCTCGATCGCGTACGCCACCGCCTCCGGTGTCGTCGCCAGCGGGGCCTCCGCCAGCCCGGCCGTCATCCTGGTCCGTACGAAGCCGGGCCTGACGACCATGACGTGCACGCCCGTGCCGTGCAGGGCGTCGCCCAGGCCCTGGGCGAAGGCGTCCAGGCCGGCCTTGCTGGAGCCGTAGATGAAATTGGCGCGGCGGGCGCGCTCACCGGCCACCGACGACAGCACCACCAGCGAGCCGTGCCCCTGCGCCCGCAGCGCGTTCGCGCAGGTCAGGCCGGCGGAGACGGCGCCGGTGTAGTTGGTCTGGGCGACGCGTACGGCGGCGAGCGGCGCCTGCTCGTCGTGTGCCTGGTCGCCCAGGACGCCGAAGGCGAGCAGCACCATGTCGATGTCGCCCTCGGCGAACACCTTCCCCAGGGCGTCCTCGTGCGCGGCGGGGTCCAGCGCGTCGAACGGGACGGTGTGGACGGCCGCCGCGTCGGGCCCCGCGCGCAGTTCGCGCAGTGACGCCGCGGCGGCGTCCAGGGCGGGGGAGGGGCGGCCGGCCAGCCACACCGTCCGCGTACGGCGGGCGATCAGGCGGCGGGCGGTGGCCAGGGCGATCTCGGACGTGCCGCCGAGGACGAGCAGGGACTGGGGGGCGCCGAAGGCATCCTTCATGACGACGTACTCCTTACAGGCCTCACAGGCCCAGGCGGCGGGCGAGGTCCGAGGTGAACACCGAGCGCGGGTCCAACTCGGTGCGCAGGGCGAGGAATTCGGGCAGGCGCGGGTACATGGCACGCAGCGCGTCCGGGCGCAGCCGCGAGTCCTTGGCGAGGTAGACACGGCCGCCCGCGCCCGCCACCTCCTCGTCGAGCTCGTCCAGGAACGCGCCGAGGCCGGTCAGCCCGGCCGGGATGTCCAGCGCCAGCGTCCAGCCGGGCATGGGGAAGGAGAGCCAGCCGGGGTCGCCCTCGCCGAACCGTTTCAGGACGGCCAGGAACGACGGGCAGCCCCGGCGCGCGATCCGGGCGACGATGCGGCGCAGGGTGTCCTCGTGCCCGTACCCGACGACGAACTGGTACTGGACGAAGCCGCCGCGCCCGTACACCCGGTTCCAGTGCGGGACGCCGTCCAGGGGGTGGAAGAACGCGGACAGGCGCTGGAGTTCGCCGGTGCGGTGGCGGGGCGCCTTGCGGTACCAGAGCTCGTTGAACAGCCCGACCGTCGCGCGGCTGAGGAGCCCTTCGGGTACGAAGGCGGGCGCGGCCGGCAGCCTGCCGCCGGGGCGGAAGGCGAGCGGGTCGCGCCGCGCTCGTCGGGGGAGCGCGTCGTACGGGGCGTGGTCGCCGCGCGTGAGGACGGCGCGGCCGGTGGCGGCCCCGCGCGCGAGCAGGTCGATCCAGGCGACGGAGTAGCGGTAGCCGTGGTCGTTGGCGGTGAGGCGGGCCATCAGGTCGTCGAGGTCGGCGGCGCGTTCGGTGTCGACGGACATCAGGGACGTCTCGACGGGGAGGAGCTGGACGGTGGCGGAGAGGATCACTCCGGTCAGCCCCATGCCGCCGGTGGTGGCGTCGAAGAGGTCGGTGCCGGGGACGACGGTGCGGATCGTGCCGTCGGCGGTGAGGAGGTCGAAGGCGCGTACGTGGCGGCTGAAGGAGCCGGAGACGTGGTGGTTCTTGCCGTGGATGTCGGCGCCGATGGCTCCGCCGACGGTGACGTAGCGGGTGCCGGGGGTGACCGGGACGAACCAGCCGAGCGGCAGCAGCACCTCCATCAGGTGGTGCAGGCTGACGCCCGCGTCACAGACGACGAGGCCCGCGTCGGCGTCGATGGAGCGGATGCGGGCGAGGGCGGTCATGTCGAGGACGGAGCCGCCGGCGTTCTGCGCCGCGTCGCCGTACGCGCGGCCCAGGCCGCGGGCGATGCCCCCGCGCGTGCCGCAGGCGCGGACCGCGGCGGCGGCCTCCTCGTAGCTGCGGGGGCGCAGGACGCGGGCGACGCTGGGAGCGGTGCGGCCCCAGCCGGTCACCGGCTCGGTGGGGTTGTCGGCCTCGGGCGTGGGCGGCGTGGGCGGCGTGGACGGCATGGACGGGACCGTATCGCCGGACTCGGGGCATTTGGGGGCTTTGTCGGCTGAGTCGCCCGGCTCGCCGAAATGGGTGATTAAACGAGTGTCATGAAAGATTGCCGCGTCCTCGGGCGGGCGGCACGCCAGAGTCGGCCCTGGTGCACCCGTCCACGGACGAGGAAAGGGGTGGCGGAGGATGCGATACGCGGGGGCCGACCGGTCGCTGCTGAGCGCGCTGCACGCCTACGGCCACCGCCGGCCGGCGGTGGCGGCGACCGCCCGGACGTTGTCGTACGCCGGCGAACACGGCGCGCTCTGGCTCGCGGCCGGCCTCGTCGGCGCCGCCACCGACCGTCCGCGCCGCGGCGCCTGGCTCCGCGCCACCGCCCTCACGGCCACGGCCCACCTGGCCGGCATGTCCCTGAAACGCCTGGTACGCCGCCCCCGCCCCGCCACCCTGACCGGCCCCTGCGCGTGCGCTCCGGCCACGTCCGCCCCCGCCGCGCCCACCGCGCCCGCCGACCTCACCGGCCGCCACGGCCCCGGCGCCCCGGCTGCCGCACCGGCGACCGGCGCCCCCGCCTCGGGGGCTGCGCTGACGGTGGGCGCCCCCGCCCCGGCTGCCGCACCGGCGGCGGGCGCCCCGGCCCCCGGTGCCGGTCACGGCCTGGGCGTCGGCGCCCCGAATGCCGTGCCCGCGGCGGGTGCCCGCGCCCTGGAGGCCATGCCCGCCCCCGGCTCCGCCCCCCGTGCGGGGGCCTCGGGCGGCCCCGCTCGCGCCCCTGGCTCCCGCTCCCGCGCCGGGGTCCCGGGCGGCCCCGCCAACCACGGTCGGCGGGCACACCCGGCACACCCGGCACACCCAGCGGTCCCAGCAGTCCCAGCGGTCCCGGCCGCGTCGGTGGGGCGTTGCGGGTGCGGTGAGGGGGCGGGCGGAGGTGTCCACGTGCGGGGGCCGTTCAGGCCGGTTGTGGGGCGGTATTCGTTTCCGAGTTCGCATGCCGCCGCTGCGGTCGCGGCGGCGCTGGTGTTCGGGGCGGTGCGGCCGGGGGTTCGGCGGCTCGGGCTGTCCGTGGCGGTGGCGATGGGGCTGTCCCGGCTCGTCGTGGGCGTGCATTACCCGACCGACGTGGCCGCCGGTGCCCTGCTGGGTGCCGTGACGGCGCGGGTGGGGCGGCGCTGGGTGCTGCGGGATGGGGCGGATCGTTTCTGCATGGGCGCCGCACGGCACCTGGGGCGCCGCCGTGGGTGAGCCGACCGTCGCGGCGGCCGTCACCCGCCCGGTGTTCCAGGCGGTCGTGCTGCCGCTCGGGCTCGTACGGGCCGCGCGGCCCCGCCAGTGGGTCAAGAACGTCCTCGTGGTCGCCGCGCCCGCCGCCGCGGGGCAGCTCGCGTCCCGGCACACCGCCCTCCAACTCGGCATCGTCTTCGTGCTGTTCACCGCCGCGGCCGCCGCCGTCTACCTGATCAACGACGCGCGCGACGCCGACGCCGACCGCGCCCACCCCGTCAAGTGCCGCCGCCCCGTCGCCGCCGGGGACGTCCCCGTGTCCGTGGCGTACGGGACCGGCGGCGTCCTCGCGCTGGGGGCGCTCGTCGGCGGCGCCGCGCTGTGCAACGACCTGACGGCCGCACTGCTGGCCGCGTACCTCGTCATACAGCTCGCCTACTGCCTCCGCCTCAAGCACGTCCTCGTCGTCGACCTCGCCGTCGTCACGACCGGCTTCGTGATGCGTGCCATGATCGGCGGGGTGGCGCTCGGCATTCCGCTCTCGCGCTGGTTCCTCATCACCACCGGCTTCGGCGCCCTCTTCATGGTCGCCGCCAAGCGCTATTCGGAGGCCGTGCAGATGGCGGGCCGGGGCGGCGAAACCCGCGTCCTGCTCAACGAGTACACGACCGGCTACCTCCGCTTCGTCTGGCAGCTCGCCGCCGGCGTCGCCGTGCTCGGCTACTGCCTCTGGGCCCTGGAACACAGCGGCACCTGGCGCCAGCTCTCCACCATCGCCTTCATCCTCGCCGTCCTCCGCTACGCCGTCTTCGCCGACCGCGGCACCGCCGGCGCCCCCGAGGACGTCGTCCTGCGCGACCGTCCCCTCGCCGTGATCGGGCTCGCGTGGCTGTCGATGTACGGGATGGCGGTGGCGGACCTGTGAGGAGGGGGCCGGTGAGGAGGGGGCCTGTGATGGGACGCGAACTCGTGGGATTCCTGGGCGTGGGCGCCCTCGCGTACGCCGCCGACCTCACCCTCTTCCTCCTCCTCCGCCCCCACCTCGACCCCCTCCCCGCCAAGGCCCTCGCCTTTCTCGCCGGCTGCACCGTCGCGTACCTCGGCAACGCCCTCGGTACGTACCGCCGCCGGAGCATCCACCTCCGCCAGTACGGGGCGTTCTTCGGCGTCAATCTCGCGGGCGCGGCCGTGCAGTTGGCGTGCCTCGGCGTGTCGCACCACGGGCTCGGGCTCACGTCCCCGCTCGCCGACACGGTCTCCGGCCTCGGCGTGGGCATGGTCCTCGCCACCTGCCTGCGCTTCTGGGGGACACGCGCACTCGTCTTCGGGACGAGAGGGTAGGCGCACCACATGGACTGGCTGACCAAGCTCCCCGTCATCGGCCCCTGGGCCGCCCGCCTCATGCGTACGCACGCCTGGCGCTCGTACGAGACCCTCGACGAGGCCCACTGGACCCGCCTGGCCGCCGCCATCACCTTCATCAGCTTCCTGGCGCTCTTCCCGCTGATCACCGTGGCCGCCGCCGTCGGCGCCGCGCTGCTCAGCGACGCGCAGCTGCGCAGCATCGAGGACAAGCTCGCCGAGCAGGTCCCCGGCATCTCCGAGCAGCTCGACCTCGACGCGCTCGTCGCCAACGCCGGCACGGTCGGGCTCGTCGCGGGCGCCCTGCTGCTGTTCACCGGCATCGGCTGGGTGGGCTCCATGCGGGACTGCCTGCGCGCGGTGTGGGGGATCGACGACTGCGACGACGACAACCTCTTCGTACGCAAGGGCAAGGACGCCGTGATCCTCCTCGGCCTCGGCGTGACCGGCCTGGCCTCGCTCGCCGCCTCCGGCCTCGGCTCCACCGCCGTCGGCTGGACCGCCGAACGGCTCGGGATCTCCGGCAGCGGCGCCGGTGGCGTACTCCTCCAGACCGGCGCCGTCGCGGTCGCCGTCCTCGCCGACTTCCTGATCCTGCTGTACGTGCTGACCCTGCTGCCCGGCGTCCAGCCGCCGCGCCGCCGCCTCGTCGTGGCGGGGCTGATCGGCGCGGTCGGCTTCGAGGCGCTGAAGCTGCTGCTCGGCGGCTATATGAAGGGCGTGGCGGCGAAGTCGATGTACGGGGCGTTCGGGGTGCCCGTCGCGCTCCTGCTGTGGATCAACTTCACCGCCAAGCTACTGCTGTTCTGCGCCGCGTGGACGGCGACCGGTTCCAGGGCGGCGGCTGCTACCGCTCAGTGTGACGACGACGGCGTACGAGATCGGGAAGCGGCCAGCGGCGGTTGACCAGGAACACCCCGCCCGCCAGCAGCGCCAGCACCCCGCCGGCCACCGCCAGCGCCGTCCCGGCCCCGCCCGAGCCGCCGGCCGCGGCGACCGTCGCCTTGCCGTTGCCCTCACCGGCGGCCTGGTCACCGCCGCCCGGGCCGGTCTGCCCGCTCCCGCCGCTCTCGCCCGTCCCGGTCCCGGTCCGCGCCGACTTCGGCGGCACCAGCTCGCCGACCGGCTTCACCTTCCCGGCCGCCGAGAAACCCCAGTCCAGCAGGCGCGCCGCCTCCTTGTAGACGGCGTGGCCCTCCTTCGCCGACGGGTTCATGACGGTGACCAGCAGCACCCTGCCGTTCCGCTCGGCGACACCGGTGAAGGTGGCGCCCGCGTGCGTCGTGCTGCCGTTCTTGACGCCGGCGATGCCCTGGTAGGCCGGGATGCCGTAGTCGCCCGTCAGCAGCCGGTTGGTGTTCTGGATCTCGAACGTCGACCGCTTCTTGTTGCCGGGCTTGACCTCCCCGGGGAACTTCGCGCGCGGCGTCGAGCAGTACTCCCGGAAGTCCTTGTTCTGCATGCCGCTGCGCGCGATGAGCGTGAGGTCGTACGCGGACGAGACCTGGCCGACGGCGTCGTACCCGTCCGGTGAGACGACGTGCGTGTCGAGCGCCTGGAGCTCGTCGGCGCGGTCGTTCATGTCCTTGACGGTCCTGGCGATGCCGCCGTTCATCGACGACAGGACGTGCACGGCGTCGTTGCCGGAGCGGAGGAAGACGCCCAGCCACAGGTCGTGGACGGTGTAGCTCTGCTTCTCCTTCACCCCGACGAGGCTGGAGCCCTCGCCGACCTTCGCGAGCTCCTCGGCGGTGACCACATGCGCCTGTGTCCTCGGGAGCTTGGGCAGCAC
This sequence comes from Streptomyces sp. CB03238, assembly GCF_002099185.1. Classification (NCBI taxonomy): domain Bacteria; kingdom Bacillati; phylum Actinomycetota; class Actinomycetes; order Kitasatosporales; family Streptomycetaceae; genus Streptomyces; species Streptomyces sp. CB03238. The sequence continues at coordinate 33,181 of NZ_NBCN01000006.1, read as the reverse complement.
CGTGTCCGCGAACAGCATCTTCAGGGTGGAGGCGGGCGGCAGCCGCCAGTGGGCGTTGTGCGCGGCCAGCACATCGCCGCTCTCCGCGTCCGCCACGATCCAGGAGCGGCCCGTCACCTCCTTGGGCAGCACGGGCACGCCGGGGGCCAGGTTCACCTGCGTGCCGGGCTTGCCCAGCTTCACCCCGCCGACCGTGGACATGGCGGCGGGCGGCTTCGGCTGCTTGTCCTCCTTGTCCGGGCCCGGAGCCGCCAGGGCCGGAGCGGCGGTGAGGACGGGCAGCAGCGCGGCGGTGGCGACCGTCAGCGCGGTCTTTCTCAGAGCGGACACGGTCGAGAACGTACAGGGAGGCTTCGCGGAAGCCGACACCACACCCCGCAGGAGGCCCCCGAGCGGCGGCGACGATACTGAACCCATGAAGCTCAGCCGCTCCGCCTCCTGGTTCCTGCTCGCTTTCGGGGTGTGGAGCTGGTTCATCTGGATCACTTTCGTCAAGAATCTCTGGAACGACGCGAGCGGTCTCGCCTTCGACGACGCGGGCGACCCGACTGCCTACTTCTGGGTTCATCTGCTGCTCGCCGTGACGTCCTTTGTTCTGGGGACGGTGGTGGGTGTCATCGGGTTGCGTGGCGTGCGCGCGTTGCGCCGCGGCTCACGCCACGAATAGGGGGTTGGGCTGTGCTGCTGGTCCTGCTGGTGCTCGTCGCTGTCCTCGGCCTGCTGGGCGCCGTGCACTGGTACGTATGGCGCCGCCTGGTGCGCGATGTGACGGTGCCGGGCGGTGTGGCGCGGCGGGCGGGCACGGTCGCCCTGATCGTGCTGCCGCTGCTGTCGGTGGGCGCGCTGACGGCCGGGCGGGCCGGGGCGCCGTTCTGGCTCCAGCAGGTGGTGGCCTGGCCGGGCTTCCTGTGGCTGGCGCTGCTGCTGTACGTGGTCCTCGCCCTGGTGGTGGGTGAGGCGATACGTCCCCTCCTGCGCCGTGCCCTGGACCGCCGGGCGTCCGGAACGCCCGGGGCGCCCATGCCCGGGGCGGCAGGGTCCGGGACGCCCACGCCGGTCACCGCAGCACCCGGCACGCTTCCGGTACCGGACGGCCCCGGCGCCCCGACGGGCGCCGCGCAGTCCCCGCCGGCCGCCTCCCCGCCGGCCGCCTCCGCGCCCGAGAGCCCCGTGCCCGCCGGAGCCGGCTGCCCCGTGGCCCTCGCCACCTCGCCCGGCGCCGCCGCGCCCGCGCCGGAAGCGCCCGGCGCCGCCGCACCCGGCGCACCCGCCTCCGCGCCCGGCGGCCCTGCTGCCGCCGGCGCCTCGACCCTCACCGCCCCGACCGCCACCGCGCCGGAGGCACCCGCCGCCGTCTCCCGGCGGCTGTTCGTGTCGCGGGTCGTCGGCGGGGCCGCGGCGGCCGCGGCCGTGGGCACCGTCGGGTACGGGGCCTACGGGGTCCTGCGGGGGCCGCGCGTCAAGCGGGTCACCGTGCCGCTCGCCAAGCTGGGGCGTGCCGCGCACGGGTACCGGATCGCGGTGGTGAGCGACATCCACCTGGGGCCCATCCTGGGGCGGGCCCACACCCAGCGCATCGTGGACGCGATCAACGCCACCCAGCCGGACCTCGTCGCGGTCGTGGGCGACCTGGTCGACGGCAGCGTCGAGAACCTGGGCCCGGCCGCCGAGCCGCTCGCGCAGCTCCGGGCCCGGGACGGGTCGTTCTTCGTGACCGGCAACCACGAGTACTTCTCCGGGGCCGAGGAGTGGGTCGACCACGTACGCGAACTGGGCCTGCGCCCGCTGCGCAACGAGCGCGTCGAGACGGCCGGGTTCGACCTCGCCGGGGTCAACGACGTCGCGGGCGAGAACCACGGCGACGGCCCCGACTTCGCCGCCGCCCTCGGCGACCGCGACCGGGCGCGCGCCGCGGTGCTGCTCGCGCACCAGCCGGTCGTCATCCACGACGCCGTACGGCACGGGGTGGACCTCCAGTTGTCCGGCCACACCCACGGCGGTCAGCTCTGGCCCGGCAACGTCCTCGCCGAGCTCGCCAACCCCACCGTCGCCGGGCTCGAACGGTACGGCGACACCCAGCTGTACGTGTCCCGGGGCGCGGGCGCCTGGGGGCCGCCCGTCCGGGTGGGCGCGCCGTCCGACATCACGGTCGTTCAACTGGCGTCCACACAAGCATGATGACGGTGTGAAAGTTCAGCCTTCCACAATTCAACAGCGTGTGATTGGGTGACTCCGTCGCGGCAGGGGTGGCGTGAAGGGAATCACGGCATGCGGTCGGTGCGTTTACGAGTCCTCGTCATCTGCGTCCTGTTGCTGGCGGCCGGAATCGGGGGCTGGCAGTTACTTCCCTCGGCCGGCGGCCGGGACGACCCGATCACCGTCGGCACGACGGACGAGGTGACGTCCCTGGATCCCGCCGGGGCCTACGACGCCGGCTCGTGGGCCCTGTACAGCAACGTTTTCCAGTCGCTGCTGACCTTCGAGCCCGGCTCCACCGTCCCCGTCCCGGACGCCGCCGTCGCCTGTGAGTTCACCGGGATGAACCTCCAGACGTACCGGTGCGTGCTCCGCGACGACCTGCGCTTCGCAAGCGGCCGCAAGGTCACCGCCGAGGACGTCAAGCACTCCTTCGAGCGGGTGCTCGCCATAAGGTCGGACGTCGGTCCGCGGGCGCTCTTCCCCGACCTCCGGCGCGTCGACGCCGAGGGCCTGACGGTCACCTTCCACCTCGGCGCCCGGGACGCGACCTTCCCGCAGAAGCTCGCCACCGGTGCCGGCGCGATCGTCGACCGCACCCAGTACCCGAAGGGCGCGCTGCGCGAGGGCCATGGCGTCGACGGCTCGGGTCCGTACGTCCTCACCGCGTACGCGCCGGGCAGTCGCGCCTTCCTCGAACCCAACCCCCGTTACAAGGGCGCCATCCGCAAGCCCGGTGGCCCGGTGGAGATCCGGTACTTCAAGGACTCCGACGCGCTCGCCGCCGCCTGGACGGCCCGCGAGGTCGACGTCACCCACCGCCAGTTGCCTCCGAAGATGCTGTCCGGGCTGGACCCGAGCGCGGACGGCGTCCAGATGACGGAGGCCGACAGCCCCGAGATCCGCAACCTCGTCCTCAACCTGCGTGACGGCTCACCGATGGCGGACAAGGCGGTACGCAAGGCCATCGCCGCGCTCGTCGACCGGTCGCGGATCGTCACCGGCGCGTACCACTCCACCGTGGAGCCCCTCTACTCCCTGATCCCCAAGGGCTTCCCCGGCCACAACACCGCCTTCCACGACGAGAATCCGGAGCCCAGTGCGGAACGGGCGAGGAAGCTGCTGCGGGACGCGGACGTCGAGACGCCGGTCCGCTTCACCTACGGCCACCGCGCCGCCCCACGTACGCCGCCGAAGCCGCCGAGCTGCGCAGGCAGCTGGAGGCAGGAGGGCTGTTCGAGGTGAAGGTCGTCGAGGTGGAGTGGAAGGCCTTCCAGAGGGGGTACGCGAAGGGCGCGTACGACGCGTACGGGCTGGGCTGGCTGCCGGACTTCCCCGACCCCGACAGCTTCACCCAGCCCCTCGTCGGGCGCGGGAACACCCTCCACAACGGGTACGCGAGCCCCGGCGTGGACCGGCTGATCGCCTCCACCCAGCAGTACGGCGACCGGGGCCGGGCCATGAGCGACTTCGAGTCGATCCAGTGGCAGGTGGCGGCGGACGTGCCGCTCGTCCCGCTGTGGCAGAAGAAGGACTACGTGGTGAGCACGACCGACGTCGCGGGGTCGCAGTACCTGTCGGACGGCACGGGCATCTGGCGCCTGTGGCAGCTCAACTGGATCTAGGTGAGGTCTTCTTGGTGGCCACCGCGCCCGGCATGAACTCCTCCAGCACCTCGTGCACCTGCCGCACCAGCGGCCGCAGCACCCGGAACCGGGACAGCGCGATCGCCCGCGCGGCGATGGGCGCGGTGCGCTCGACGAGGCGACGGCTGCGTTCGGTGCCCTCCGTCCGGTCGTACACCCAGAACAGCACCAGCCCCATCTGCATCAGCCACATCAACTGCGGGAGCAGCCCGGCCAGTTCCGGGGCGGTCTTGGTGTCGGAGCCGGACAGCAGCCGCTCGTGGATGGAGATGGCGGCCTCGCGGGCCGCGACCGACTCGGCGGAGAAGGGGCTGAGCGGGCTCTCGGGGTCGGCGGCGTTCTTGAAGAACTGGGTCGCGAAGGGGTGGTACGGCTCGGCCACGTCCAGCCACGTCAGCAGCGAGTCCCGGATCCGTACCGCGAGGTCCCTGTCGCCCGCGAGGACCGGCTGGACCGCCGCCTCGTGCTCGGCGGCCAGCCGGTCGTAGAAGCCCTGGACCAGGTGCTCCTTGGAGGAGAAGTAGTAGTAGGCGTTGCCGACGGAGACGCCCGCCTCCTGGGCGATGGCCCGCATCGTCGTCTTGTCGTACCCGCGCTCCTGGAAGAGCCGGAGCGCGGTTTCGAGGATGAGGGTGCGGGTCTGCTCGCTCTTGGGGGCCTTGGCGGGCCGGGCGGGCTTCGGCGCCTGGGCGTCCGTCACGTCGTTCACGTCCTTCACGCTGCCCGAGCCTAGTGGGGCGTGTCCGGTACGCCGCACCGGCCGTCCCCGCACCCCCGCCCGCCCGCCGGTGCGAGGGCCTCGCGCCACGTGGCGGCGGCGAGGACGGTGGCCCGGGCGAAGGGCATCCCGGCCGGGGTGGCCAGCCAGTGGGCCTTGGACCGGTACTCGGCCAGGGCCCACAGGCACACGATGAACGCGGCGGTCGAGCGGTAGACCTGCCCGGCGTCCCCGACGACCGTGATCTCGTCGAGCGTGGCCCGGTGGTCCAGGTCCGGGAGCCGGCGCCGGGCCTCCTCGGAGGCGGCCGGCACCAGGTCCAGCGGGACGAGCTGCCTCTGCCGCGCCAGCCAGTGCCGCAGATGGACGCAGAGCGGGCACCGCGCGTCGTACAGCACGGTCAGCCGCCGCATCGTCACATGCCGGTCGCGGCGGCTGGACCCGTCCAGCCCTGCGGCGGCACCGGCGGCGTCTGCTCCCGGTCCAGCGTGCTGCGCCGGCGGATCTTGTTGAGTACGTACACGTTGCCGAGGTGCATCACGCCGAGGACGAGCAGGACGACGCCCAGCTTGACCGACAGCGCCTCGAACAGCCGCCGGGCGTCCGCGACCGTCTCGTCCTGGCTCAGGTAGAGGGCGACGAAGCCGAAGTTGACCAGGTAGAAGCCCACCACCAGCAGGTGGTTCACGGCCTCGGCGAGCTTCTCGTTGCCCTGGAGCACATCGGCGAGGAAGATCCGCCCGTTCCGGCTGAGCGTGCGGGCCACCCAGATGGTGAGCGCCACGCTGATCAGCAGGTAGATGACGTACGCGACAACAGTGAGGTCCATCCCCCACCCTCCTTTGAACGCGTTCAAATGGTGATGGCCCTGACTGTAGACCTCTCTTTGAACATGTTCAAGTTGCTGGGTGGGCGGTCAACCGGCGTGGATCCAGGTCCAGATCGCGAGGGCCGTGGGCGCCGGGCAGGCCAGGGCGCCGGTGAGCAGCAGACGGGCCGACGGGGCCATCCGGCGGATGCCGGGTGCGCATGCCAGGGCGATGAGGGCGGCGGCGGCACCGGCGACGATCAGGGCGCATCGCAGAAGGAAGCCCCCCATCGGTGCCCCGGCCGCCGCGCCCCAGACCGCCGCCATGGCCACCAGGCACGCCAGCCAGGCGAGCGAGGCGACGGTGACCGCCCACAGCACCCCGGCCAGCACGGCCACGACGGGCCGCCCCCGGCGAGGCTGGTGCGCCGGCCGCCATGGTCCTTGGGGGGTCGCGTATGTGCCGTGGTTCACCGTCAGGTCCTTCCGTCCGTGCGGGTGTGCACCATGCTCGCCGCGGGGACACCGCCACGGCATGGGCGCGGATGCTCATCTCCGCACGGGCTCGTACTCACGCGGCCACCCTCACTGGGCCGGTGCCGCCGCCACCTCCGTGAACAGAGCGACGTCCCGCAGCGCCTCCGACAGGACCAGCGGTGGCACCGCCCCCGTCCCGGCCGCCTCCCACGGCGCGCGCGGACCGCCCTCGCACCGCTCGAAGCGCAGCGCTCCCGTGACGCACCGGGACGCGATGCCACCGTCCACGTCCCGCCGGTCCACCAGCTCCAGCGGCAGCACCGCCCGCCACGCCGCCTCCGCCCCGGCCGCCAGGTCACCGCGCCGGGGCAGCTCCCGCACCATCTCCGTGGCGTACCCGGCGCCGAAGTACCCCAGTTGCCCGCCTCCCCAGCCCCGCTCACCCATCAGCGCCCGCACCCGCCCGTACTCCAGCACCCGCCCCCCGGCCGGAACGCCCACGCCCCGGTACACCTCCCGCAGCACCTGCCGGAACGGCTGGCGCGCCGCACGCTCACCCAGCACCGCCCGCCACTCCCGTATCTCGTCCTCGTCCGCCCGCACCGGGTGCCACAGCCGCAGCCGCGCCCCCGCGCCGAGCGGCACCGCGGTCCCCTCCGCGCCCGCGAGCGCCCATCCACCGGCCGCCCGCTCGGGCACCCCGGAAACCCAGCCCGTCCCGGCCGCAGCCCCGTCCGCGCACACCTCCCACACCAGCGCCCGCGCCAACGGCCCCGTCACCGGATGGTCGGCGTAGTACCGCTCCCAGTCGGCGCCCGGCCATCGCGTGCCCGCCACCAGGTGCTCCTCCAGCCGCGCCCGCTCGGCCGACAGCAGGGCCCGCAGCCGCTTCGACGCCTCGCGGACGGCCGCCACCCGCTCGCCGTACTCCTCCCGCACCGCCTTGGGCGCCGACTTCAGCACCTGCCCCTGCGGGCCCCGGAAGCTCAGCGAGGCGGTGGCCGACGGCTCCACCGACAGCACGGCCGTGTACGCCCCCAGCTCCTCCTCCCGCATCCCGCGCGCGTCCAGCCCCAGGGACGGCACCCCGCGCTCGGCGAGCATCGACGGCGTGAGCCCGCTGCGGGCCGCAACCGCGTCGAGGGACGTGGCGATGCCCTTCAGCACCGTCCTGTTGCGGACCCTGCCCTTCAACCGGCCCAGCCACCGCACCGCCTGCTCGTCCTGGGCACCCTCGAACTCGCCGAGCACCGCCACCGCGCCCGTCGCGATCCGCGCGTTGCGGCACCAGCCGCCCGAACCGCCGGTGCCCGTACCCGCGTTGAGGGCCACCTCACCGATCGCCGGCACCACCCAGGCGCCCCGCAGCGCGGCCGCCGTCCACAGCAGTCCCCGCACCAGCCGCTCGTTGCGCTCGCTCGCGATGCCCGCCCACCGCCGGACACCCCACGACTGCGGCGCGACCACCAGATGCTCCGGCTGCTCCGCCATGCCCTCCAGCAGGGCCCGTACGACCTCCTCGCCCCGCTCCGCCCCCGCCAGCAGCTCGGCGGCCCGCTTCCGCCACCGCTTGGTGGCGCGCGTCTTGTCCTGGCCGGCGCAGTGCTCCAGGAACGCGGCCACCCCCGGCCCGCCCAGCATCCCGGTGTGCTCGGCCCGCATCCGGGGCCCGTAGCCGTCCTCGTCGTCCAGCAGGGTGCCCGGCAGGCCCGTGCCGTCCTCCGCGTCCGGCCCTATCAGGGCGTCCAGCCGCCGCCGTATCACCGCGTTCGCCGCGTCCTCGTCCTGGTCGCCCCAGGCCGACAGCGACGCCGTGCGCGCGGCACGCAGAAGCATCCGGTCGCACCCGCCGGACTCCACCGCGGCGGACAGGGGCAGCAGCGTCAAGGGCGCGAACTGCTGGAGCAGTTGCTGCGGATCGACCAGCGCGTCCGCACCCACCAGCCGGCGCAGCAGCTCGTCCGCCTCCGCGGCCGACCACCCCAGCCGCCGCGTCGACAGCCACCACACCGCCCACTCGTCGCCCCGGCCGGCGCCACTGCGGCACAGCTTCTCGTGGAACCACAGCGCCGCCCGCCGCTGCTCCGCCACCGTCAGCGACTGCAGGAGCTCCTGCACCGCGGCGCCGCCCCCGGTGCGCTCCCGCACCCCCGCCTCGTACAGCCTGACTTCCAGGCTCTTCTCGGTCCCCACCATGACCACGACGGTAGGGCACGGCACTGACAATCCGACCGCCCCGGCGGGGCAGCGCCCCGCCGGGTGGTCATCGTCAGGTCGCCACCTTGATGGCACCCACCGGGCACGCCCGGGCCGCCTCCCTCACCAACGGACTCCCGGCGCCGTCCTCGCCGCCCGGCACCAGCTCGCTGAACCCGTCGTCGTCCTGGGTGAAGACCGCCGGCGCGGTCAGGGCGCACTGCCCGGCACCGATGCAGACGCTCTTGTCGATCAGAATGTCCATCACTACCGCCTTCACCATGTGACGGGGAGCTCCAGCATCCCCTGGATCGTGTCCCCCGGTTTGAACGGGATCTCCCCGGCCGGCGCCGCCAGGCGCAGCTCCGGCAGCCGCTCGAAGAGCGTCCGCAGCGCGATCTCCATCTCGGCCCGCGCCAGGTTCTGCCCCAGGCACTGGTGGATGCCGAAGCCGAACGCGACATGGTGGCGGGCGGACCGGTGCCAGTCCAGCGTGTCGGGTGCGGCGTACGCGGAGGTGTCCCGGTTGATGACCGACGTCGAGAAGACGACGCCGTCGTCCGCCCGGATCGTCACCCCGGCGATGTCGATGTCCTCCCGCGCCACCCGCAGCATCCCGTCCGCGATGGACAGGAACCGCAGCAGCTCCTCCACGGCGGTGGGCATCAGCGCCGGATCGGCCTTCAGCTCGGCCAGCTGCTCCGGGTGCTGGAGCAGCGTGAACGTACCCAGCGAGATCATGTTCGCCGTGGTCTCGTGACCCGCCACGAGCAGGATGGTGGCCAGCTCGATGAGCAGCTGCTTGTCGAGCCGGCCCTGCGCGAGCTGCTGTGCGACCAGGTCGTCGAGGACACCGTCCCCGGGTTTGTCGCGTTTACGCTCGATCAGATCGCCGAGGTAGCCCTCCAGCTGCTCGCGGGCGTCCTCGGTGTCCGTCGCCTCCGGGCCCCGCAGCAGCCGGCGTGACTGCTCCTCGAAGAAGTCGTGGTCGGCGTACGGCACGCCCAGCAGGTCGCAGATGACGATGGACGGCACCGGCAGGGCGAAGGCGGACACCAGCTCGGCCGGCGGCCCCTGCGCGACCATGGCGTCGATCAGCTCGTCCACCGTCCGCTGGATGCGCGGCCGCAGGTCGGCCGTGCGCTTGAGCGTGAAGCTCGGGATGAGCATCCGCCGCTGTACGTTGTGCTCGGGGTCGTCCACGCCCAGCAGCGCGGCGCGGCGGCGGCTGCGTACGGCCGCGAACCGCGCCGTCGGGACCGGGAACGCCTCGTGGGTGGAGTCGGTGGACAGCCGCTGGTCGGACAGGAGTTGGCGGGCGGTGGCGTGCCCGGTGACCATCCACACCGAGCGGCCGTCGTAGAGCGTGACCCGGGACAGTGGGCGCGACTCGCGCAGCGGTGCGTAGGCGGTGGGCGGGTGGTAGGGGCAGGAGCGGTCCTGGGGGAACGCGACGGCTTCCGTCATGGGGACCTCGCGGGGGGTGAGTCGGATTGCCGATCTCCACTACATGCCCGAGGCATCCATCTGGTCTACGCGTAGTTCGGCCAAACCACCGGTATGGGCGACGTGCACGGCGAAGGGCCCGTTTCCACGAGGAAACGGGCCCTTCGGCGAGACGTCGGAAAGCGGACGTCGGGAAGCGTCAGTAGCGGCGCGTGATCAGCGCGCGCTTCACTTCCTGGATGGCCTTGGTGACCTCGATACCGCGCGGGCAGGCGTCCGTGCAGTTGAACGTGGTGCGGCAGCGCCACACGCCGTCCTTGTCGTTGAGGATCTCCAGCCGCTGCTCGCCGGCCTCGTCACGCGAGTCGAAGATGAAGCGGTGGGCGTTGACGATCGCGGCCGGACCGAAGTACTGGCCGTCGTTCCAGAACACCGGGCAGGACGACGTGCACGCGGCGCACAGGATGCACTTGGTGGTGTCGTCGAACCGCTCGCGGTCCTCGGCGGACTGCAGCCGCTCACGCGTCGGCTCGTTGCCCTTGGTGACGAGGAAGGGCATGACGTCGCGGTACGCCTGGAAGAACGGCTCCATGTCCACGACCAGGTCCTTGAGGACCGTCAGGCCCTTTATGGCCTCGACCGTGATGGGCTTCTCCGGGTTGATGTCCTTGATCAGCGTCTTGCAGGCGAGCCTGTTCTTGCCGTTGATCCGCATCGCGTCGGAGCCGCAGATGCCGTGCGCGCAGGAGCGCCGGAAGGTGAGCGAGCCGTCGACGTCCCACTTGATCTTGTGGAGACCGTCGAGCACGCGCTCCTTCGGGTCGATCTCGATCTGGAAGTCCTGCCACTGCGCCTCGTCCGAGACCTCCGGGTTGAACCGGCGGATCCGGAAGGTGACCGTGATGTACGGCGAGGCGGCGGAGTCCGCCTCGACCTTGTCCAGTACGGGGGTTGCCATCAGTACTTACGCTCCATCGGCTGGTAGCGGGTCTGGACGACGGGCTTGTAGTCGAGACGCACGGTCTCGGTGCCGTCGGCGCCGACCTCGCGGTACGCCATGGTGTGGCGCATGAAGTTGACGTCGTCGCGGTTCGGGTAGTCCTCGCGGTAGTGACCGCCGCGGGACTCCTTGCGGGCCAGCGCCGAGACGGCCATGACCTCGGCCAGGTCGAGCAGGTTGCCCAGCTCGATGGCCTCCAGCAGGTCCGTGTTGAACCGCTTGCCCTTGTCCTGGATGGCCACGTTCAGGTACCGCTCGCGCAGCTCGGCGATCTTCTCGACCGCCGTCTTGATCGTCTGCTCGGTGCGGAACACCATCACGTTGGCGTCCATCGTCTCCTGCAGCTCCTTGCGCAGCACGGAGACCCGCTCGGTGCCGGTGGAGTTGCGCAGCCGTTCGACCTGCTCGCGTACGAAGGAGGCGGGCTCCTCCGGCAGGTCGACGTAGTCGGCCTTGGCCGAGTACTCGGCGGCGGCGATGCCGGCGCGCTTGCCGAAGACGTTGATGTCCAGGAGCGAGTTGGTGCCCAGGCGGTTGGCGCCGTGCACCGACACGCACGCGACCTCACCGGCGGCGTACAGACCCGGCACGACGGTGGTGTTGTCGCTGAGGACCTCACCCTCGACGTTGGTCGGGATGCCGCCCATCGCGTAGTGCGCGGTGGGCTGGATCGGGATCGGGTCCGTGTAGGGCTCGATCCCGAGGTACGTACGCGCGAACTCGGTGATGTCCGGGAGCTTGGCGTCCAGCTGCTCCGGCGGCAGGTGCGTCAGGTCCAGGTAGACGTGGTCGCCCTCGGGGCCGCAGCCGCGGCCCTCGCGGATCTCCGTGTAGATGGAGCGCGAGACGACGTCACGCGAGGCGAGGTCCTTCATGACGGGCGCGTACTTCTCCATGAAGCGCTCGCCGTCCTTGTTGCGGAGGATGCCGCCCTCACCGCGGGCGCCCTCCGTCAGCAGGATGCCCATGCGCCAGATGCCCGTCGGGTGGAACTGGAAGAACTCCATGTCCTCCAGCGGCAGGCCGCGCCGGTAGCAGGCGGCCTGGCCGTCACCGGTCAGGGTGTGCGCGTTGGACGTCACCTTGAAGAACTTGCCGGTGCCGCCGGACGCGTAGATCACGGCCTTCGCCTGGAAGACGTGGATCTCACCGGTTGCCAGCTCGTAGGCGACCACGCCGGAGGACTTCCTGACGCCGTCGACCTCGGTGATCAGCTGGTCCAGGACGTAGAACTCGTTGAAGAACTCCACGCCCTCCTTGACGCAGTTCTGGTACAGCGTCTGGAGGATCATGTGGCCGGTGCGGTCCGCGGCGTAGCAGGACCGGCGGACCGGCGCCTCGCCGTGGTTGCGGGAGTGGCCGCCGAAGCGGCGCTGGTCGATGGTGCCGTCCGGGGTCCGGTTGAACGGCAGGCCCATCTTCTCCAGGTCGAGGACGGCGTCGATGGCCTCCTTCGCCAGGATCTCGGCGGCGTCCTGGTCGACCAGGTAGTCACCGCCCTTGACCGTGTCGAAGGTGTGCCACTCCCAGTTGTCCTCCTCCACGTTGGCGAGCGCGGCGGCCATGCCGCCCTGCGCGGCGCCCGTGTGGGAGCGGGTGGGGTAGAGCTTGGTCAGCACGGCGGTACGGCTGCGCTTCGTCGCCTCGATGGCGGCGCGCATGCCCGCGCCACCGGCGCCGACGATGACGGTGTCGTACTTGTGGATCTTCATGCGGATTTCCTCAGCCCCGTGCCTAGCGGATGTTCGGGTCGAAGGTGAAGATCACCAGCGTGCCCAGAAGGATGGTGAACACCGTGGCGGTGTACAGCAGGCCCTTGAGCCACAGGCGCGTGTTCGGGCGCTCGGCGTAGTCGTTGATGACGGTACGCAGGCCGTTGGCGCCGTGCAGCATCGCCAGCCACAGCATCAGCAGGTCCCAGACCTGCCAGAACGGGGACGCCCAGCGGCCGGCCACGAAGGCGAAGCCGATCTTGGAGACGCCGCCGTCGAGCACGAGCTGGATCAGCAGGTGGCCGATGACGAGGACGACCAGCACGATGCCGGACAGGCGCATGAAGAGCCACGCGGCCATCTCGAAGTTGCCACGGGTCGACTTCGGGGTCTTCCCCGTCCGCTTGCGGGGCGGCTCGATGAGGGGAGCCGGGTTGTCGACGTCGTAGAGGCTCTCGTCCTCGACGGGGCCGACGGCGGACTTGGTCAGATCAGTGGACATGTCTGGCGTCAGCTCCCGAACACTTCGCGTACGGCGTGGCCGAGGACGGGGTAGAGGGCGCCCACCATCAGGACGAACCAGATGCCCATCACGGCCCAGAACATCTGCTTCTGGTAGCGCGGGCCCTGGGACCAGAAGTCCACGGCGATCACGCGAAGGCCGTTGAGCGCGTGGAAGAGGATGGCCGCGACAAGGCCGTATTCCAGCAGCGCGACGAGCGGAGTCTTGTAGGTGGCGACGACCTCGTCGTAGGCCTCGGGGGAGACGCGGACGAGAGCGGTGTCCAGCACGTGTACGAACAGGAAGAAGAAGATGAGGACGCCGGTGACTCGATGAGCCACCCACGACCACATGCCTTCCCGGCCGCGGTACAGCGTTCCAGCCGGCACGGAAAAACCCTCCGGGAGCGGGGATCAGGGTCGGCCGGCTTCGATGTCGGTCTGACCCGGCCGGGTACGGTCCACCGGCCCCGGTCATCGTAGCGACGACTTGTCGGTTCCCTCGCCCGGGGTCCTCAGGTGTGATCAAACAGGCACGGACGGGCTACCCGAGGGGCCCGGTCGTCCGATCAGACGGGACAAACGGGCGCGAGCCAGGCGCCGCAGCTCGTCGGCGGCGATCGCCCGCTCCTCGTCCCGCTGGTTTCCCATGCGCGAGCGGATACCGGCCAGCGCCTGGTCCAGGTACTCCTCGGGCCGGTGACCGTCGAGGCAGATCACGAACGCGTGACGGAAGCGGTCCTCGTACGCCGTGTGCGCGGCGTCCCAGGCCAGGTGGGCGGCCGCGGGGGTGCCCGGCGGCAGGGCGAACGAGGTCTCGTCGGCCAGCGCCTCGTCGAGGTCGGCGCCGGACAGGTCGTAGCCGGCCTCGTCGGCGGCGGCGAGGAGGGCGTCGAGCGTGGGGTACGGGCGGTGGGCGGCGATCCGCCGCGCCCAGCGGCGGCTGCCGCAGCAGGCGAGCAGCGAGGCCTCGGCGGCGCCGGCCGGCGCGGCGTTGAACCGGACGAGCCCTTCGGCTCCTCCGGGGGCGTGGGAGGCGCGGGCCTGGGCAGGTATGGCGCGGGTACGGGCGACTTCCGGGCGTGGCGCGGCGAGGGGCGTGGCGGGGGGTGTCGCGGTTTCCCGCCGCCCGGTCGGGCGGTGGCCGGGTACGGGCCGGTCGGTTCCGGGGCGCGGGGTTCCGGGCGGCGCGGTCTCGGGCTGGGGCTGGGGGTGCCGGGGGCGGGCGGTCCCCGCGGTGGGCGGTCGCTTCGGGGCGCCTGCGGTGGAGTCGCCGGCCATCGTGGGCTCCTCGAAAAGGACAGCGGCAGATGTGGGAAAGGTGTGAGGGAAGGGGCACAACGTTACCCAGGGTGAGGGTGCGCTGTACGTGAGATGCGAGAAGTTCACTCGGAAGGGAGAGTTTCCGTACACCCATGGACCGCCCATGGACGGAGGTAAGCGCGTGAACCGGCATTCCACAGGGGGTCTCGTCGCGGCCGTGGTGCTCTCCCTCACGGTCGCGGGCTGCGGGAACGGCGGCGACGGCGACCTGGGCACCGCGGCGCCCGGCACCGCGACGACTCCGGCGGCCACCACCCCGAAGGCCACCACCCCCCGGGCCACGACACCCGAGGCGTCGCCGACTCCATCACCCACACGGACGTATCCGCTCTCCACCCCGCCCCGCACCATCCCCTCCGTACGCGAGCACGAACCCGCCCGCGGCCCCGGCTGGCGGCCCGGCGGCGGCAGCGCGGTCGTCGTCGCCAAGGGCAGCGGCGTCCTCGCGGACGAGGCCAGGCTGCTCGCCGGGGAGCTGAAGACGGCGTACCGCGGCGAGGCCGCCGCCCGCACGGGCGACATCGAGCTGGCGCTGAACACCGGGCAGGCCGGCGGGCCCGAGTCGTACACCCTGACCACCCGGGGCGGACGGGTACGGATATCCGCGCCGGACCAGGCCGGGGTCTTCTACGGCACCCGGACCGTCAAGCAGGCGCTCCGCTCCGGCGGCGCCGTGCCGGAGGGCGTCATCCGCGACCGGCCCGCCAAGCCGCAGCGCGGCCTGAACCTTGACATCGCCCGCAAGCACTTCAGCGCGGCCTGGATCGAGGACCGGCTGCGCGACATGGCCGACCTCAAGCTCAACCAGCTCGGCCTGCACTTCTCGGACGACCAGGCCTTCCGTATCGAGTCCAGCTCCCACCCCGAGGTGGTCTCCCGGCCGCACCTGACCAAGGCCGAGGTACGCCGCATCGTGGCGCTCGCGAACCGGCTGCACATCAGCGTCGTCCCCGAGATCGACTCGCCCGGACACCTCGGTGCCGTCCTGCGGGCGCACCCGCAGCTCCAGCTGCGCAACGTCCAGGGCACGCCCCGGCAGGGCGCCATCGACATCTCCAAGCCGGAGTCGGCGCGGATCGTCGACGACCTGCTGCGCGAGTACGCGGACCTGTTCCCCGGCCCCTGGTTCCACATCGGCGCCGACGAGTACCAGGCACTGACCGTGCGCGACCCGGCCGCCTCCTACCCGCAGCTCGCCCGGGCCGCGCGGCAGAAGTACGGCCAGGGCGCGGGCGTCGAGGACCTGGCGACCGGCTGGCTGAACGACCGCGCGGCCGTCGTCAGCGGCGAGAAGAAGAAGGCCAAGGCATGGAACGACGGCTTCTTCGCCGGGGGCGCGGTGAACCCCCACAAGGACATCGAGGTCGAGTACTGGACGGGCAAGGAGATCGGCGCGCGGGAGCCGGTCGAGTACCTGCGCGAGGGCCGCCAGGTGGTGAACCTCAACGACGAGTACCTCTACTACGTGCTCGGCGAGCCGAACCAGTTCACGTATCCCACCGGCCGCCGCATCTACCAGGAGTGGACGCCGCTGGTGCTGCGCGGCTCGTCGGCGGTGCCGGAGCGGTACGCGGACCAGATCCTCGGCGGCCGGTTCGCCGTCTGGTGCGACCTGGCGAACTCCCAGACGGCCGATCAGGTGGCGAACGGCATCCGGATGCCGCTGCGGGCGGTCGCCCAGAAACTGTGGGACCCGGCCAGGCCGCAGCTGACCTGGGAGGACTTCCGGGCACTCGCGGACCGGCTGACCGGCGGCTGAAGGTGACCGGCGGCTGGGATACGGTGCGCGGGCGGCCGCGACCGGTCGCGTACATGACGTGACTACGGGGGATCCGCTCGGCCATGCTGTGCACCGACTGCGGGATGAACACTGCCTCGACCGGAGAGGGTCTCTGCGACGCCTGCGCGGTGACGGCGCCCGCCGCCGGGCCGCGGCCGGCGCCGCCGGCGTCCGTCGCGCCCCCGCCCCCAGCGCCCGCAGGCGCCGCCGGGCCCTTCCTCCGCTCACCAGTGGGCCTCGGTCGCGCCGTCGTCGCCCTGCTGTGCGTCGTGATCGTCGTGGACCTGTTCGCGGTCTTCGCCGACGTCCATATGCACCGGTTCGCCCGCGACGTGGCTGCGGGCCACTGGGAGGGGCCGGTGTCCGGAGCCGAGCGGGCGGACCTGCTCATGGCATGGGCGGGCAGGCTCCAGGTGCTGTCGCTGGTCGCGACCGCCGTCGTCTTCATCGTCTGGCTCCACCGCGTGCGCGTGAACGCCGCCGTCTTCGCCCCCGACGTGCTGACCAGTGGGGCGGGATGGGCCATCGGCGGCTGGTTCGTCCCCGTCATGAACCTGTGGATGCCGCGCCGCATCGCCCGCGAGAGCTGGCTGGCGAGCACGCATGACCCCTACGGGCCCCCGGCGAAGGACCAACGCGCCACCGTCCTCCACGTGTGGTGGACGCTGTGGCTCCTGACGGCTCTCCTCGGGCGGGGAGCGGGGATGGCGTACGACAAGGCCGACACGTTCCACGAAATCGTGGGTGCCACACAACTGCTGGTGGTCGCCGACGCCGTGAGCGTCGCGGCCGCCCTGTGCGCCATCCTCGTCGTCCGCCGGCTGACGGCGATGCAGCACGCCAAGGCCATGCGCGGACCGGTCCCGGCCGTCGCAGAACCAATGGGTTCCGGCCACACGCAGTGACGAATTCCGGCCAAGCGGCGCAGTAAGGGGAGTACGCGTCCGCGACGGGAGACGTCCATGAGTCAGAGCGCGCAGGAACTGATCGCCGAGGCCGGCGAACGGGGGCTGGCCGCCTCCGCGCTGGCCTGCCTCGACCGCTGCCTTCCCCTGCTCGACCCCGCGCCCGACGACCTCCTCCGCCCGTTGTGGCAGAGCGTGGCCGAGGGCGGGGCGGGCTGGGCCGAGCGGCTGGGGGAGGTACGGGCGACGCTGGAGGAGACCGACGACGCCGACTCCGCCGTACTCGTACGGAAAATGCTCGGCGCCGCCCCGTCCGAGTGGGACGGGGCGGCGCTGCGCGCATGGGCGGAGGCGTGCTCGCTCACCGCGCTGGAGCTGCACGAACAGCTCGGCGGCGGGCCGCTGGTGGAGGCCGAGGAACGGCGCCAGGTGCGGATCCTGGAGTTCCTCGCCGGCACACCGTCCGACGGCCCGCCCGCCGCCGGGCTCCGGCCGGTACTGGAGGTGTCGGCCGAGGCCCGGCGGGTGCTGCGGGCCGTGGTCTCGCGCCGCGAACGCGGCGCGTGACCGTACGTCGACGGCTCAGGGCGCGAGCAGGCGGCCGATGTTCAGGCCCGTTCCGGCCCCCAGGCTGTTGACGCCGTAGTAGATGCCGGACGACGGGACCACGCCGGACGTGCTGCTGTTGTCCAGCTGGAGGATCACGCCGTTGTTGGCCGACTCGCCATCCGCGCCGAGCGCCAGGTCCGCCCGGCCGTAACCGGACAGGTCGGTCAGCACGACCGCCGCGCCGAGCCGCTCGTTCGGGGCCGAGTCACCGGGCACCCCGGTGGTGTCCTGGGAGTACGCGACCGAGCCGGTGGCCGTCATTCCGGTGGACGAGCCGCGCAGCAGGATGACCTGCCCGGCGTTGGCCTGGTTCACCCCGCCCCGCGTCAGGTCCTCGCCCGGCAGGCCGGTCAGGACGTCCCCGTACCCGTCGAGGTTGACGTCACCGATCGCGACGGACGCGCCCATCGTGTCGCCGGACTCGTCGGTGTCGGGTACACCGGTGGAGTTCTGCTGGAACGTGGCCCGGCCGGTGGCCGTCAGGCCGGTGGCGGAGCCCAGCACCTGGGCGACCGCGCCGCCGGTGGCGGTGTGGCCCGACTCGGTGGCGTTGGGCTGGCCGATCGCGAGGTCGTCGTACCCGTCGCCGTTGATGTCGCCCGCGGCGAGCGAGCGGCCGCCGCGCGGGTAGAGGACGCCGATCCGCTCCAGGCCGTTCGCCGAGCCCTTCAGGGCGACGATCCGGCCGACGCCGGAGGAGTCGCGGTAGGTGATCGCGGCGTCCGCGTACCCGTCCTTGTTGAAGTCGCCGCTCGCGGCGGACGCGAAGGACACCACCGAGGTGTTGGCCTTGTCGCTCAGGTATCCGGCCTTCGTCGGGTAGGCGGCGTTCTTCGACTCGAACACCCACCATCGGCCCGGGATGCCGGGCGCGACCGACAGCACGTCGGCCTTGCCGTCGGCGTTGAAGTCGCCCATGGTGACGGCGGTGCCCAGCTTGTCGCCGTTGACGCGGTAGGCGGGCGAGGTCATGTACGAGGTGCCGGTGTCGAGCTTCGGCCCATTGAGGACGGTGACCGAACCGGTGTCCGTGTGGCCCGACTCGTCGTCCTCGCCGGGCGCGCCGACCGCCAGGTCCGCGTACCCGTCACCGTTGAAGTCGCCGTACGCGGTCGCCGTGCCGAAGGCGTCGGACGCCTCGTTGTCGCCCGGGACGCCGGTGCTGTTCTGGTCGATGGTGAGGCGCGAGGTGAGGCTCGGCCCGTCGGTGGTGCCGCGCACCACCTTCACCTGGCCCGCGCCGGACGCGTACTTGGGCAGCGGGGCGACCAGGTCGGTGATGCCGTCACGGTCTATGTCGTCGGCGGGGACCGCCGAGTTGCGGCCCGGGCCGGCGGCGAAGGCGCGGATGTCGGACAGCTCGGAGTACAGGTTGCGGCCGGGGCAAGCGGTCGCGAAGGCGTCCCGGTGACCGGAGACGACGTTGAGCGTGGCGCTCTCGCCCTCGTCCCACACGCCGGTGTTGCCCTGGGCGGTCAGCGTGACCTTGCCCTGCGGGTTGCCGCCGTACTGGCCGAGCTTCCAGGCGGCGACGCGGGCGGCCGACTCCAGCGCGGCCCGGGTCGGCATCCCGGCCGGCTTGCCGGCGGCGGCGTCGCCCTCGAAGTCGCCGAGGAAGGCGATACCGGTGGAGTAGCTGTTGAAGCCGTACGTGTGCGCGCCCTTGACCGGCAGGTCGACGCCGCCGCCACGGCCCTCGAAGACCCGGCCGCACTTGTCGACGAGAAAGTTGTAGCCCAGGTCGTTCCAGCCCTCGGTCTTCACGTGGTAAGTCATGATCGCGCGGACCATGGCGGGGGACTGGGCGCAGCTGTAGTTGTTGGTGTCGACGGTGTGGTGGATGAACACCGCCTGGATCTTGTCCAGGTACTCCGGCGGGTCGTCGACGATCGACTCGTCGGCGCCCCACTCGGCGCGCGAGATGATCGGCGGCCGGTTGACGGTGGACGGCGGCGGGACGGGAACGGTCGCGGTGGGCGTCGGTGTCGGCGTCGCGGTGGGTGTCGTCTCCGTGGGCGCCGGCGTGGTCTCCGTTGCGGTGGCGGTGGCCGAGGCGGTCGGCTCGGTCGTCGCCGGAGCGGTCGTCGTCGCCGTCGCCGTGTCCGCCGGAACCGGCTCGGTGGTCTCCTCGACCGCGTACGCCGCGTTCTCGGCCGCGAGGGTGGGCTCCGCCTCACGGCCCTTCGGCAGGGCCGCCCCGTTCGCCGACTCGGCGGCGGTGACGCCCGGGTCGACCAGGTGCAGCTTCAGGTCGTTGGGCAGCGCCTTGCCGGACGTCACCTTGACCTGGACGGCGGTGGAGGGGCCGACCCAGGTGGGCTCGGACGCCCCGCGCTCGGGGACCTCCGCGCCGTCGGGGAGGTGGGAGTCCAGGTCCAGCGGCTTCCAGTCGGTCCACTTGCCGGTCACGGCGTCCCGGGTACGTACCCTGGCGTCGCCCGTCACCCGGGTCTTCGCGTCGCCCCAGCCGATCCCGATGAGCGAGAACTCCTCGGTCTCGGTGCTCGGCAGCGTCCGCTCGCCGGCCTTGCCCTCGCCGAGCCCCAGCGTCCGCAGCTTCGCCGGCCGCTCGGCCGGGCCCTTGGCCGGCCCGTCGCCGGGACCGGCGACGGCGACGGTGACCATCCCCGCGCCGCCGGCCACCACGGCAGCGAGAGTCAGCCAGGTTCTGCGTTTCATGCTCAGAGGTTTGTACGCGTGCGCTTTGCGTCGCGGGCTCAAATGCCCCACTCCTCAGAAAAGTCGTGCCGAGAATTCGCTTTTTTATTGTTTACGGCTTTTTCGCGGTCAGTTGGGGGCCGGTGCACGTGGCGCGCCCGTATGTACCCGAAGCGGTGGCGCGTTGTACGTGCTTGCCTCGGACGGCGAGCGTGCAACCGGCCTCGCCGCCCTTCCCGTTGAGGATGATGCCGATGCTCGGTGAGGAACCGACCGGCACCTGGACCGTTTTCTTCCAGGGAAGGGTGACGGCCTTCTCGATCGCCGCCGTGCCGTTTGTGGTGCCCCCCGCGTACGAGATTTCGACGGTGCCGGTCCCGGTGACCTCGTAGGTCACCTCGGCGGTCGGCACGGCCCGTGGCGCGGGCCGGTCCTCGGTGTTCAGGACCCCGTAGCCGACGAGACCGCCGCAGGCGAGCAGGACGGCACCGGCGATCGCCAGACCGCGCCGGTCGGGACCGCGCCGGTCCGGGCCGGGCTTTTCGGATTCCGTGCTGGATGCCATGGGAGTGCGGCTTTCCGTGAAATGAGTTCGGTGCGGAACCGGGCGGTTATACACCAGCCGCCCGGCCCGGCGCGAGCGACCGGAAAAATCGGGCGTATGGGCGCCCATTTCGGTCCCGAAGTGTCCCGATTGTCCGAACGGTTGACTTACCTTCAGGTACCTGATTAGAAATCACGCCGCAGTATGCAAAGCCGGTCCGGAAACCTCCGGCCGACTCGTTCCGTGTGCCCATTTCGCATGCGCCGAAATGGGCGCATTGCGAAAGGCATCGATGTGAAGATTCCGTACAGGAGATACGTCTCCTGTTTGGTGGCGGCGGCGGTGGCGGGCACGCTACTGCCGCAGCTCGCCTACGCGGCTCCGCCGGGAGCGCCGGGCGATGGTGACGACAAGGGCGTCGTCGACACCATCGCGGGCTGGTTCTCGGACGACGAGGAGCAGTCCGCGGCGGCACCGCCCGAGGGCGGGAAGCTGGAGATACCCAGCCGCGAAAAGCTGCCCAGGGGCCAGGCGCTGCCCGAGCCGAAGCGGGTCAAGGAGCTGACCGAGCGGCGTACGTCGCAGGCGCGGTTCTGGCAGCTGTCGGACGGGCGGGTGCAGGCGGAGCTGTCGGCGGTGCCGACGTCGTACCGTTCGGGCTCGTCGTGGAAGACGATCGACCCGGCGGTCAAGCCCACCGCCCAGGGTTTCGCCAACACCACCAACAGCGCCCGCAGTTCATTCGTTACGAGCCCCGACAAGCTGCTGCGGTACGAGGCTCCCGACGGCCGTTCGGTCACGCTGGGCCTCCATGGCGCGAAGGCGGCGCTGAAGCCGGAGGCGAAGGGCGCCACCGTCACCTACAAGGGCGCGGTGCCGGGGGCCGACCTGGAGTACGTCGTCGGTGCCGGCCAGGTCAAGGAGAACATCGTCCTGGCCGAGCGCCCGGCCGGACCGGTGAAGTTCACCTTCACCCTCGACACCGAGGGCCTGACGCCCGAGGTACGCAAGGACGGCTCCATCGCGCTGTTCGGTGAGGCACCGCAGACGCCGGTGATGGTGATCCCCGCGCCGTACATGACGGACGCGAAGAAGGACACGCTGTCGCCGACCGGTGGCACGTACAGCACCCAGGTCACCCAGAAGCTCACCCGCGCCAAGAACGGCAAGGGCTGGACGCTGACGGTCACTCCGGACGCCTCCTGGCTGGCGGCGAAGGAGCGGCAGTATCCGGTCGTCATCGATCCGACGATCACGGTCACGCCGAATGCGTCGCAGTCGCAGGACGCGATGGTGCTGTCCGACCAGCCCGGGGTGAACTTCAACACCACCTGGAAGCTGTCGGCAGGCAAGACGGACACCGGGACCGCCCGCTCGCTGATCAAGTTCCCGATCGATGAGATCCCGGCGGGTGTCGACATCGACACCGCCCGCCTGGAAATGTACTTCGACCAGGCGCACACCACCAACGGCAACGACGTCACCATCGGCGCCTACCGGGCGACCGGCTCGTGGGCGGAGTCGACGGCGACCTGGTCCAACACCAGCACCCTGGTGGGTGAGCTGTCGGGGACCAGCGTCCAGCAGGACGACGGCGACGCGGGCACGGCGGCGGTCGGCGAGTGGCCCAAGGGCTCCACGAGCGCGGCCATCAGCGGCGACTACGCGTACAACAAGAACACCGCGACCGGTGAGACGTACACCTGGCAGCCGAAGGTGCCGGAGACCGCGAGCTACCGCGTCGACGTGCATTATCCGGCCGCCTCCGACGCGGCCACGGCCGCGCCGTACACCGTCACCCACCGGGACGGCACCAACAGCTACACGGTCAACCAGACCGGGACCGGTGCCACGTGGAAGACGCTGGATTCCACCCAGCGTTGGTTCTCCAAGGGCACCGCGGGCAAGGTCGTCCTGGGTGACACGGGTTCTGCCACCACCCGTACCCTCGCCGACGCGGTCCGGCTGGTGAACCCGGCCACGATCGTGAAGAACAAGGGCGAGTACAACCAGTGGCACAAGTTCCCGGTCGCCGACACCGTCCAGAAGTGGGTCTCGGGTACCGCCACGAACCACGGCTTCGTGCTGAAGGCCACCGACGAGTCGTCGACCGCCCTGACCGGCGGTCCGCGCTACGAGGCGGCCGACGGCAACGACTACGGCGGTGAGACCTCCACCTACCCGCGCCTGACCGTCACCTACGGCAAGGTCGGCGCCGCGCTGAACTCGCCTACCGTGGTGCACTCCACCGGTCCGGAGCTGTCGTGGGCCAAGTACAGCAACACCACCGGTGACAGCGGTCTGGACATCGTCGAGTACCAGCTGCACCGCTCCACGCAGCAGGTCTTCACCCCGTCCGCCGCCACGCTGATCGCCCCCATCCCGGCGAGCGCGACGACGTACACCGACACCACCGCCGTCCCCACCCCCGACTCCAGCACCGCCGAGATCGGCAAGTCGTACTACTACCAGCTGGCGGTCAAGACCAAGGGCGGCGAGCTGCTCGGCTCCCCGACCCGGGTCGTCGGTATCCCCAAGGCCGGCCGGACGATGAAGATCATCCAGGCGGGCCAGACCGACACCACCCTCTCCTCCGCCCAGCCCACCACCAACCAGGACAAGATCAAGTCCTGGGACATCGGGCAGACCTGGCTGAGCGTGGGCAACAACTCCTCCACGTACGGCAAGACCCGTGCCGTGCTGAAGTTCCCCACCAGCGACATCCCCACCACCGCCACGGTGCTGGAGAACACGTTCTACATGTGGGGCGCGGAGACCACCAGCGAGACGAACGGCGCCGTCTACGAGCTCCACTCGCTGACCCGCGATTTCGACGAGACGACGGCGACCTGGAACAACGCCAACGCCACCACCGCCTGGACGACGCCGGGCGGCGACATGTCGGCGACCGTCGCCGACACCGTCCCGCAGATCACCGACGAAGTCGGCCGCCACTGGTGGGACGCCACCGGACTGATGAAGTCCTGGGTCAAGACCCCCGCCAGCAACAAGGGCGTGGCCGTCAGGCTGAAGGACGAGTCCACCACCGGCCCCCAGGAGCGCACCTTGTTCCTGTCGGCCGAGGCCGCCGACCCGCAGCTGCGCCCGTACATGCGGGTCATCTACGTCGACGCGACCACCGAGGACACGTACTACGCGCCGACGACCCCGGCCCGGATGACCCCGAACTCCACCTACACGGTGGACTTCACGGTCACCAACACCACCGCCACCGCGTGGGCGGCCGGTGAGCGGGAACTGTCCTACACCTGGAAGCTCCCGGACGGAACGGACGTCACCACGGGCGGCAACCAGCTCAAGACGGCGATCCCGGCGCTGCTGCCGGGCAAGTCCGCCACGATCCAGGCCCAGGTCAACACGGCCATCAACTCGGACTCGGGCAACAAGCGCCGCGAGTACGTGCTGGGCTGGGACGTCCGCAAGGTCGCCGACGGCACCTGGCTGTCCGCCGGCACCGGCGGCATCCCGCCGCTGAAGCAGAACGTGGCGATCGAGGACCCGACCTCCAACCAGCTGGGCCTGGAGAAGTTCTACTCGTACTCGGGCAAGAACACCGGCGCGGGCTCGTCGCTGATGAACAACGTGGCGGCCGGCAACAGCGTCTGGCAGTACAACGCCATCAACAACCCGGGCCGTGGCCTGAACACCTTCGCGCGCCTGGCGTACAACACCCTGGACACCTCCGACACCGTCCTCGGTCACGGCTGGTCCGCGCAGGTCTCCGGCCCGACCCGGCTCGGCGCGCCGCTGGACTTCCACCCGAACACGAACCCGACCGAGATCAGGCTCCCGGACGGCGACGGCACCACGCACACCTTCCGCAAGCAGGCGGACGGCAGCTGGCTGGCTCCGGCGGGCGTCCACTTCAAGGTCACGCCCAAGGCGAACCTGGACTGCAAGCCGACCAAGGACCCGGTCCCCGACGCCTGGACGCTCACGCGCCCGGACGGGACGCGGTTCCTCTTCGGCTGCGACGGCTACATGACGTCGGCGGTCGACAATGACGGCAACACGCAGACGTTCACGTACGAGGAGCGCAGGTCCAAGAACAAGCCGACCAAGTTCCTGGCGTACATCACGGACCCGGCCGGCCGTCAGACGCTCACCCTCGACTACTACAAGAAGGGTGACGCGAGCTACCAGTACATCAACGACACGGGTGCCAAGGTCTCCGGCACCAGCCTGAACGACCCCGACATCTACGACCACGTGAAGTCCATGACGGACATCTCGGGCCGGAAGATCTCGTTCTACTACACCGACACGGGTCTGCTCGGGCAGGTCGTCGACGGTGAGGCGTCCTCGCAGCCCAAGGTCTTCGCGTTCACCTACGACGCGACGCAGGGCATGAAGAACGTCAAGCTGGTCAAGGCCACCGACCCGCGCGGCAACGCGACCTCCCTGGCGTACTACTACCCCAAGGAGGGCGACGACCCGAAGTACCACTGGTGGACCCAGACCATCACCGACCGCCTGGGCGGTGCCACGAACTTCGCCTACAAGCCGAACACGGCGAACCCGAAGTTCATCGACACCAAGGTCACCGACGCCGAGCTGCGCGCCACGGACCACGTCCTGGACGACTTCGGCCGTCCCGTGCAGATGACGAACGCCAAGGCGCAGACCAGCAAGATGAGCTGGGACGCCGACAACAACGTCGTCTACATGGAGGAGGCCAACGGCGCCAAGACCGCGTACTGCTACGACGCGAAGACGGGCTACCCGCTGCGCCAGTGGGACGCCGAGGTCACCAAGTCCTGGACCCAGTTCAACCCCACGGACTACTGCAACCCGGCCTCGTACCCGGACAAGGCGACGAAGTTCGAGTACACGACGCGGCTCGACGGCTACTCCGCCGACCTGTGGCGCAAGACGAGCCCCCTCGGCAACACCTGGGAGTTCGGCTACGACCAGTTCGGCAACCAGACGTCCGTGACGGACCCGGAGGGCGTCGCCACGACGACCGCCGGTGACTACACGGCGGCGACGGAGTACGACGGGTACGGCCAGCCCACCAAGCAGACCGACGCCAACGGCCACGCGACGCTCTACGCGGACTTCGGCCCGGCCGGCTACCCGAAGAAGATCACTGACGCGCTGAACAACGTCACGACCTTCGTCTACGACGAGCGCGGCAACACCACCGAGGTCGTCAACGCCAAGGGTGCCAAGGTCACCCAGACGTACGACTACTTCGGCCGCCCGCTGGAGCAGAAGCAGCCGAAGGACCAGGCGGCGGGTGTCTTCATCACCACCCCGGCGCCGGTGTACGACGCCAACAACAACATGGTGAAGGTCTTCTCGCCGAACGGCGCGGAGTCCTCGTCCGTGTACGACGCGGCCGACCAGGTCACCGCCACGCTCGCCCCGAAGGACCTCGACACCGACGACGAGCGGCGCACGACCACCACGTACGACAAGGTCGGCAACGTCAAGACGGTCACCGAGCCCAAGGGCAACCTGACGGCGACGGTCGGCGACTACACCACCACGTACACGTACGACGAGATCTACCAGCCGGTCTCGGTGGTCAACGCCAAGGGCGACAAGGTCTCCAGCCAGTACGACAACGTCGGCAACCTGGTCACCGTCGTCGACCCCAAGAAGAACGCCACCGCCGACACGGCCGACTACACGACGAAGTACGTCTACGACCTGAACCACCGGGTCACCAAGACGATCGACGCCGCCGGCACGTTCACCACCGTCAACTACGACCTCGACGGGCGCGTCGACAAGTCGACGGACGCCGAGGGCAACACGACCGAGATGGTCTTCGACCGGCGTGGCCTGACCAAGGAGGTGAAGGTCCCGTACTCCAAGGACGGCTCGGGGAACATCACCTACCGGACGACCAGGCTGGAGTACGACGAGGTCGGCAACAAGACCAAGGAGATCAGCCCGCGCGGCGTCGAAACGACGGACGACGCGACCGACTACACGTCCGAGACGATCTACGACGAGCTGAACCGGGTCAAGGAGCAGCTCCGCCCCTTCGACAAGGACGACACCCGCTACAACACCCCGGACAAGACGCTCTTCTTCTACGACGCGGTCGGCCAGCTGCAGCGGGTCTCCGCGCCGCCGTCCCAGGGGCAGACGGTCCGCAACGACACCCACTACACCTACTACGACAACGGCTGGACGAAGTCCGCGCAGGACCCGTTCGACATCACCACGACGTACGACTACAACAACCTGGGCCAGCAGACGAAGAACACGCTGACCTCGGCCGGTGGCTCGTCGCAGCGGACGATGACGTGGGACTTCTACCCGTCCGGCAACCAGAAGGCCCGCTCCGACGACGGTATCCCCGTCGGCAGCCAGGTCGTGGTCGTCGACTCCTCCGACGTCCACAACACGGCCTCGCAGGGCACGTGGTCCACGTCCACGGCCACCGGCCAGTGGGGCTACGACACCCGTACCGCCCCCAAGGGCCTGGGCCTGTCGTCCTTCACGTGGCAGCTGACCATCCCGCAGGACGGTTCGTACGAGGTCTTCGTCCGGCACGGTGACGTGACCGGCGCGGCGACCAACGCCCCGTACCAGATCACGCACGCGTCCGGTTCGGTCACCAAGCCGGTCAACCAGACGCAGCGCAAGGGCGAGTGGGTCTCGCTGGGCTCGTACTCCTTCACGGAGTCCGGCACCCAGAAGATCACGCTCACGGACGCGGCCGACGGCACGGTCGTCGCCGACGGCGTGAAGCTCGTCCGCTCGAACGCGGGTGACGTCGACAACGAGAAGAAGGACTTCACCTACCGCTACGACGTCAACGGTCTGCTGTCGGAGGTCAAGGACCTCTCGCCGGGCGCCAAGGCCGACGCGTACACGATGACCTACGACGAGCTGAACCAGCTGTCCAAGGTCGAGGAGAAGCTCGGCAGCACGGTGAAGAACACCACCGCGCTGACCTACGACGCCAACGGCAACCCGGTGACGACCACGCACGACGTGACGTGGTCGAAGTCCGAGTACGACGTCCGCGACATGATCAACAAGATCACGAACGCGGACTCGCCGACGGCCGGCAACCAGCAGATCACCACCTTCACCTACACCGACCGCGGCCAGCCGCTGAAGCAGGTCAAGCCCAACGGCAACACCGTCGACTACGGCTACTGGCTCAACGGCGCGGTCAAGTCGCAGGTGGAGAAGAAGAGCGGTGGCACGGTCGTCGCCTCGCACGACCTGGAGTACGACCCGAACGGGAACCGCTCCAAGGACACGGCGAAGGTGATGAACGCCGACAACCCGGCGGACTACCTGGACACCGTCTCGACGTTCGCCTACGACCCGCAGGACCGCATCGCCAAGGTCACCAAGACCGGCGACGCGGCGGGCACCGAGGAGTACGTCTACGACGGCAACTCCAACATCGTCGAGCAGACGATGGGCACCGCGAAGACGCTGTCGACGTACGACCGCAACCGCCTGCTGAAGACGACGACCGGCGGCGTCTCCGCCACGTACAACTACGACCCGCTGGGCCGCCTGGACACGGTCTCGTCGAACGGGTCGGTGCAGGAGAAGTACGCGTACGACGGCTTCGACCGCATCGCCAAGCACACGGCCGGTACGGGTACGTCGGCGAAGTCGACGACGTACGTCTACGACGCCTTCGACCGCACCGCGTCCCAGACCACGTCCGGGACGAGCGGCAAGACGACGCTCTTCACCTACCTGGGCATGGAGTCCAAGGTGCTGCGGGAGGAGGTCGCCGGCAAGGCGACCAAGTCCTACCAGTACTCGCCCTGGGGCCAGAAGCTCACCCAGATCAAGCACAACACCGACGCGACGAAGGAGTACTCGCAGTACCTCTACCACCCCAAGGGTGACGTGGAGGCCGTCACCAAGGACGACGGCAACACCCGCGCCACCTACGGCTACACGGCCTACGGCTCCGACGACGAGAAGCAGTTCACCGGCGCCGACAAGCCCGACGCCGCGAACCCCGACAAGGAGCAGTACAACAACTACCGCTACAACGCCCACCGCTACGACGACGGTTCCGGCACCTATGACATGGGCTTCCGGAACTACGACCCGGGCCTCAACCGGTTCCTGACCCGCGACATGTACGGCGGCGCCCTGGACGACATGTCCCTGGCCACCGACCCGTACACGGGCAACCGCTACGCCTTCGCGGGCGGCAACCCGATCTCGTTCGTCGAGATCGACGGCCACTTCTTCGACGACATCTCCTTCTCGGACATCGGCCACGCGGCCCTCGACGTGGCGGGCATGGTCCCGGTCATCGGCGAGGTCGCGGACGTCGCCAACGGCGTCTGGTACGCGGCCGAGGGCAACTACGAGGACGCGGCGCTGTCCATGGCCGCGGCCATTCCCGGCGTGGGCGCGGCGGCGACCGCGGCGAAGTGGGCGAAGAAGGGCGCGAAGGCCGCGGACGCGGTCAAGGGCAGCAACAAGGCCGCCAAGGCCAAGCCGAAGGCCAAGGCCGGTGACAAGCCCAAGTCCAAGTCCAAGCCCAAGGACGGGGGCAAGGGGAAGCATCGCGCTTCGTCCCAAAAGGGCAAGAAGGCGGAGGCGGATGGGGGTTCCTGCCCGATACCGCAACAGGAACCCGTGCCGAACAGCTTCGTTCCCGGCACCAAGATCGTCATGGCCGACGGATCCGCGAAGAACATCGAGGATCTGAAGATCGGCGAAATGGTTCTGGCCTCCGACCCGGAAACCGGTGAGCTCCAGGCGCGCCCCGTCGTCGACACCATCATCGGTGACGGCGTCAAGCACCTGGTCACGCTCACCGTCGACACCGACGGCAAGAACGGAAAGGCCAAGCCCGCCAAGATCACGGCGACTGACGGACATCCCTTCTGGCTGCCCGACTTCGGGCGGTGGGCGGAAGCGGGTGAGCTGGAGCCAGGAATGTGGCTCCAGACCTCCGCGGGGACCTGGGTCCAGATCACCACGGTTTCGGACACCTACCGAACCCAGCGCGTCCACAACCTCACCGTCGCGGGTCAGCACACCTACCACGTCCAAGCCGGCGAAGCCGACCTTCTCGTCCACAACGCGTCGAAGAAGAAGCGCCCCAGCAAGTGCGAGTTCACCCAGAAGGTGCGCCAGGAGATCGTCGACGGCAATCTCGTCGAGAACGACGGCTACCTGATGTGTGACTACTGCGGAGACCCGGTGGACATTGCGAACCCGTCGCGCACCGGTGTGAAACCTCCGCACTTCCAGATGGAACTGGATCACTGGCAGCCTGTGGCCATGGGTGGCACCCGTGAGGCCAGCAATGGGCGTGTAGCATGCCGGGACTGTAACCAGCTCAAGAGCGATATGGGGCCCCTACAGTTCCTCTTGCTCCTCAACGGAGGGATCCCAGGGTGAAGGAAACGGCTACCGTGAAGATCGCGTTCAGACTGGACCCTGAAATCGCGGAGCAGACCGGCGTGCACGTTGAGAGCGTCTGGGGTGCCGACACCTCCGCCCCGGACACCTACCGCCTGTGCAGCATCCCGTTTCTCGTGACCGGCGTCAGCCTGGGTGACGAGGTGCGAGCCGAGCGGAGCGACGACCGGCTGTGGTTTTCCCGCAAGGTGAAAGATGCGGGGAACTCCACGGTGGCGATCTGGACGGAAGACGCCGAACTGGTGGAAACGGTCCGCGATGAGCTCCGCAGGATTGGCTGCGAAAGTGAGTTGTGGCGCCAGCGCATGGTGTCCGCCAACGTGCCCGCGCATGTTTCCATCGGCGACGTCTGGGAGGTACTGAACAAGTATTCCGAGGATCGCTTGACATATTGGGAGCGATCCATCTCTGCGGTACACGAAGAGGAATAGCGACCCCGTCGTGAACAATTGACGATCGCTGCCTGACCCTGGAGTGAGGCGAGCACATCTGGACGTGCTCGCCGCATTCCATGAATGGCCCGCTGGAATCCCCGGCGGGCCATTCGCATCGCGTTCTGTGCTCAGTACGTCCTCCTGCGAAACCGTGGGCCCCGAGGTATCCGGGGCCCTCCCGGCAGAGGGTGTGGGTACTGTGGGCCGCGAGCTGTGCCCGGAGGCGCTTCTGGCGATGACTCCGACCCGCGACACGACTGGGCCGCCCGGGATGAACCCTGGCTAGTATCGTGAACCTCTTTCGTGGCGCCGTTGGGCCAGGGGGTCTGCTGGACTGGCGGCCAGAACTGGTGGTGGCGAAAAGATATGATCCCTGAGATCGGCGACGAAGTCGTCGTCTCCTGTGAGCCGGCAAGTGCTCGGGTGGTCGCGGTGCATTCGCGCCGGATTATTGTGGAATGGCCGTGGGGGGTGATCGACCGCTCCTCGAATTTTCGCTGGGATGGCACATTCTCCTTCCCGGGTGAAAACTCTCACGGGGAATGGGTTCCATATCGAGTGGAACCGGAGCTGTCCGAGCTCCGTGTGGGAGATGTTTGTACGGTATCCATTCCGCCGGCGAGGCTCTACGTCGGTCATTACGAGGCGTATGACCCTCCGCGTAATCTCGGCTGGTTCCCCGCGCCCACCGCAGGGATCTACGTGGTCCCACCAGAGAACTCGGATGTGGAGGACGCGGGGTGCATGCTCTATCTGGGTGGTGCTCAACCCATTCGAGTGGAACCAGTTGAGGACTGACGCCAGAGGGCGGGTCTCACGAGGCCGGTGGGGCTCAGTCCTGCGTCGAATTGATCCCGGGGTGAACCGTGAGTAGTGTCGTGAAATTCTTCGTGGCACCGCGGGCCGGTGCGGTCGGGGTGCTGGACGCCGGTCCGGACGATTCATTTCCCTTGGTTTGTCTGGGGAATTTCGACGCAGAGGCAGCGCTTCTGGAATAGGAAGCTCATCTCAGTGGTCGTTCGTTCGAAGATCTTGTCCGGGAAGAAGCCCCGGAGGTCATGGCCGAGAGTGACGGCGGTCCTGCTGTGATCAGGGTCTCCGACGTCCTCGTGACCTCACTCGCACCGGCTTGCGTCTCGCAAATCGACGAGCTGGGCCAATGGTGGGCGGAGGAGAAGGCGGATGAAGGCCTGGACCTTGACCCGGAGGCCGCTTCCACCATCCTCTATTGTTGGGTGAGCTGATCGGGAGTCCCTCCTCCTCGCTGGATGCGCCGATTCTGGCCTTGCCGGAAGTTTCACCGGAGGGGCCGCCGGGCTACTGGCCGGCGGGTCCGGTGTGCGTTCTCATACCCAGGACGGAAAGGCAGGCCGTTGAAGGGGAAGCAAACGCGTGGAGCGGTGGAGATCGCACGTGAGATGTTTGCGGGCGCAGTGTCAGTCGACTCTCCGAACGGGCGGTTCTTCGACGTCGTACGAAGGTTTTCTGAGGTTCAATTCGACGTTCCTGACGACCCTGACGCAGATGGGTATCTCTTTCAGTATGGAAAGGCGGGATGGCTACCGGATCCCACCTTTTCTTTGAGCCTGGTCCGGCAGCTTGAGGTAGCGGATTCCTCCGGGGAGCATGTGGGCTACCTTCAAGTGATGTTCGAGCTCAGGTATTCTTTGGACGAGGAGCTTGAAAATCTGGGAGGCCACGCGGAATGGTGGTTCCCTGGCGGTGCTTACTCGCTCGACGCGTGGCTGAGCATCTTGGCGGAGCTGCCGATTGTCGACCTGCTTTCCAGGAAGGCCCCACGGGAGTTCCTCGTATGGCAGGACGAGACCTGCTGAACCCTTTCTGGACGGATGGCACCCGTGGCGGGCGGATCGCTGTATTCGCCAGGCCCCGCCTTTCCGATTGAAGAGTGCGTCAACGACGTGATTCGATGGAGCGAGGATCGGACGTGTGTCGACATGGCCTCCTACTTGAGCGTCGTCGGATAGCTACCACGCAGCGCAGCACTTCGCACACCCTGCGTCGTGAAGAACTGTCCTGGCGCATGCATGGAGTGACGCACAGTCAGCTCCTACGGTCACCGTGTCCCTATCAGCGACCCAGCCAGGGGTGCACGGTGACCAAGCCCAGGAGCGACGCGGACCGCATGCGACGCAGGGAACTGTACGACGCGGCATCGGGCTTGGTCGGCCACCGCTTATTGCCGTGGACGACTCCAGACGGGCGCCCGTGCTACCTGAGCACCGACGGCAGGGGCTACCTGTCCACACTCGCCGACAGCATCGAAGCCGTCCAACTCAGCATGGGAGAAGAACTGCTGGAGCACGCCCGCGAAGTCCTGGCCCCCGGCGCGGGCGCTGTCGGCCAATGAGTACCGCTGGCTGGCCTGTCGAATGGCCGAGGCCCTGACCGACGTGCTCCGGGTGGCGGAGTCACGCGGACAGCGCATCCCGGACCCACAGGAAGAGGTGACTGAACATGCCTGACGCCACCAGCATCGACAGCCCGCCTCGCAGGCGCTACCGCTTCCCGAGTACCACATGACCACCGTCGTACTGAGTCACTCCCCGTCTTCGCGGCCCCATCTGCGTCCCCGATGAAGACCGCGACTGCGGCGCCACCTCCGGTGAAGTGCACACCAAGGACACCTGCCCCGCTGGATCGTCGAGCTTTCCATGCGCAACCACGGATACCAGCGGAACGCAATGGCCACGCTGGCCAGCGACGAGCAGGTAGAGCGGTGCGACTGTGGCGTTTGGTCTTTGATACGCGGTCTAGAGATCTTTAACGGCGGGGGTTACGCGGTGTGAGGTCGAGTCCGGTCTTTGG